>CBDUQI010000009.1:0-56286 GCA_965369325.1 uncultured Gammaproteobacteria bacterium
GTTGCGATGCCAAGGGCGAACTTCACTAACGAAATTCAGCAAGGTCTCCGTTCGGAGAAGACCACTCTCGACATCAGTTCTCCTCGTGTTGTCGGGATTTGCAGGCGATATAATCAGCTTTATCTGACAACCACGCTTCGCGAGTTTCAAAAGAAATTCCTTTTCTTGGAGCAATGAATCTCGGTGCCCTTCCTCGAACTCCTCTTGGCCGCTGATCGCCAATGTGGAAAGAAAAGCGGAAGACCAAACTACTTTATTTTCTACGTTCGGTTCTCGTGACAGTTTTTCCAGATCTGCGACAATCGCGTTCGTTCTTTCGCTCGGCCCGTAGAGGTTGTATGAAGGGGACATCTCTGACCTACAGGCTTTGTCGAGAGCACAACAGACACTCTGAACATCGTCTTCGATGGGATCAGTGTCGCTCGCCAGCCCGGTTTTTTCTAGTTCATTCGTTAACCCAAGCGCTGTGTAGACGTGATCCCGAAGATCGCACAAGGTTTTCTTGAGTGATTCTTTGTCGTTCCAAAGCTCAAAACCTGTTAGCGTCGAGTATGGAACTGGAAGGTCCGTGAGGTGTAGTCCGTTGTAACAAATAGGCACTATTGTGGCGCGCTTCATCAGAGCGCCACCAACTTCGATCTGTATCCAAGGTCTCCTGAGTGCCTGAGGGCTAAGGAGCACCAGGACAATTTTCGACGACGACAGACGAGTCTCGAGTTCGTTCCGCCAGTCGCCGAGAGATTTTTCTTCGCCAGCCACATGAATCGATTCAGCAGCCAGTCTGTCTCCCGCTACTATCACTTTGACCGCAGAGGCTAGTTCTCGCGACTCCGTCACATGACTTACAAAAATACTGGCGCCCATCGCAAACTCCTCACTTCATAGTCAACTAAGATATCGAACGCAGAGCGGAAGCGCTTTCTAAGGGAGAGTCTTGTTCCTCATCCTCATGCTACCCGGCGTGCCTTCGATACTGCAAACGACGTTTCGAGGGTGAGTCCTGTTCTTGATCTGCGCTAGTACGAATTGCCCCGTCCGAAGTTACCTCAACGAAAAGAACCAATCGGCGGCGACAAGCGCTCAATCTAAGAGTCGCCGACGTCGGCGCAGTTTCAGCCTCATGTCATCAAACTCTGTGTTGTGCAGAGCGCAACCTTTCCAGCGCTGATACCGTCGATGTCACTGATGTTACTGCTTGGGGTCAGGCGACCAGTGGCAATGTGGCGCGATGCGTTTGAGGGTGCGCAGTGTCGTGTGCTTAAGATCCTGAGCGATGCTCGCTAACGGACATACATCCGCGCCAAGATCTGCGAGTTGTTCGATTACCGTTTCCGCCGTTGTTCGATCACCGGCGCCCCCCAGAGCCTTGTCGAGGCGCTCGACAGCCAACTGCAACGGCGACTGTTCGAACCGCCCGTTGGCCACCGCCCGGCCCGTGATTGGTGCGCCTGCCTCAACAACATCGCGCACTAAGCCCGCGTTGCACCCGTACGCCACGGCATGCAGGAGCCCGGGAGTTTGACTGTCTAACCCGGTTTCTAGCAAACGTCGGGCGATGTCCTCACTACCCGCGCTGGCGGCCGCGATGAATGCCCGCTCGAGAACCCCATCCCATCTGAGCCCGCGGCCCGCTTTCTGCTCAATGATGACAGACACTACATCGAATCGGCCGTACGCGCTGGCCACGTTAAGAACCCGGCTAGCGCGGGACGGATCGTCCAAAGCACCTGGCACCTGTGCCAGGTGTTGGCGAATAGAGGACGCCATCCCTTGCTGCGCGGACAATTCCAGAAAGTCGCCCATGCGTGTGTCGAACACATCGGCTTTGGCACCCGTGCGCAACAGTATCGTTGCAGCGGTGTCTTGCCTCGACGCCACCGCGATCTCCAGCGGATAGACGCTCACGGTGGTATCTTTATCCCGCTTTATCAATCGATTTGGATCGCCCCCGCCCTCTAGGTACGCGCGTAGAACATTGACATCGCCAGTTTCGATCGCTCGATACAGCTCATGCTCGCCGCCGACATGCGGGCCTGTCGCTCTTGCAAGGAGCGCAACAACCACGAGTAACGATGCGTTGAGAACCGCCATAGTTCGCTCTTCTAAAGTTGCCCGTACTTCTCGATCAGCACCCGCGAGCGATACCCCTTAACCTGTGTACCGGATATCGTCACGATGTCTGCCGCCTCCGTTTGAGTGCGGTAGAGTCCTTGAAACCGAGTTCATGTCCGAATTCGTGAGCGGCCGTAGATTGTTCATTATTGCATGTTGGAAGAGACGGGCTCGAGATGACAGAAATGACCAATCTCCCATTCGACCACGCACGGATATTTCATGATGGCGCCATAAACGACATATCTATCAATTTACTTGAATGCTGTTCGCTGCGGCATTCTGGCATGCTGGCATGCAGCGATAGTGGTCACTTTGTTTTTATGTAGTATGCGCGCCCTCCTGCTAAAACCAATCGCTTGGTTATCGCTCGGTTCAACGTGACTCCGCAGGCTAATGACATAGTGACTTGACACGCTGCGGCGCCTCCTAACCGAGGAGCTCAAGAGCACGCTGTCGTCATGTCCAACAACCGTGGTGGAAAGAGGTGGTCGCTGAGCTCAGACTGGGGAGCGAACCATTCCTTTTCTGACCTCCCGCATCAGTGCCTCTGGGTCTTTTCTGAGTTTTCGGATAAACGCTTTCGGAACATCCGTGCGGTGATCGTATTTCTCGGACCAATCGATCATCGCGAGCATCATCGGCAACAGGTCCATACCCTTTTTGGACAGACCGTAGATGTAGCGCGATTTGTTCTCGGGGTCTGATTGCTTAGTCACGATTCCGTGAGCGAGCAGGTTACTCAGCCGATCCGCCAACACATTAGTCGAAATATTCTCTTCAGGATCGGTGAATTCGCTGTAGTGCTTTTTACCCTTGAACATCAGGTCGCGAATAACCAACAACGTCCACTTGTCGCCGAAAATCCCCATGCCAAAGCGGATCGGACAACCGTACCATTCATCTTTGCGTTCTTTGGTCATCTGCAAATGATAACGGCATAGCAAAGCACTTGCAAAAAGCAAGCTCTAAGACTAAGCTAAAGCCACTTTTAAAAAACAAGTGCCCAGAGAGGAAGTAGTATGAAGCACAGATTCTGGCTCGCGATTTTTGCCTACTTTGTGGTGACGATGGCGATCGCCTATCCCTGGCACATGCTTTTGTTTCACGACAAGTACGTCGCCATGGGTGCGTTTACGCGTCCCGCGCCTGTCATGCCGTTCGGCATGTTGGCGATCCTGTTGCAGGCGATCGTATTCGCCTGGTTCTACCCGCTGTTTTATCAGCACTTGGGCGGTGGCCGGCCAATCATTCGGGGGATTCAATTCGGGTTGTTTATGGGGCTAACCGTCTGGTCGGTGATGGTGTTCGCGACAGCGGCCAAGTTCATGATCGAGCCCAAGGTCGATTTTGTGCTTCTGGGCACGATCTTCCAGATTATTCAGTTCACTTGCGTAGGGGCGGCGATCGGTCTCGTATACGGTCGGCAGATACGCTAACGCCAGGCAAGCACACCGTGTGATGCCACTACCAAAGACAAGGCCGCGCCGACACAGTCGACGCGGCCACCTAGTGTGAGAAGTTACGTTGGCGAGCGGCGTTTAGCGGCGCCCCATCACCTCATCAATAAAGTCATTCGCCTTGGCCACCTGTGCACGCGGCGTCGTCATGAAATGCGCCAGATCCTCCACCATGGTGGAGAAACAATTCAGCGCATCAGGCCCGGCCTCGCATCGCGGCGCGAACATATCCTGCCAACCCGCACAGCTCGCCGGGATGCCTGCCAGAATCTCACGGGCGGCGCCTTTGGTTTCAATTTCTGCCACCAGGGCATCTGCAGTGAGGGCGGCCGCCTCGATCCGACAGCTGTCCTGAGTCAGATCGACGAACAAGCTGGCATCCGGCTCTTGTGGATGATGCTCAAAGTGGCAGAAGAAATCGTAGAAATCACGTCCCGCTGCAATCCCAATCATGTCCGCCGCGTGGCGCCCAACGACATCGGCCGCCTGGGACAACTGGAATGGCAATGCCCGCGCTGCATCGGCCAACGCCTGATCCACCGGACCGCCACCACGCAACGACGGGGTAATCATGGCATCCGCCCACAAGCGCGCCGCCTGCGCGATGGCCGTACGTTGTTCACCGCCAATGGATGATCCGCCGCGCGAATCGGTGCAGAAGCCATCACAAATGGGACCCCACTCACCTTCGTATTCGGTCGAGCAACCATTGCCTGGTGCAGTGGGTTTAGGATCGCGCCACCAGCAGGAAAGCTCAATCGTAAAGCCTTCATCGCCCCAGTCACAGAACTGGCCGGACTGAGTGCAGTCGCCGGAGAAGTAGCAGTTGCAATTCGGGACATCTGGGTCCGTGCCGGTCGGCCCTGGGGGTTGCTGGGCCATGTCCACCAGGATGCCGATGTCAGTGCCGTCCACATTACCGTCGCCGTCAAAATCGGCGTTTGGATTGCCACCATTGAGAATCGCCCAGCGGACGAAGCGGAAGTCCTGGCCATCCACAATATTGTTGTTGTTCACGTCCGGATCGCACAGATTGCCGAAGCCATCGCCGTTAGTGTCGCGCTGATCGGCGTTCGCCACTAATGTGCAGTTATCGGAGTTGTCGTCAAAGCCGTCGCTGTCGCTGTCAAAGCTGTCAGCGGCAAACGCATTGACAGCAAAAAGCGCAGCGAGCGCGGCCACTGGGAGCGCCGTTAAGCGGCGGTTGGACTTATTAAGCATGTTAGTTCCCCTTCAAACCAATTGAGGCTGGTGAGGGGCAGATTATCACGCCTCGGGTGTGCTCGGCGACATCGGTCAGAGAAAACAGTCCCCGCCGTTCGGACTTACACACTGCCCCTGAAAGTGGTCACCGTCCGCAGAGGCCAGGAAGACATAAGCTGGGGCAATGTTCTCCACCTCGGCAAAGTGTCCCACGGGAATCGCCGCCTTAATCGCGTCGAGCACTTCGCTATCCACACCGCTCAGTATGGGCGTCTTGGTGGCTCCGGGCGCTACGCAATTGACGCGGACGTTTCTCTGCCCGACCTCAAGCGCAAGTGATCTTGAAAAGGACAGGATGCCCCCTTTGGCCGCCGTGTAAGCGCAAAGCCCGGGCGCTCCTTTGTAAGCCAGCTGCGAAACCGTATTAATAATGCGGCCGAAGTTGCGCGCGTACATGCCCGGCAACGCAGCCCGGGTCACCAGGAACGTCCCCCGGAGGTGGACGTTAATGACCCGGTCCCAGGTCTCGATCGGCAGGTCCTCTACCAGATCTCCGTGGGCGATGCCGGCATTGTTCACGAGGATATCGATGTGCCCGCAAAACTCGCTGGCCCCGGCAACCAGGGACTCGACCTCTTGCGCGTTGCTGACATCGGCCTGAAGGGCTATCGCGCTGGCCCCCAGCTTGCTGACCGCACTGGCGACCGCTTCGGCTTTGACTCTTTCCTCCGGTACCGGATAGTTCAGCACGACGTGCGAAGCGCCTTCTGCCGCATATGCCAGCGCGACGGCCTCCCCGATGCCGGAGCTGCTGCCCGTAATCAATGCGGTCTTGCCGTTAAGCCTCATCGGACAGCGTTCCTCCAACGGGCATCTGCGGCGGCGGCGGTGCCTGCCATCTTACCAACCAACGCGCCGGTCAGAAATTCCAGGATGCCTCAATGCCACCCATCCGATCCTGATTAGGCGCCACAAACGACCCGCCAAACTCGGGCGCGGGAATTACCTCCACCAGCACCTCCTCGTCCGTCGCATTCTGCACGAAGGCCATCACCGACCAGCGATCGGTGCTGATGCCCGCCCGCAGATTCAGGATGCCAAAGCTGTCGCGCTGCGAGTTATTAAAGTTGCCGTCCAAACCGAACTGATTGGGCAACGTGGTGTCCTGTACCGAGTGAAACCACGTGGGGCCGGTCAGACGGTAATCGGCACGCAGCAGCACATCCATGCCATTGCCGATCGGCAGCAGCGCCTCCGCACCCGCGTTGGCGGTGTAGTCCGCCGTGTATGGTGAGTTATTGCCCACTGTATTCGGTCGTGCGGAGTTTTCTTTAATCTCGCTCTCGGTCACATTAGCCGACAGATACAGGGTAAGCCAGTCGTTCATATTGGCGCTGATGTTCGCTTCCAACCCGTAGATTTCGACGCTGTCCATGTTAGATACAATACGCAGCAAGCCGAATGGGCCGACGAAGAAGCCGAAGAACTGCATGTCGTCAACGTCCGTATAGTAACCGGCCACTTCATAACGAACCCGGTTGTCACCCGAGCTGCCCTTCAGACCGAATTCAAACGCGCTTGAGGTTTCTTTGTCGAACGCATCACCCACGGTAATCCCAGCATTGAACTGGTCGTTGAAAAAGCCCTCGATCACCTCTGAGGTGCCACCGTTGTTAAACCCGCCGGACTTAAAGCCGATGCCCCAGTTGCCGAACAGATTCAGCTGATCGTTCATGGCGTAGCTAAATGATAGTTTTGGCTGCAGTTGTTTGAATGTCTCTGACCGGTCCGCCAGCACACCACTCGGGTTATACGCCGGATCCAGGCCGGGGTTCAGGAAGTAGTTGGCGGCGCTTGTCTCGGTACCATTGTCAAAGCCCGTCAACACATTTCCCACCCAACGCGTGCGCACGTCGGTAGGCACGTTGTTGGTAGAATCACGGTCCTCAATGTCGTAGCGCAACGCGAGGTTGAGCGTCAGGTTGTCGTTAACGTTATAGTCGATGGCGCCGAACACCGCGAACACATCAGTATTGAAGAAATCGTCGATGAGGGCTTCGGTCGGGTTGATGGGATTGCTCGTAAAGCACTGCTCAACCACGCCCTGGCCGGTATCCAGGCCCAGATTGCGGCACACCCGGCGATCCAGTTGCAGGTAGTACGCACCCGCCTGCCAGGTAAAGTCGCCGTCACCACCGGCCAGACGGATTTCGGCGCTCAGGTCTTCCTGATCGGTCTGCTGGTATTGGGTGCCGTCACAGGTGGTCGGCGAGTAAGGCGGCAAGGTGGCGCCGCCGCCGATGCCGAACGGGGCCTGCACTGGAAAGCCGGCGAGCGCGGTGCTGGATTCAATGCAATTGGACTCGCCGTTAAAAAACGCGAAACTACCGCTGGTGCCATCTGCATAGAAGAAGTTTTTGACGTTGCTGTACGCGACGTACGCGGTGAGATCGTTATCGCCAACTTCGGTTTCCAGTTTGACCGATGCGTCAATCGTACTCTGCTCATTCCGCGAGTCGATGTTCGGCGAGAAAATAAACTCATGCTCGTTCGCATCGATGTTGAAGCTGGGGCCGAACAGCTCCGCCAAAAACGGGATCTGGAATATTGCGTTGAACGAGATGGCGCCACTGGTACTCTCACCAACGCGCACTTTGGCGTCGATGGTGGTGGTGTCGTTCGGTTCAAACACCAGGCGCGCATTCGCATTCCAGGTCTTGTAATTGTTAATGGTGGCCGGATCAGTCGTATTCTGCGGATACAACGCTCTGGCCTCTGGGGTGGTGAAGAAGTCGTTGCGCAGAAAACCATCGCTCTCGGCGAACTCACCGTTCAGCACGAATCCCAAACGATCGCTCAGGGAGTTGCTGATCAGGCCGCGGACCTTGACAGTATCGTTGCTCGCGACACTAACGCGCGCGGATCCGCTCAGTTCCTCGGTGGGGCCGTGGGTGGTAATCACGATGGCGCCGGCGGCGGCGTTGCGGCCGTACAATGCACCCTGCGGGCCTTTGAGCACCTCGATCTGTTGCACCGCGCCGTGGTCCTGGTTCAGGACGGCAACGTTGGTTTTCAAAACGCCGTCGATCACCAGGGCAACGTTGTTCTCACCATCACGCGCGCCGTTCAGGCCGCGAATATTGATCTGGTTATCGCCCGCCTCAACGTTGCCCGCCACCATCGAAACACCAGGAACGTACTGCAGAAAATCAAGTGCGACGCGCGCGCCGGTATTTTCGATCGTCGCCTCCGTCAGCACGGATACGGTCGCAGGGGCGTCCTGGAGGAGCTCCGTCTTACGTCTTGAGGTGACCACAATCTCCTCAATAAAACCGCTCCCCGAATCTTGAGCGCCAGATTGCGCCCATACTTGTGGCGTCGCCACTGCGCCACCTGCTGCAACGAGTGCAGCTACCGATACCGTGAATCTGTTACTCAATCTTCTTTCTCCCAGGACTGGTTCATTGCTCTTCTGCCCGTCCGTTTCCCACAGGGCGCATGGCTGACGGTTTGCGTCGTGCCCGGGCATATTCCCAAGACTACACCGGTCATCACTTATTGTATACAATTTAGCGCGTTACTCGCCCGTGTAGCCCTGCGAAGGTGGCGTTTACGGCAGTCGCCAGGGTGCGCAATCAGTGGCCAGGCGGCGAGAATGCGGCAATTTTGCATACTTTTCGAGTAATAATGTGTCGATACTGGCTGTCCGACAATTTCCCGGCACACGACAACCGTTATCCGGGCCGGTGCGAACCCGTGATTCCAATTGTATACAACCTAGTGCTTATTCAACTGGCCAATCGTTGGTTGGCTGCGCGGAGGCAACCCTGCCATCGTACGCCGTCGCGAGGGCGATACAGTGGGTGCTGAGTGGCAAGTGGTCCGCAACGCTCGACGGAATTCGGCGTATGAAAAAGAAAGTTCTTCAGCAAAGCAAGGTCGAGGAAATTGGTGATCTGCTCACCGTCCATAGCGGTGACCAGATCACCAGACTTGCTACCTGTCGAGGCAACGGGAAAACCGCAAGAGCTAGCTCGCGCTGGACACGCGTTTGTGTCGCCCAACGCCAAATAGACCAACAACTGCGGTACCGAACAGCCAGACCGCCGCCGGTATTGGCACTTGGCTAATTGTCATGCTGCTGAAGACAATCTCCATGGCACCGAACGGTCCATCGTCTACTGTGAATCCAAATACCGTCAGACCATCGAAGTCATACACCCCAAACGCACTGAGGATGTCGAGCGAAGCTAACGGGTCGTTGTCGTAGGTAACGCTGAAGTTGCTTCTAAACGGCCCGAATACTCCGGGCTCATCTGTCGCCACCCCGTTTGGGAAGCCGTCTACGGTTGTACCAACAAAAAACCCATCAACCGCAGGGTCGTCGTTACGCAGCACAAAGTAGGGTGTCTCGCCAGCCGGCGCTGGGTCCGCGATCCCGACATTCGCGCTTCCAACCGTGAAGTTGTAGCTGGACTCGATAATGTTGTATCCCCGGGTTGGGTACATCCCGTCGGTGAAAACCTCGGAGTCCACCTGAAAGCTCAGCACCGCCATATCACCAGAGACGACATCTGCGAACTCACCGGAGTTGATCTGATTGAAATCAACCTGGCCGCGAATCTCAATCTGAACCAAGGCTGCGTGCGCCGAGCCCGCCAGAAGTATCGTGACGGCCGTTGCAAAAAATCTCGAAATCATGCCAGCACCCCATTACTCAACAGAACGACATGGATACAATGGTGTATCTGCAAGTTTAATGCAAAAACCAAGCTGCCCTGCAGCGCTCGTTGCCGTGGTTCGGCAGGCGCCCGACTGCGACCTGTCAGACTCCCTTGTCGAGCTTACCTCGACGAAAAGGCGCCATAAACTGCCCCCAATACGTCTTTGGGTAATCAGGGTTCAGCACGCCAATCGGCCCGACCTCTCGGGATTGCCCACGTCCCTCGGGGTGATAGCAGGTCCCGAAAATGCGGTCGTAGACAATGAGATTGTTGCCGTAGTTGTTGTTGGACTCGCGGGCGTCCTTTGAATGGTGCCAACGGTGCAGTTCCGCAACATTGAACAACCAGTAAAGTGCGCCCAGCCGCAGGTGTATATTGCAATGCTGGGTAAAACCGCAGACCGCCGTCACCACCAGGTACAGACTCAACGCCTCACCGCTGGCCCCTAGCAATATGGGGAACAACAGCTCGGTGAACATAAACCACAACTTGTCCACTGGGTGCTGGCGCATTGCGTTGAAGAACCAAAGACGGCTAGCTGAATGATGGATGGCGTGAAAACGCCACAGCACCGGCACCTCGTGGGCCAGGCGATGGCCCCAGTAACGCCCGGCGTCGCCAGCCAGCATCAACACGATCACCTGCGCCCACAGCGGCCAGTGGCCAGGCCACAAATCTGTGCCAACGGTTGCCGCCAGCCAGGCCGCGGCGCCAGCAAGTGCCGCCCAGTACAAAGGCCCCACCAGTTTAGGCAGCAGCACATAGGCGATACCCGCGCTCACCGCATCGTTGCCAAGGTCGCCGTCCAGCCGATTCCAATGTGCCCGGTAGGGCATCAGCCGTTCCAGCGCGAGGAACGACAGGCCCAAAAACGCAATCACGCAATAAGTAGCAACCGCAATAGGTATTCCGCTTTGGATCAGACTATGCGTCGCCCACGGTAAGCCGATTACTGCCAACGGAAAAATCGCCCACTGCAGAAACAGGTAGAACCTGGTCCCACGTTGAATCGTGATGGCTAATGCGGACATACCCTCAGGGTACGACCAAACGCGGGAGTTGGCTACAGCCCCTGATTGATCAGCACCGCATCAACAAATACCAAGCGCCCATCGCGGTCCGGCTCGAACGCCCCCTCAACCTCGCCCATAGACGCATCGGTGTCGAATATCGCATGTTCTTTAACCACCACACGCACCAACGTGTGCCCTTGCTGGGTATAGGGCACCTCGCCCGTCCAGATAATTTTTCCGTTGTCTGCGTGAGCAGGTGTGAGCGTTACCGGCTCGCCGTCGGGTCGCCACCCAAGCTCCGGGTCAAGGTTTTGATTCTTTCTGCGGCGTTCTATCTGAGCCTGCACTACACTCGTGCCGGCGGGCGTCCTCTCATCCTGTGCATAGCCGCGGCCGCCGAGCGTCAAGGTTACCCCGGCGCTCCCATGGCTTACTGTCAGGGACCGCAACGGCACCAACTGCGCGAAATCCGTCAGTACCGGCGTAGAGAATGCAGCGCCTTCAACTGAGTGCTCCTGATAGCGGGCGATGGCTAGTTGCACAAACGGCATGAAATGACGACGGGTCTTAAGTTGCAGATCCACGAACCACAGTTGTTTGTCAGCATTAAACTGCGGCCGATAAAGGGCAAAGGTCAACGGTAGCGGGTCAGCCCCCGCTTGGGCAGACCAATTGCCAGGAACTGGGATCGGCCCCAGCGTTTCGTGCTCCTCATCGATAATGTCACCGATGTGCGGGCAGACCCGCAACGCAGGAGCATCGGAGGCCTTCACCGGATTGAACGCCCAGCGGGTCACGTAAGACGGCACATCCTCCAGGGCATACGTGTGATCCTTCGACAGCAGGGCCACGGCCAGTTGTTCACCGTTACCGGATGAGAACCATCCGCGCGCCAGGTACACTCGTAAACCGCCCATTGAACGCGTGCGCTCGAGCACCCGCGGGTGCCCTTGGGTGTGCTCGGTCCACTGGAAAGTCGGCAGAACATATTGCGGAATCGGCGGCGATGGCGGCGCACTGTTCAGCACCTTTACCCGCACCGGCGCGGATTCCACCGTGTTGGAAAGATCTGTCGTATCCGGATAGAACTCCGCGTAACGGCTAGTCGCAATGGCTTTGTACTCAACCTCGTGGTAGCGGGTGTCGGGGAATTCATGGCGGGTGTCCAGGTCGCCCGCGAAAGGATGCTGATCCCCTTCCTTTAACTCGCTGGCAAACGCATGCAGCGCATCGCGTTTGGAGCTGCAGCCGTCCTGCGCCGGATCGTCAACCTGGTCCTCCCACACACCCTGAATATCCACCCGGCTGGTGCTGCGCGAATGCACACGGAATTCGGGATCGACAAAGGTCACCGCAGTTTCTCCCAACTGCTTCTGCGTACGTGGGCAATCGAAGGCAGGCGCGTGGGCAGGGGCGAGCGTGGCATGCACCAGGCGCAATCGCCGCGGCGGTGCCAGCAGTGGCGCAGCACCGCGTCGCACACGCGCGGCCAGCGCCTGCGCCGCGTCGCCCGTGGCAACATCCTGGCCCGTTGCCCATCCAGCGAAAGCAAACTTGTGGATGTCGGTGGCCTTCGCCACGCAGGCAATGCCAATTGTGTGGCTGAGTCCCGCAGGCAGATAAACCGTCACCCGGCCATTGTCCACCTCAGGCGGACCTTCGCCCGCTTCGAGTGTCAGTGAGACTGAAACAACGTCCGAACCCTGGACGCCAAAGGGCACTAGAACCGGCGCACTGGCACCGGGCAGGTCGAGCAACACAACCTCATGCGCCATCGGGTCCACAAGATAGGGCACACGAATTTGGTCACGCACGCGCAAACGCTGCACCAGGGCCTCATCCCATTGCTCCATGACGCCTTGCTGGTGCGCGTTGATCATCGCCCAGGCGCGTTGCGGCGCCAGAGTATCGAATACGCCGTGGCGTTCAGCGAACTCTTGCGAGACACGTGGCGGCAAGATGAATAGCTTGCCGCGCGCCTTGGGTGTCGGGTCGGCGATGCTTTGTGCGTTGTTGACGGCCAGTGTCACCAGCCCCTCGCCCAGCCCGGGCGCGATCGCCGGCACTAGCAAGGGCGGCGCGATCTGTTCCATTCGCACGCTCGCGACGGGTGCGCAAACTTGTCGAACCCCTTTGTAAATATCAGGAAGTTCGCTGGCCTCGGCGCCGGTCCAGCTATGGCCGGTCAGGTCCACAGCCCTCGCACGGAATCGATAGGTGGATCCGAATCGCAAACGCTCCAGACTGCCGGGGGCGACCGCCAGTTGCGCACGTAGCGGAAAGTCCAGATCGGGCGAGACCGCATCCGCGGCGGCCTCAGCATGTTCATCCACGTGCTTGCCCGGTCGCGGCAGCACCAGGCTCCACCCTTTCCACTCGAACAGGCAGGTGGATAGTTTGTGTACTGTGATCGCCTCGTCCTGCTGACGTTCGCTGGCCAGGCTAACCGAGCCCTCATCCTGGTAGTCAGACCACTCGATCTGTTGTTCGCCGTCACCTAAGACCAGTGCGCCACTGCGCGCACATAGCGATCGCCAGTTGTGCTCGTCGCGCTGCACATCCACCCGGTATCCCTGGGTGAGGTCGCCGGAGTACAGCACCGGGGCATCATCGTCGGTGGCCGCATTGGCAACGGTGTGCGAGGCAAGCCATTGTTCAAGCATGGGGCGCCGGTCGAGTGATTGTTGCACCGCCGGTGCCAGTCCGCCGTCCAGCAGACTAAGGCCGCCACTAAACAGTGCGGGTGGCAACAAGCCATCGTCGTCGGGCCCATCAGCCTCGCGAGCATGTTCAGCCGCGACTGCCTGGCGGGTCGCCAGCTGCGTGAGACGCTCACGATATTGCGCCATGGCCACAACCGAGTTGGGCGTCTGCGCTGGCGAGAACAACATGTCCTCATGCTCAAGCTCAAGCATGCCGGCGGCCACCCGTAACGAGGGTGATGCATCATCCTGCGGGCGCGGATGAAACACCTGCAGTGCCGAGCCCTCATCCTGCGTCGTCTCGAACGCCGTCCATGGCGCCAGCACGGTAGCAGGCAACGCCTGTGCAAAGTCCACCCGCGCACGAATCAGCCCGGCCAAGGGCATGCTGATCGCGTCGCTGTTAGCAAACGGCAGCGCAATGGCCAGACCCAGCTTTCGCATAAGGCTGGGATAGCCGTGCACGGCATTAAGCCCCTGGTGGAAATCTGTCGAGGGCGTATCGGCGTGCCGAAACTCGGCGACCGCCTCGTGGAACAGTTTGAAGCGATTCAGTTCGCGCTCCGCCGCAGGCGCATTGACCACGGCAGCGCTTGCGCGCCAGTCCTGCAACAGGCTTGCCAGATCCCGTTGTAACCCTGAGTCGGGCTGATGCGGCTCGCCCTGGGCGTTGAGCCTTTGCAACCACGTGCCCGCCTCAATAGGTTGTTCGGCGGTGAGCGCGCCTCGATATTGTTCGCGCACCCACTGTGCGAGTATCCGCTGATCGTAGGCGAGCGCCGTGCGCTCACCCTGCGGGGCGGCCTGCTCACACGGGCGCACCGACAGCGTCGGCTGAAACAACGCGCGCCAGTGCTCCATGCAGGCCTCGATATCCGGCTTCAGATCCAACGTTTGAATCGGCGCATCCCGGTCGGCGCGAATGTCCAGCGCAAAACTGGCACCTGAGAGCAATGTTGGCCATTCGTCAAACGGTGCAAAGTCGGCGAGCGTGGCATCCGGGTCGCAGGGCGACAGACGCAGCGCCACATGCAAGGCGCATCGGTACTCTCGTTGCCCGTCCGCTCGCGTTACAAGCCCCTGCGGCAGCGTCGTGAAGATAATGCTGTTCACTGGTTATCACCTTGTGCAAACGCCTGCTGATACGCCAGCCAGTCGGCTTGCGGCATGAGTTGCG
Source organism: uncultured Gammaproteobacteria bacterium (assembly GCA_965369325.1). Classification (GTDB taxonomy): domain Bacteria; phylum Pseudomonadota; class Gammaproteobacteria; order Steroidobacterales; family JBCBZW01; genus CBDUQI01. The sequence continues at coordinate 14,392 of CBDUQI010000009.1, forward strand.
CAAAACTGATCACCGGCTCGTCGGCATTCCCCAGCGTTGCCGGTTGCCCGGAATCAGCGATTTGCGGGCCGCGGATGTGGCCCTTAAACGTGTGCGAGAAGGAGAGCGTGAAGAAAGAGGCAATCGTAATCTCAAGACTAATCGTGGCGGTGCCGAGAAAATCCAGCCGGCCCTCGATCTGCTTCGGCGTCAGCGTAAACAAGATACTTAGTGACACACTAAGCCAGCTACTGAGCTTCACGCCGCCAGCAATGGCGAATATGATCGTAAAAGTTAGCGTCTTGGTGGTGAAGTGGTAAGTCAGCACGAACCCGGCTGTGGCAATAACCGACGCTCTCACCGGCGCAGCCTTGCTGCCAAGATCAAAGAACTGTATGGCGCCAGCCTGTAAGGAGAAGCTGAGCGTTTGCAGCTGCTTGCTGTCGGCGGCGAACCCAAGTGAGCCTCCACCGCCCCAGATACTCCCCACGCTGGTCACAAAAAACGGCTTGGTTGGACTGGCGAGGTTGACCCCAAACTCGACCGGGTGGCGAAAGAAGAACACTTTAATGCTGAAGCTGACGCCAAGGTTGTACAGCAGAAAATTTCCCCATTGAAGGGCCTCTTCTGGCACCTCCGGCTCAGGCGGCGGATCATCCCCCTCACCGACGCGCTGGACCAGGCCCTGCGGGCGGGCGATCCCGGCTTCGGATCCCGGGCTCAGGTGCGCATCCACGCCCACGCCCGCGTCCGGATCCGGATCCGGATCCGGCTTTTCCGGCTCCTTGCCCGGGCCCTGAGCAAACGCCAGCGTCACCTTGATGTCTTGCGGGCTGGGGGAGACAGTGACGCTGTAGGTACGCCCCTTGGTTTCGTTTTTCTTTCTGGCCGTCACCGAGGCCGCGCGCAGCAGAAACTGCACCGCGCCAAGCAGAAAGCCAACGAGTTCAATCTGATCAATCTCGGTCTGTAGATTGGGACTGCTGCCCGTCCCTGCGCTCAGCGTGATGGATTTCATCCGGATACGAATACTTTCTGGCCCTGTCGGCAGGGTCGCCAGAACATGCTGCTCTGTGTAATTGCTAAGCGACCCTTGCGCCTGCGCGGACGGCACCCCACCGTCGCCTGCGGATGTGGCTTCGAAGCACAGTGAAAGTCGGGTGTCCTGGTCGGGATCCGGCACCAGCTCGGGGTGCTCCTGCCGCGTGAGGAACTTGAGCTCGCTCGCCTTCTGGGTGGGCGTGCCATCTTCGCTCGCGCTGCGCAGTTGCGTCGTTTCCCATTCAATCTTCAGCTTGCGCGGCGCATCCTCCCCGGCCTGCGGATCGAGCGATAACTGAAACGAAGGCAACGCGGCGCCTTCGCCATCGGGTCGGTGAGTTAAGGCGGCCCATAACGGCACCTGCCCCAGTAAGGTTGCCTCCGCGTGAAAGTAGTTTTCAGGGACAAACTCCTGACCACTGAACGCCGCGACATCGCCGACCGGGCCGATCTTCCGCGCAACACCAGCAACGTCAAAATCCGGCAGCACAAGGCCGCCGATTTTGCTGCCCTGATCGGCGAACCGAACCCCAATCGGCTGACCGCCTTCACGACGTATCAGGAACAACGCGGCAGCGTTGGAGACTTTCGGATCTGGCGGCAGATCGAACCAGTCCAGGTTGGCGTCATCACCAACAAGACTCTTGAGCGCTGGCAGGCGCGCCTGCAGACCATCTGCAGCCGGTGCGAAGGGCGCCTGCCCAGGCGAGACCGATTGCGCCCGTGGGGCTGCCAACAGACGCAACGCCTGCAGCTCTACTTGTGTGTCGCTGCGCACCCCATCGGCGATCGGTGCTGCGACGGCGACCGGCTGCGCACTCAATGGCACCAGCCGGCGGTCATCGGGCGCGCCGTTGTACGCTTGCAGCGCCGCCTGCATGTCGGCATCGCTGCGCATGAACATCGCGGCGAAACTGAAGGTGCAGGTCTGCCCATCCCAATCCTCTGCTTCCCCGCGAAAGCGAAAATCAATCGGCGTATCAGCCTCCGGGCCGGCTGGCAGCGTGATCCAGTAGTACGCCGGTTCATCGGGCACGACGGGTAAGGCAGGGGTGGCACGATCAAGGACGCGCACCGACCTGAACGGCATTGGCGACTCACCGTCCAGGTGCACCTGCGGTTGACGGATGCGAATGAAGTGGCGGGTTCGCAGATATGCACCCGTAGCGCCGTCCCCATCGGGGGCAAACTCGCGCGTGGTGACGGTGACGGATACGGCCGGATGTCCGGTCGGCAGAATAAAACCTTTGGTCTCGGTGACCACGCGCTCATCCTGGCCCATGGCGGCACGGTGCACCCAGCGAGCAAGTGATACCGAATCCGGCCCAGGTTGATCGGGGCCGTCCAGGTCGAGCCACGCGCCCATCGGGCTCAGCATAAGATGGTGCGCGGGCACTGGCGCGGGTTCAAGGTCGGCGCGATGCGTGCGGTGAATGAGATCGCGGTAGTGCGCTCGCAGCGATGTAGCAAAGCCTTCGTCCTGCTCGCCCTGTGCATCCGCACCCGGATAGTCAGGGGACCACACAGCGCGGATCGCCGGCTGAGACGGATCGTCCTGGCTGTCGGCGGCGACCAGGCGAGCGTGCCACAGCTCCTGGTAAGTGCGTTGCTGGCCCACTTTCTGTGTAAGCTCACCAGTCTGCCAGCCATTACCGGGATCGGGTGAGATGACGAGCCGGTACGGTGCCTCGATCGCCGATTGCAACTCACTCGGCTGACCGATATCCGCTTCCGCGCGGGTGGCCGGTACCTGGCGTGACTGCAGAACGCTCTGAGGGCCCCAGTCCAGCAGATCGCGCAGGGTGTAGGGCAAGGTCTTACCTGCGGTGAGTTCGAACACGAGTCGCGATGGCCCCGACAGGCGGGAGCCTACCGGCGCCGGCCCCGGCGTCGGGCCGTCCCCGGGCGGATCCGCGAAACTGGCCTCAGCAAGGTGCTGCGCGGGAAAATGAGCGATGAGGCAAGCGATCTCCTTGGGGTTTGCCGCCTGCAACACCGGGGGCAGGTTCGCACCACCGGGGCGCAGACTCAGATTCACAAACTCAAGGTGAAGCACCAATGCGTCGTCCGGACGTATCAGCGACAGCGGCTGCATCAGCTCCGGGTCCGTGTTCCCACCGGTTTCACGCAGATTCGCCATGGTCGCCCTCCTTCTCCGGCTACCTTCCAGCCCACTCTATAGTACATAAGCTCGAACTCGTGGCGTTTATGCCCATCACGCGTACACGCTGACACTTGTGCTCCCCTGCGAGTAGAATGAAAAATCAAAGGCAGGGTCCAACTGGCGAACCTGTGCGCCCGACGATCGACCTAAACAGTTGCCCCCTTTCACCTCTCAACGGACACCCGCTATGCACTTGTACATCGCCCTCATACTGCTCGGCACCGCCCTGCTCTCGCCGGATATCTGCACCGCCGAAGCCCAGCGAAATAAACCGGCCGATCGAGGCGGACTGTCGGTCGTGCAAGTAAGCCCTCTTGCGCGCCAGATCACGGCCGCCACCGACAGCGCAATTGTGCTGCAGTTCGACCGAGCCATCGATTCGGGCTCGGTGACGCTCGACACGCTGCGCGTGTTCGGCCGCTGGAGCGGCGCCGCCGAAGGCGCGATCAGCCTCATCGACGCCGACACCACCGTGGTATTTGCCCCGGAGCATCGGTTCTCTGCCGGCGAGCAGGTAATGGTGGTGCTGTCTGATCAGATTAGCGCCCAAGATGGAACCGCTTTGACCGCGGGGTATTCTTTTCAATTCTGGACCGCCACACAGAGCAACCCACTCAGCTTTGAAACTATCGACACACTAACGACCCGAACGGTACCGCAACAAACCAGTCGCGCTTACGGCGGTGCCGGCACCGACCTTAACAATGACGGCTGGCTGGACATCTCGATCATCAATGAAGACACCGCGGACGTGCGGGTGTTCATGAACAAGGCAGATGGCACCGGCTTGTACGATACGTTTATGGCCGACACCACACCGGTCAACGACCGGGCCAGCCCAAATGAGTCCGCCGACTTTAACAACGACGGCAATGCTGATCTGGTGGTCGGCAACATCAACACCAGCAGCCTCTCGATTCTCCTTGGCAATGGCGATGGTACCTTTGCACCGCAACAGGAGGTGACGGTAGGCGGCGACCCGCGCGGGGTCGCAGTACTGGACATCGACGCGGATGGCGACCTGGACATTGCCAACACGAATGCCGCCGGTGCAGGCAGCGTGTCGCTGTTGGTGAACGATGGCGCAGGCGTATTTAGCGCGGCCACTTTCTTTGAGGGCGGCGGTCAGGGCGAGTGGGCGCTAGGCGCGGGCGACATGAACGAAGACGGGCAGCTCGACCTCGTTATGACCGCGTTCGTCGGTGGCATCCCCTCCGTGATCGTACATGCGAACAATGGCGACGGCAGCTTCACTCAACTGAGCTCACGGGCGGTGAATGGTTCGCCCTGGATGCTGAATATCGGGGACCTTGACGGGGATGGACACGAGGATGTGGCGGTGGTGAACAGCGTGAGTAACCAGGGATCCATTCTGCTTGGCAAAGGCAATGGCACGTTAGACCCGCCAACGCATTACCCGACCGACCCGTTCCCGTTGGCAACTGATCTTGGCGACATTGATGGCGACGGTGATCTTGATTGGGTGACGTCCAGCTTCAGCGGCGACTGGTTCTTGTTTTTGAACGACGGTGCAGGCAGCTTCGGGTTGCGCAAACGCTTTCCGGCGCCGTTGGCCGCCTCATGCGCGTTGATGCTGGATATCAATAATGATCACGTGCTGGACTTGGCGCTGATCGATGAGCTGGCGGACGAACTGCGGTTGGTGAAAACCCAGCGCGACACCGACGGTGATGGCGTTGTCGACGTCGCAGACAACTGCAGCGATATCACCAACGCCGATCAACGTGACAGCAACGGCGACGGTTTCGGCAACCTGTGCGATGGCGATCTAACCAACGACGGTGCAACCAATTTTGCGGACCTGGCCGAAATGAAAACGGTGTTCTTCTGCGTAAGTGCCGAGCCTGCCTGCGCGGATGCGGATCTTGATGGCGATGGCACCGTAAACTTTATCGACCTTGGCATCATGAAATCACTGTTCTTCCAGCCGCCGGGACCTGCCTCAGCTGAGATTGATTAGTTCTCTGCGACCTCAAGCAAACCCGCACGCACCGTCTTTAACCATTCAAGGCGGGTGTGTGTGAGTTTCTCCGCGCCCAGCGCGCCGTAGTAATCATATCGATCTTTCACGATGTCGGCGCCGGCGCGACGCGCCTGCGTCTCGCTCAGGTGCGCCTGCATCTGCTGGATCGTGCGATCCAGGTAAGCACGCTGGTCGGCGGCGCTCAGCGCCTGCAAAAAGAACATGCGCGAGCGAACGGGATCAGTGATTGAGGTGATGAGCTTTGGCTGCGCGCCGGCTTTGATCCATTCACGCAGCGCTGCCCTGCCCTTCGCGGTCGCCCGAAGCAGCCTGCGACCGCGGCCATCCTGCGGATCATCGATGCCGGTCAGCAGGCCCTGCACCTCTAAGCGCGCAAGCAGCGGGTAAACTGAGCCTGCGGAGGCCTGCCAGTGCGCGGACGGCGATATCTTCAGTTCGCTGCGCACGTGGTAGGCGGTGCAGGGGCCACTTTTTTCAACAATCCCCGTGCAGATACCTTCGAGTTCTCTGAGTTGACGCAATACGCTGTCCGCCTATTCGATTTTCATGATCATCGCTTTACCCGCGCGCTGCACTTCGAACCTCAATGGGGTGGCCCCCTTAAACAGCTCACCAAGGTCAGACATATCATACTGATCAATTGGTAAACCGTTCAGCGCAACAAGCTCATCGCCCGCTTGCAGCCCGGCATTCTCGGCAAGCGAATCGGGGATTACTGTGGCAAGCACCATTGCGCTGTTGCCCGGCCTATTTCGCAGCATTAGTCCCAGCTTACGCGGGGAGTCTGCGGCAGAGTGGTGTTGTTCCCGCCGGTCGCGCCGAATCTTCTCGAACCTGACCAACTGATTTGTTTGGTCAATGGTCATGAGGAAGTCGCGCAGTACCTCACCACCGATGTTTCCGGCGCCGGGAGAGGGGTCCATAAACGCCAGATTGGGGTTCGGGTAGTCCACACCGGCAAAGCTCACCACGCCGTCCAAGATCCCAAACTCAATGTTGCGTGCCCCGCCAATTAGCCGTGCTTGCGCGGCAGATTTTGGCGATGCCGAAAGCGGCAAGGCGTCCTTCAGCTCGCCAGGCAGCGTGAAACCGCCCATTGAGCCGGTATCGATGTGCGACGGCACACGGGTACCGGCGACGTCCACGTCAATCCGCAGATGTGACGCCACTTCCTCGTACGGCTGTACTCCCGGATCGTCGGCCTTCAGATGCCCTTTAGAGACGGTAATCAGCCCGCCTTCCAGGTCATACATTAAAAGATACTTGCTGAACAATGGGAGTCCGAGTACGCCTTGCATCTGGCCCCCACTGAATTCCTCGAGGTCCACGGTGACAAACTCCGCATGCCTGATGGTGGCCTCGCCGACCCGCGCGAGTGGCACACGCACGATGTTGCCGGGCACCTGGTTGCCACCCGGCGCGCCCACTTCTATCTGCCCCACCACTTCGTAGCCCTGCTGCGCGGCGATACGGCTGTCAATCACATTTACCCCGGCCCCCGTGTCCACAACGAAGGCGTTCGGCTCGCCATCACCCAGGTTCACCAGCACCTTCGGGTGCAATCCTTTTTCCTTTAACTTCAGCACGATGCGGTCGCCGTCAAAGTGGAACTCGCCGGCCGCCACCTCTGGCTGGGCAGCCGCGCTCCACTGCGTGCAACCCGCCGCGAGCACCGCCGAGACCAACAGAATCCTCATCACTTTGAACGTCATTGCTTAACTCCAATTTAGTACGATTCGGACTATTTGATGTATCAGAGTAGCAAAGGGTCGCAACGGCCCAGCAACAGCCGTTGATTCTATGGGATTAGCGGAGGGTGGTTGCCGTCTCGGGTTTCAGCAATTCCCGATCGCCGGGAGTTGCCTATTTGCGATGGAGCACGAACTTTTCTTCTTCGTCAATGATCACACCAGTTGCCGTCCAACCTAATGAAAGATAGAAACCGTAAGCGCGGAAACTTGGGTTGGGTGTGGTCACCAGCCAAATTTCCTCGTGCCCAGACTCAAAGAGCCAATCTTGCACCTTCCTTATGAGCTGCTTACCAATTCCACGTTGCTCGCAATCCGAAACAACCGCGATAACAGTCATTTCTCCCTCATCACGGTCTCCCATCGCGAACCCCACTATCCTGCCGCCGACCTCACACACCCAACCTTTTGCCGAGCTGTTCATGGCAGCCGCCAGCGTTTGTGGAGTCAGATCGTATTCATCCTCCAGCTCCTGCATTGTGACGGCGTTCTGCTCAGTCGAAATTCGAACGGCGAAGACCTCCGGAAGGTCCGCAACCGTCATTTCGCGGATATCTGTCATCTTAGAACTCTCACTGCAATCGTATTAGACCTTAGGGCGCTGAGTGGGTCGCGTCTAGTCGGAAGCCACGATTCTTGATGACCGCAATCTTCCGGCCCGACGAAGATGTTCCTACTAAGCAGAGAACCCTTCGCGATGCAGTCGGCCTGCGTCGCTGATCTCACGAGGGTCACAAGACGGCGGTGAGCGTTCGGGCGAGTGGCAGATCCTCAGCGTTGAGGCACAAGCGACCAAAGGTCCATCGCAATAGGCGATCTTCATTCACGTCGGCGAGCATGGCCAGGCCTTCGATCAATGCCGGACCGTGCGATTTGATCCGAGGTTTGATGTTCATCAGATGTTGGGTGAGATCGTAACTGGCGTCGCCGATATGCGGTTTGGGGTCGATGACCAGCCATGGGCGGCGTGAACTCGCGAGCACGTTTCCGGCGTGCAGATCGGTGGCTAGTAACTTGGGGTCAACGCGGCTGCACGCCAAACACCGAAGCTCGGACAGCCCTCGTTCGGCAAGTGTAAAATCGATTTGCTCATTCGCATTCCGCAGCTCAGCATAGCGTCGTTCGGCGCCCTCGCACCAGGTTTCGATCATGCTCGCCAGGCTTCGTACATGATTCGGCGCTGGCGTCTGCCACAGTTCTCGAGACAGCTCGGCAATGACTGCGTCCTGCTCTCTCGCCGGTCGCGTGCGCAGAACCGTCCCGGGCTCGCAGCGTTCGAGTAGCAAAGCATGTTGAGATTTTTCCGCTCTTAAGAGACGCACCGTGCATCCACCGTTCCATGCGAGGAGCCCATCGATCTCATAGTCGGCCTCGAAGTGTGGGAAACCGATCTTTAACACGGCAGATCCTTGGGGACTTTCACATGGCGCTACCCATGATCCGGTTATCTCATCGGAGAACGGGTCGAACAGATCCAGGCTCCACCCATCCGCAAGCGAAGCAATCACGTCTGGGAGCGCTTTGAGCCAATCGCGACCGCGTTCGGTCGCGCCGACGCTCTTTACTATTGTCGAGGGAATGTCGATAAGCGCCATAGGTTACTGCCAACCACCTGCACCGTTGCATTAGTCTACGCTGACGGGAGTGACGCTGGCGCGTCGGCGTAACGCGATTGACGCCATCGTCATCAGCCCAGACGCCAGCAGACAGTACACGCCAAAGAACATCATCTGCGCCGGCAGCCCCGTACCCCGATCGATCAATGTACCTGTTAAACCCGGGCCGGCAGCCGTCGCCAGCACCGCTGCGGACACCGTAATCGACCGGACTGAGCCCAAATTCGCCAGGCCGTAGATCTCCGGCCACAGCGAACCGAATAGGGTGGATGAGATACCGTAGCTGATACCCAGCAACACCATCACCACATACAGCATCGCCTGCGGCCCGCTGATGCCGAGCGCAACACACGCGCCCGACAGGGGTAACAGGAAGTAAGGCAGAATCGCGCGCGCACCAAGCCGGTCGATTGCGGCACCGGTCAACAAAGCACAGGTCACGGTGGTCGCGGCCATCACCAGTAACGACTGCGCAAACAATTGCGGCGGCCAGCCATTCAGCTCGGTGAGGTAATTCTGATGATAGAAGATGGTGGTACCAATGAAGGCAGGCGCCAGTACCCCGGTCAGGAGCATCCAATAAATCGGATCCCTGACCACCTCCCGCCGAGACCAGCTGCGCACGGCAGGGGCCGCCTCGGCTTCCCTTGATAACTGCCCAAGAGGGACCCGCGGCCGGTGGTAACACCAGTAAGTGAAGGGCAAACCAACCACCAGCAATGCAATGGCGGCGGCAACCCAACCCATACGATATCCGCAAGCGATGGTCAGCGCAGCAAACATCAACGGGATGCTCGCCTCGCCGCCCTGATGGCCCAGAACAACCAGCGAGACTGCCCGCCCCCGCTCCGCCACAAACCACCGCCCAGTGGCCGTCAGGGCGATGTGCGTCATCATGCCCTGGCCGAACAACCGCAACAGAAAAACGGCGATGACCAGGATCGGAACAGAGCTCGCATAGCCCGCCATCAACGCCGCCCCAGCGAGCACTGGCACCACCATCAGTATCATACGATGGGCAGGCACGACGTCCACCCACTTGCCAAGGAATGGCAGGCACATGGCGCTCGCCAACGTCGCGAACATATAGAGTCGGCCAAATTCGCCGTGGCTAAGACCGAATGTGGCCTGCCACTGCGAAACCGAGGCAGAGATAAAATACGTCTGACCAACGCTGGAAAAGTAGGTGAGCATGAAGCCGCCGATGATCCAGCGAAAGTTATGCCTGATGAATGCGAGCATGGGATCTCTGTCTGACTAAGTCTGTGCGCGAACACGGGAAGATCGAGCCCACCGCAACGAGCACTCTCACGGCTGCGGGCCAGCGCAGCAGCTTGTCACGAACTGGGTTTTTTTGATACTCGCTGGGAGGCTAGGCCTGGCGAGCCCGGGAGCGCAATGCGCCGCCTGAAGGTGGCACCGGCTATGGAGCGCTTGGGGCCAACCACACCGCATCCGGCAGGCTGACAACAACGTCCGTGCCGCCTGAGCGGCGCACGTCGCAGCGCAAAGTACCGCCCAACGCATCAACATACTCGCGGATGATGAGTAACCCCTGTTCGCCGCAGGTTCCCGGCCGGATGGCCTGTTCCACCCGCTCGCGAAACTGCACGTTCGCCATGCCCGGCCCTTCATCCAGCACGTGAAGGTCCACACCCTGCGCAGTATCCACCAGACGCACGTCCAGACGGCCGCCCGGTGGCGTCACTTTGATTGCATGACAAAGCAAATTGCGAAGAATCCGCTCGATTTTCTTGCGATGCACGGAACACCGTCGGGTTGGCCCGATGTCGCACACCAGCATGAGGTTTCTGGCTTGTGCGGATGGGCGATACGCATCCACCACGTCATCGACCATCGCGGTCAACGGCCACCACTCTTGCTCGATTTGCTTGGCGCCATACAACCCGCCAAATTCGGCGACCAGATCCGCAAGCTGCTGCAGCGGAGGCATCAATGAGGCCGCCGCCGGCGAATCGGCTGACGGCCACAGATCGGACATCTGCCATTGGATGACGAGGAGTTGATTCGCAAGATCGTGGTGGGCGTACCTGAAAAGTGCCCTTTCGCGGCCCAGCGTGCGCTCCAAGCGTGCCACCGCACGCCGCCCGCAACGAGTTCGCGCCCGCTCAAACAGCAGCACGCCTACCAGCCCGACACACCCGAGCAACGCCCCGATGGCCAGCCAGCTCCAGGCGGCCAATGGCAGCCCCAATACCCCTGACTCAGCTAGAAACAACAAGTCGATGACCCTTTAAGGTGGTGAGAAGCTGACTGCTTGAATGATGATGTACGGAGCGATAGTCAGATAATCCCATAATTACGACTATCTTCAATATCCGGATAGTATATGTTTATTTGACTTCTTACGAGGGTGCAAACTGTAATGGTTGCCCTGCCATGAAGAGGAGTCGCGGCGCTTATGAGTAATCCCTACATAGACTCGCTGGATAACAACGAGAAGGTCGCTGTGGTTATTCGTACGCTGATACGCCTGTACCTGAGCAGCCAGGTACAAACGCGGGTAGAGTACAAATACTCGCTGCTGCATCTTGCCGTTGGCTTCGAGATTGAGCAGGCATCACGTCTGAGCGAAGAGCCACATACTGTCTCCTCGTTAGCGAGCAGGCTCAATCTGTCTATGAAAACCGCGTCACGAATCGTCCGTGAGTTGATGAAGTTCGGGATGGTGACGCAGCGTGAATCGCCGGACGATGGTCGGGTACGACATCTGTACGCCAGCGATGGGTACTACGCTCAAGGTGGAGACAGCATTCTGGAGGGCATCCAGGCGGTCCTCAATCATGCTTTTGGCGAACAATGGAGCAAGCTTGAGATCGACCCACAAATGGACTGGTTTCCTGAGCCTGGGTTGTACACAGAGGCATCAAGCCAAATCAACAACTTTCGGCGCCACTTCCACCCCGACTCATTGCAGGCCCGCAACCCCCGAGGGTCGGATCGTGACCTCGGGGAAGACATATGACAACCGAATCCGTTCATTACAGCCTGCAAGAGCAAGTCGCCACGATTGTAATAGACGATGGCAAACGTAACGCGCTGTCGCCGCAAGTGCTGCATGAAATTTACCAAGCGCTCGACCGCGCCGAGTCTGATCGCGCGATCGTGATCATGACGGGGCGGGAATCTGTTTTCTCGGCCGGGTTTGATCTTCGCGTACTGAAGCGCGGAGGTATGAGTGCACTGCGCATGCTGAGCGCCGGCTACGGCCTGACCGCGCGTGTGATGCGCTACCCGTATCCGGTCATCGCCGCCTGCAACGGCCACTCGCTGGCCATGGGCGTTTTTTTGATGCTGTCGGCGGACTATGTCATCGGCAGCCGCGGCGATTTCAAGATTGCGGCGAACGAGGTGGCGATTGGCCTTACCATGCCGCGCGTGGCGGCCGCCACGCTGCGCCACAGGCTGGCGCCCGCAGCTTTTCAGCGTGCGGTGACCTTGTCCAAATACTTTGACGTGGAATCCGCACTGAAGGCGGGCTTTTTCGATGAACTGGTAGAGCCCGAAGCGTTGCTATCTCGCGCCGAAACCTGCGCAGAGCAATTCAAAGCACTCGACTTACCCGCACACACGGCCTCCAAGCGCAGGATCCGCAGCGCCGTCACTCGCAAGATACGGTTCAGCATCCCCCTGGATCTGCTTGATGCTGCCTTGCTGGGATTGCGGACTACGCGAAAGCGCTGAAGGTCACTGAGCGCCCGCGCCCACGCGGCGGGCAAGTCGGCGCGTATACGCATCGGCGTATCGAAGGATGCTTCTCGTCCCAACCTTATCGCCATTGTTGAACTGCGGCCCGCGCGCCGTGATCTCGATCATGGCCTGCCCGATTTGCGACGCCCGCACGGCCGCGTTAACCGGCGCAAAAAACCCGTAAAGAAGATTCTGCCCGATATGCGCCTGCTCTTTGGTAGGGCCGATGTAGTCTGGCCGGTACGCGATCACGCGAAGATTCGAGCCTTCGGCGAGCCCGAACAACACGTTTTCTGCGCGCACTTTTTCGCGAGCCCACATCATGCTTGAGTCCTCGGAAATATCGCTGGAACTGATGTAATGGAATGACAGCCCGGCATCGCGGTTAACGCGAGTCCACTGAGCGACGAACTGGCGCGGGAAGTCCACGTGAATCATCCCGTAGGTTTCCTCGTCAACGCCAACAGAATTGGTGCCGATGGCCCAGAAGACTGCGCTTGCCTCAGCCATTTGCGCACGAATCGCCGAGTAGTCCAGATAATCGGTGTGCGGCGTAAGTTGCACCTTCCCCGATTCCACGCCCTGGGTGATTCTGGACGTTTCGCGGCGCGTGATTACGTGTATCTTTCCGATAGCCGGATCGGCCAGCGCGGCTTTCAGTATGCCGTCTCCCGCCGTGCCGCTCGCGCCGAATATCGCGATGGTCTGGTGCTCTGCCGGCACCCCAGTGAAAACAGCGATAGCGTCATCGACGAAGGCGAGTTTGATTGCGGCTATCGTGTATATTGCCGCGAACAGAGCAAGCGGCGCGATGACAAATGTGCGAAGGCGAGGTAATTTCATCTCCCTGATACTACCATTGCCCGCAGGGCGCTCCCCCGCCCGCAGACCGCGTCACCGCCCCGGTAACGACTGAAGAAGATCAACGCCAAACTGACGGAATAAGTGAATCATGTCGACGAACACCCAGTTCTCCACATACTGATCGTTCTCCAGCTTCCAGAAATCCAGACCGTTGAAAACAACTTCCCTGCCCGTCGCCGGACAGTTCAGATAGCGCCCCGTGTGGGTCGCCTTTACACCTGCCCAACCGGGCCCACCACTGTACGGGCCCTCAGCGATCAGCGCGTCCAGGTCCTGTACCTGCCGATCCGGGTAGGCGGCCAGCCAGGGCTTTTGGTGAAAGTCCTCGAACTGCTTGAAGCTCAGGCAAGCGCCGATGCCACCCGGGCCATACCAGTGAACATCGGGATGGAAAAAATCAGCCATACCCATGCTGGTAAGATCGCTTTGATCGTAGCCGTTAAGACCCTCAAAGATAAATCGACGGATATGCGCCAGCGTGTGCTCGGAGGCAGCAACATCCTGCGCCTCGTGCAGCATGCCATCGCGCGCACGCGGTGGCGGGTACATCCCATCGGTACCACGACTTGGAGGCAGCACCGCGATGCCCGCCTGCTGCATAAGATCGACAAGATCAGTGAGTATGAAAACTTCGGCGATCTTCCCATCCTCAACCCGGCAAAACTCACCCCATCGAATCTTTACTTTGTCGCCGGTGGCCGGAATGCCCAGATACTCGTGCTGGAACGTCCCCACTAGGTAGCCGGTGCCGCCCACCCAATAATGTCCATCACCGGTTCCGTCAACCCGACCGCTGGATTTACCACCCAAGAACAAATGACTCTCACGAACCAGCCCGGCAAAGGCCTGCTGCAGGGGTTGCCAGAAGCCCGCGTCAATCTGCTCCGGGCCGTGAAGATCGTTGATCGGGTCGGGACCATGCCAGACGCACTCGGGGTGCATGTACTGACTAAAGACGCTCCGTGCATGGGGACTCTCGGCCCCGTCCAGCGCTTGCCAGAAGCGCCAGACGAGCGCCTTGTTTGCCTGATTCGCCTCAATGCTCATGATGTGTACGCTCGTTGTTATCAGGGTCAAACTTCTCCCAGCCGTGACCGTCGAACGGGTCGCGGCCGAGTTGCCGCAGCACGTGCGGGAAGTCCACCATCACCCAGTTGTCGACAATCTTGCCATCCACCACTTTCCAAAAATCCATATAGCGAATTTTCACCCGCTTGCCCGTCGCTGCGATGCCCATGAACTCACCACTGTGCACGGCTTCCTGGCGGCCGAACGCAGCACACCACTCCCCCTGAGTGACGCGCGCCTCGTCAATGCACACCTTGTCGGAGAACGCTGCCTGGAACGGGCGCTGCCAGTTGTCCTGAAATTCCGCTAGACCCTTTTTGGTGCCACAACCCGCGTTGCCCATCCAGCGAAACGAGTCGCTGAAAAACCGGCCCATATTGTCGATATCGTGATCATTCAGGCCGTCGACCATCGCGGCAATGGTCGCGTCGGTCTCGGCGGTTTTATGCAGCTTATTGCCTTTGGTCAGCATGGACTGCTCAGGCCTTTTGTTGCTCATGGTGATCCTCAGTTGTGATACTCGGGCAATGCCGGTGGCCGGTCGCGCCCGGCTCAACACCCGATTTAATTAAGAGCCGCTGCACGCCTGCCAACGCGGGCGCCGGAGAGGTTGAAGAATTGTGCCTTGCATTCGAAGTCAAATGCAATAGTATGGGATCAAACATCTCAACTGCCGGATCGATCGATGAATTTGGATACCTTAGCCGCAGCGAAATGGGTGGTACGCGAGTACCAGTCGGCTATCGACTCAGCCGCTGACCTTGAGGTTGCTCAAGTGCTACGTTCGCACACCTGCGGTGACTTTTTCTGGCGCGGAATGCACCCCTTCTACGAGCTGACCGGCGCCGATGCGGTCGCGGAGATTTTCTGGCTGCCACTGCGGCGCTCGCTACGCACCCTGCAACGTCGTGAGCAGGTATTTTTTGCGGGCCACAATGATGCGATCGATGATGGCTCGGTCTGGGTAGCAAGCATGGGGCACCTGATGGGCCTGTTCGATGAGGACTGGCTTGGCATCCCCGCTACCCGCAAATTGGCGTTCCTGCGCTACGCTGAGTTTTCCCGCGTCGAGGGGGACACGATTACCGAATCGGCATTGTTCTGCGATGTGATCGGCATGATGCAGCAGGCAGGCCACTACCCGCTTCCGCCGCAGACCGGCGCCGCGATAATTCCGCCTGGTCCGCGCACGCATGACGGCGTGATCCTGAGCCCGCAACCCGCGCAAGAAACGCAAAAGACGATCAGCGTAGTCAACCGCATGATCGATGACCTGAGTGAACTGAACAAGACCGATGAGCGATGCCCGCCGGAGCTACTGGCAAAATCCTGGCACAATGACATGCTGTGGCATGGGCCTGCCGGTATTGGCTCCACCTATACCATTGCCCGTTACCAGCAACAGCATCAATACCCATTCCGCGAGCAGTTAAAAAACAAAGTATTCAACGGCCATGTCGCACGTATCGCCGAAGGGCACTACGCTGGTTTTTTCGGCTGGGCCAACCTGACCAATACACCCACCGGCGGATTTCTGGGCCTCCCCGGAAACCAGAGCAGAGCCGACATGCGGGTGGTTGATATCTATCGTCGTGACGGCGACAAGCTTGCTGAGAACTGGGTGTTTATTGACCTACTGCACTGGCTCAGCATGCAGGGGCTGGATTTATTGGCACGGCTGCGAGGATCGCAATGAGCACACTGGACACACAGACACTTGAGGTGCTTCGGCGTCACGATACACCTACGATTTGCAACGCCATTGAGGTCGCCGAAGGCAAACGGGGTTTTAGCAACTTCACCCGCAAGACGATGTTGTACTCCTCACCCTCGGCCGGCCCCATTGTAGGCTTCGCCCGGACCGCGAAGATCGCTGGCATCTTCCCGGCAAGCGCAACGCCGGAACGCATACGCCAAACTCGTATTGAGTATTTTCGACATATGGCCGCCGGGCCGCGCCCGGCAGTCGCGGTGGTGCAAGACAGCGACGGTCCGGACTGCATTGCCGCCTGGTGGGGTGAGGTGCACGCCGCAGTTCACAAAGGTCTGGGGGTATCGGGGGCGGTTACCAACGGTGTCATGCGGGATCTGGATGATATGGACAGCGCATTTGCTGTGCTGGCCGGCTCTGTCGGACCCAGCCACGCACACTGCCATGTGACCCAAATTGGCGGCCGCGTTGAGATCATGGGCTTAACGGTGAAGGATGGCGATCTAATACACGCCGACCAACACGGTGCAATTGTAATTCCTGCCGATATCGCGCCTCAACTGCCAGGTGCCATCGACCATCTGCTAGCGACAGAGCAGATCGTTCTGGATGCCGCGCGCTCTCCCGGTTTTGACATCGAGCAGTTGGAAACCGCATGGGCTGAGTTTGAAAAAGCCCGTACCTAAAGCCGTTTTGACCAAGTTCAGATAAACGTCTCAAACAACAACAGGAACGCCAGGGTAAAGACAAAGAAGACTAACAACAGATAAGACACCCGATCGATCTTCCCTGGCACCAGATACCAGCCGCCCTCTTTCTCCGGCAGGTTTTGCTCCCGGAACTTCACTTGCTGCCCTTTGATGGAATACTCCGACCACTCCGTCTGCCGGCCGTCAATCGCAAGGCTCGCCAAGATCGACACCACGATATTAACCGTGCCGCCAATCACGCAATACCACGGCCAAGCGATATCGGTTTTGGTGGCAACGTACCAGATCACGCCAAAGCCTACGGCGACACCCACCAGCAGTCCCCTCTCGGTCGTCTGGCGCGAGAAAAAGCCCAACCCGAACATGCTGATCTTGGCGCCCACAAAATAAGCGCCGATCTTACTCAGCGTCTCAAGAATCGACCCCTCGCTGTTCACGTAAGCGAACGCGGGCAGGATAATCAACACTGCCCATATCACAGTAAATACGCGAGACACTTTCAGATAGTGCTCAGGCGAGCCGTCCGTGCGGAAGTACTTCTGATAGTAATCGACGGTCGAGATTGTGGCCAGCGAATTGAATGAGGAGTCCAGCGAGGACATTGAAGCCGCAACGATGGCCGCCGCAATAATGCCCATGAGCCCGGGCATGCCGTACTCGGTGGCGAAACTCAGAATAATCGTGTTGCCATTGTCGAACTCGCGCCCGTCAAAGTAGGCGTAAAACAAGATGCCCAGAATAAAGAACAGAAAGTAGATAAAAAATGCTGCAAAACCCATCAGCAGGAATGATTTTTTTGCGTCGCCTATGTTTTTGGCCGCAAGCGTACGCTGCACCATCATTTGGTTGGCGCCATAAACCGTTACGTGGAATATCGTCATGGCGAACACGCCAGACCAAACGGTGGTTGCGCCTGTCAGGTTGAATGAAAAATCTAACGCATTCGTTTTGCCCGCGGCCTTCAGGTTAGCCAGTACTTCGCCGATCGGGGCCGGTAGCTGCTCCACCAGCGCAAACACAATAATAAACGCCCCGACGAACAGCACGCCTGCCTGAATCACGTCAGTCCAGATAACCGCAGCGATGCCTCCCATGACGGTATAGATCAGCGCGATTACCGTGACGATGACAATCGCCACACGCACATCAATGCCGGTGATGAACTGAATAACCAGCGAGGTTGCATACAAAATAGCCGCCGATGTCAGCGCCTGCGAAATAAGAAAAACACCGGAGATAACTACGCGCGAGGTCGGGCCGAAACGCCTCTCCATGTACTCGTAGATTGACGCCACACCGCTGTTAAAGAAGAACGGCAAAAACAGCGTCACGACCAGCAGTACGACGATGGGGTAATTGAGATGGATCGCGATCACCGACAGACCATCGGTGTACGACCACGCCGGCCCGCCAAGAAAAGACAGCGCACTCACATAGGTGGCGATGACCGACATCCCGATGGCCCACCACGGTGTCGTACGACGGCCTAGATAGAAATCCTCCGCCGTTTCCACCCGCTTGCTCAGGACAAAGCCCAACAATAGATTCAGTAGCACATAGCCAACCAGAATCGACCAGTTTAAGGTTCCAAATTCAGCCATTTCCCGTCCCCGGTCGCTGCAAACAGTGCCCTTCCGACACTCGGATCAGCCCCTGAGTCGCGTCAACGATCAGGCGCGTGGCAATGATCAGGCGCCGGCAATCGACAAGCGCCGGCGGGCAAGCCTGAGATAAAAGAATGTACTTCGAATGCAATCTGATCGCAATAAAACCTCAGAACTGGGCCTGATGTGCATTAGTGGGCGGTCCATCCGCCATCGACGCGCAAACTGTGCCCGGTCACCATCGCGGCACCTGGCGAGAGCAGGTACATCACCGCCGCCACCACGTGCTCAATGCTGGCAAGCTGGCGCAGCGGAATCATGTCGTACACAAAGCGCTTGAACGTTGGGTCCTCGAGCATCGGCTTGGTAAGGGGCGTTTCAACGAACGTGGGTGCGACGGAATTTACCCGCACGGCGTCCGCAGCCAGCTCGACAGCCATCGCCTTGGTCAGCCCTTCGATCGCATGCTTGGTCATGCAATAGACCGTCCGCTTCGGGGAGCCAACATGCCCCATCTGCGAGGACATATTGATGATGCACCCGCCCTGGTTGCCCGCAATCATGGCTTTCGCCGCCGCTTGCGCGATCCGGAACGCGGCGCGAACATTGATGTTGAGGATGAGATCTAGGGATTCATCATCCACATCCACGAACGGCTGTGGGCGATTGGCCCCGGCATTGTTCACTAGAATGTTAAGGCCTTCTATGGCGGCGATCCGAGCGGGCAAGTGCTCGCTTGTCACATCCTCCGCCCAGCTCTCGATGCACCCATCACCGTCCGCAGCCAATTGATTTAGCTCGCTTTCTGTTCTTGCCACTGCAATGACTCGTGCCCCGGCGCTCGCCAATGCAAGTGCACATCCACGCCCAATACCACGCCCGGCACCCGTGACGAGCGCTGTTTGTCCGTCTAAAGATTTCGTCATTCTCGGCTCCGATTGCATACGAAGTCATTATTGCCTAGCATCTAACGTGATTGAAAGTACAACCTGCCCTAAGGAGCCAGTGAGTGACCAAGCCGATCGGCCTAGTAAAGGACGTTGAGAAATCTGGTCGACGGCGTGCGACGTCCTATGACGTGGCAAAGCTGGCTGGCGTTTCGCAGTCGGCAGTCTCCAGAGTATTCCAGCAGGGCGCGAGCGCCTCGAAGAGCATGCGCGATCGGGTCTTGCGAGCGGCGGACGAGCTTGGCTACCGCCCAAACGCAATTGCGCGAGGGCTGATTACCCAACGCTCCAACATGGTGGCTGTCATCATCTCGAAGCTGACCAATCTCTATTACCCCGAAGTGCTTGTCGAATTGACCCAGCGGTTCTCAGAGCACGGCGTGCGCGTGCTGTTGTTCGCGCTGGAGCACGAGGGCGATATCGAGTCGGTCCTGGAGCAAATGCTGCAGTACCAGGTGGACGGCATCTTGACGGCGGCGATGATGACGCCTGAACAGCTTCGCATCGTCGAGAAGGTCGCCATACCGGTGGTGTTCTACAACCGCTCGTACAGCGACCAGTTGGTCAACTCGGTGCGCTGCGATCAAGAAGAGGGCGAGCGATGGTTGGTCGGTGAGCTGGTCAAGGCGGGACACAGCAGTTTCGGTCTGGTCGAAGGGCCATCGGATTCTGTGGTCAGCGCCGAGCGCACCGCAGGCGCAAGGCGCAAACTGCAGGAAATGAATATCACGGACATCACCTCCGTCGGTGGCGACTACGGCTACGACACCGGGCGCCGTTGTTTCGCCGAGATTGTTGAGCAACGTGGTAGCCCGCCGGATGCGATTATCGCGGCCAACGACGTTATGGCCATCGGCTGCATCGATGAGGCCCGTGAGGGGTTCGGGTTGCACGTGCCTAACGATATCTCGATTGTCGGGTTTGATGGCGTTGGGCCTGCCAGCTACGCGGCCTACGACGTCACCACGGTACGCCAACCGGTTGGGCGCATGACCGATGCGGCTGTCTCAATGTTGCTTGAGCGGATTGAAGAACCTGAGCTGTCACCGGAAAAACGCGCGTTCTCAGGGCTGCATGTGCTTGGCGGCTCCGCCCGGCTTACGCGCGAGCAAAACTGAACATAGCACCATGCCGGCAACCCGTGTCATTGTTTTGCCGGGCATGACGTGCGACGCACGGCTCTGATCGCAAATAACTGTGGCCATTAGGCAACGCTGGAACAACCGGAGGTCGCAATGACGAGCTCCGGCATCTTTCACCCTTTAGCTTAGAGCACATCATATGCAACCCAGCCAAGATCGAATTCTTACGACACACGTTGGCAGCCTACCGAGATCACAGGCCGTGACCGACGTGGTCTTCGCCCAAGAGAAAGGCGAGTCTGTGCCCGGCGCGGATGAGATTATACGTAGCGCTGTTCAAGAGGTGGTTGCAAAGCAGGTCCAGGCGCAGGTGGATATTGTGAGCGACGGTGAGATGTCGAAGATCAGCTACGCCACCTACATCAAGGATCGAATCAGTGGTTTCGATGGCGACAGTGAGCGCGAGCCACCCAGTGATCTTGAGGAGTTCCCCGGCTTCCTGAAACGGCAGGCAAGTTCCGGCGGCACGCCAACTTATCGGCGGCCATGTTGCGTCGGGGACATCCAAGTAAAAGACATGGGCCCCGTACAAACCGACATCGACAACCTGCGCACGGCACTGGCCGCCTACCAACCGACAGCGGCATTCATGAACGCGGCCTCGCCTGGTGTCATCGCCTTGTTTCAACCCAACAAACACTACCCAAGCCACGAGCGCTATCTGGAGGCGCTGGCCGATGCAATGGCGCACGAGTATCGCGCTATCGTGGAATCCGGCATTGTCCTGCAACTGGATTCGCCCGACCTTGGGCTCGGCCGGCATATGTTGTTCAAAGGCCGCACGGATGAGGAGTACCAACGACTTGCTGCCAAACATGTCGAGGCACTGAATCACGCCCTATCCGGGTTACCCAAAGAGATGGTTCGATTGCATGTTTGTTGGGGCAACTACGAGGGGCCGCATCACCACGATGCGCCGATGGAGTTGGTATTGCCGATCGCCCTGCGCGCGAACGTTGGCGCGTTGCTGTTCGAATCAGCCAATCCCCGCCACGCGCATGAATGGCAGACTTTCGCGCATGCGCAACTGCCGGAGGATCTGACGCTGGTGCCCGGGGTGATCGATTCAACCACCAACTTTGTCGAGCACCCCAAGCTGGTCGCCGAACGCATCTTGCGATTCACCAACATCGTCGGTCGTGACCGTGTTATCGCAGGCACGGATTGCGGCTTTTCGACGTTTGCCGGGTTCGGCGCGGTGGACCCTGATATTGTCTACGCCAAACTTCAAAGCATGGCGGACGGCGCCGAGATGGCGAGCAAGGCACTTTGGGGCGCCAGCTGATGCCCAGCAACAGTTTTCGCGCAGATCTGCGCGCGGGCAAACTGCTCGTCGGTACATTTTTGAAGACGCCCTCGCCAATTGTGGCGGAGGTGCTTTCCTACTCCTCGCTGGACGCGGTGTGCATCGACACGGAGCACGCCCCGTTTGGCCGGGTTGAGCTCGATGCCTGCATCGCGGCGTTTCGCATGGCCGCAATGAACTGCATTGTGCGTATTCCAAACGATTCATCGACACAAATCCGCAACGCTCTGGACAGCGGCGCGACCGGTATACTTGTGCCCCATGTGAGCACGCCGGAGCAGGCAGCGCGCATCGTCAAAGCGGCCCACTTCGGCGAAGGCGGACGAGGTTACGCCGGCTCCACCCGGGCCGCCGAGTACACAACCAAACCCATGACGAATCATCTGGCCGACAGTGCGAAAGAGACCACTGTTATTGTGCAGATTGAGGATCTTGCCGCGTTAGACAACGTCGGGGACATTGCATCGGTGGAAGGCATCGACGCCGTGTTTGTCGGTCGCGTCGATCTCGCTGTGGCAATGGGCAAGACGGTATCAGATGCGGCCGTGGTAAATGCCGTGGAAGGTATTTGCAAAACGGCACAGAAGCACGGAGTCGCCATCGGCATGTTTACCCCAAACATGGCTGAATTGCCGAGCTGGAAGGCGCTGGGAGCCAGCTTTTTCTTACTGAGCTCCGATCACAGCATGATGCTGGCGGGCGCGGGCGCGTTAACCGCCGCTGTTCGCGATGGGTAGCGCCAGGCGATAGAATCGCGCGGCAGTATCGGCAAATATCAACCGCTGCTCAGATGCGGCCAATTCACCTGCGATTTGTTCGTATGCAGCCCAGAGGCCTTGGTAAGACCGGTACAGCTTGTCCACCGGAAAGTTAGACCCGAACATTGAACGACTGGCGCTGAACAGATCGATGCAGTGCTCGATGTACGGGCGAACACTCGCCACCGTCCAGGCGTGATTGAACATACCGAATCCGGATATCTTGCAGTGTACGTTGGGTAGATCAGCAAGCGCTCGCATACCTTCAGCCCACTGGCGCTGGCCAGCGGGGGTATGCTCGCTCGGCGAGCCCGCATGGCAAATCGCCACCGGCAGATTGGGCACGTCAGCCAGCACCTGCGCCACCCGCAGCGCTTGAGGCGGAATCAGTTGCAAATCGAAGCTCAAGCCCAAATCAGCCACTGCGCCAAGGTTATCGCGCCACCGGGGATCATCGATCAGTCCACCGCTGCCGGTCACCGCATCTTCAGCGATGGAGCGCCCCAGAATCTGGCGAATGCCGCGCACGCGTGAGTACTGCTTATGCGCCTCCAGTTGCCTGACCGCGTCTGCTGCTGACAAATCGCAATAGGCCACGATGGCACTGGGAAAACCTTGCGCATCGCCGGTTTGCTGCAACCAGGCACTTTCCTTGTGCTCATCACCGGCGGCAACGCCGACCTGTACATGCACCGAGCCCAGCAGCTCGTAACCGCTGGCGTCGGATTTAAGTTCCTCAACAAGATAGTTGCGTTGAATGGGCGTTGGATCGCCAAAGAAACGACGTACGCCGCGCTCCAATAACCAGGGGTAGCGACACACGGACAGATCCCACAGATGGTGGTGCGCATCGACGATTGCGCGAGGCGCGGCACTCATCGTTGGAGTAACTGGCCCATGACTGCCAGGCTATCGAACACGGTCCACTCGCAGGCAATGCGACCGTCAACAATGCGCCAGTGCGAGACGCCCATAATGTAAACCGGTTTGCCCGTAGGGGCGATGCCCTGATATACACCCCGGTGAGTCCCGGCGATCGCCCAACGGACTGCCACACGGTGCCCGTGCTCGCCCCAGCGCTGAACACACAGATGATCAACACTGGCGCCGGACACGTTGAATGCGCTGCGCAATGAGGCGTAGTGATCGGTAATCGGCGTGCGGCCGGAAATGGTCTCGATAGGCGAACGATGCGCAACCGCATAGGGCGCGTATGCCGCCTCGATCACCTCAGATGAGCCCGAGATCCAGTTGGCGCCAACGACTGCACTGGCAAACGGCTCAACCTTGTCCTGCTCGAATGCCACCAACGCACCGTCGCTGCTGCGTCCGGCCACCCGATCGGTTTCGGATGCGAACCATGCCTCAAGGTCGATACTACGGTTGTCGGCGATCCGTTGCGCTGAGACCAGGGGATCGAAACCCAGTTGCCGCACCACGGCCAGATTGTCGCGCGCCAGCCACTCAAGCGTGACAACGCCATCTTCGACCACGCAATCGGCCATGTTCATAAAGCGAACGGGTTTGCCGGTCGCTGGGCCGAAAATTGAATCGCCCAGGTTAACCGCGGGGCTCACTACCCGGTGTGATGAATAGCCCCGGTGGCAGTCGCCGTGGGTAATAACGTCGTCGCCGAGCAACAATCGATCCGGGAACGCCTTGAGCATATTTCGCGTGCCTTCGACAACCGCCGCCGCGCCGTGCGTGATGCCATCCAGCCCGTACACCAGCGTGTCTGCGCCGTAGTACTGGTGGCACAGCTCAATATTGCCCTCTTCCCAAATCTCGTAGGTAATCCCCAGAATGTAATCAACAATGTCATGATTGACACCGTAAGCGCCCTTAAGCTCTTCTTTCCCGGTCATCTCGTTTTCCTGAGGTCTTAGGTGAAATTCGGCAAGAAGTGTACTTCGAATGCAGCCTGATTTGCGAATCGCTTGTAACTTTTGCACCGGAGACACTAGAGCACCTGCTATTTCCCTTGAATTAATTTTGCATTCGAAGTACATTCGGTATTTGGAACCCACTCAACTCGGCATAAACTGAGAAGCTTTTTTTATGACCCAAGGCGCGAAAGCCCCGTCCGATCCAATCGTCGATCTCGATGAGCGGCTGGTGCGCTACGTCGACCTCAAACCGTGCACCACTGCGTTCATCGACACCCGGACGCCGGGCAGTGTCGAGAAAGAGAATTTCACCATTATCGGGCCCGGTGTCGCCGAGAATCCCGACCAGCATATTCATATCAACATCCCGCACGGCTTCAATATTGGCGCCGCACGGCAGCCACCGGATTGCATCAACTCCCAACACAGCCACGAAACCGCAGAGGTCTTCGTTGTGCACGCCGGCCGCTGGGCATTTGTGCTCGGGCCGAATCAGGAGGATGGCGAAATTGTGCTGGAAGAGGGCGACACGATATCCATCCCCGTTAATGTATTTCGTGGGTTTAAGAACATCGGCGATGACGTCGGATTTTTGTTCGGTGTGCTGGGCGGTGATGATCCCGGGCACGTGATGTGGGCGCCCTATGTATTTGAGGCGGCCGCCGAATACGGTTTGGTACTACTGGAGGACGGAAGCCTGGTGGATACGGCTCGCGGCGAGCAAATTCCGGCGGGCAAAAAGGCGATGCCGGCAACGACGGCCGAGCAGGTTGCGAACACCCGACGACTGACGGGTAGCGATCTGGAAGCCTGCGTTGTCAAACGCGCGCAGATCAAGAGCAGTTGCCCCGTAGCCAATCCGCTGACGGGGATTGACGAGCACCCGATTATTGGCGGCGCTATACCGGATCAGGCGCTGCCCGGCGGCAAGCTGGACTGGCCACATGGCTTTAGTCTCAGCCAAATGGATATCCGCCCGGGCGAATCAACCAATACGCATGTACGCAGCGACGAAGAAGTTATCTTTTTGCATCGGGGCCAACTGACCATCAAGGGGCCGCAGAGCACTATCCGCCTGGCGCCCGGCGATACATTTACCACGCCGATCGGAATGCCCCGCCGCTTGTCGAACCCCGGCACGACGGATACGTCCATCTATATCGTGCGCCGCGGCGATCAGCCCGCCGGCCCTGTCGTGACCAAAACGTAACACTCACCACACTTTATTTCGAGGAACAAACTAAGTGATCAGGGTTATCAAATCCGGAATCAGTGGCGCCGTTGCCGCCGACCGAGACGCCAAAGTTAAGTCTACCGTTGAAGGCATTCTCAGCGACATCGAGAAGCATGGCGACAAGACGGTAAGAGCGCTGTCCGAGAAGTTCGATAGTTGGGCGCCTGAGCAGTTTCGCCTGAGCGAGCGGGAAATTCAGGCCTGCATCGGACGGCTTGCGCTGGAGACGATCAACGATATCAAATTTGCCCAGACACAAATCAGGCGGTTTGCTGAGATACAGCGAGCATCGTTGGTGGATGTTGAAGAACAAACCCTGCCCGGGGTGATTCTTGGTCACAAGAACATCCCGGTCGCCAGTGTGGGCTGCTACATCCCGGGCGGCAAATACCCTATGGTCGCCAGCGCGCACATGAGCGTACTGACCGCGAAGGTGGCCGGCGTGAAGCGCGTTATCGCGTGCGCGCCACCGCACGGCGGGGCGCCTAACGATGCCATTGTCGCCGCAATGCACATGGCCGGGGCGGATGAGATTTATTGCTTGGGCGGCGTGCAGGCGGTGGGGGCTATGGCCATTGGGACGCAATCAATTGCGCCGGTCGACATGCTGGTGGGTCCCGGCAACGCGTTTGTGGCCGAAGCCAAGCGACAACTGTACGGACGCGTTGGCATCGATTTGTTCGCCGGACCAACCGAAACGCTGATTATCGCCGATGAGACCTGCGACGGTGAAATGGCGGCGACGGATATTCTTGGCCAGGCGGAGCATGGCCCAACCTCGCCCGCCATTTTGCTGACCACCTCGCAAGACCTGGTGATCAGCACCCAGAAAGAAATTGAACGTCAACTAAAAACGCTGTCCACCGCCGAGATTGCCGGCGCCGCCTGGCGCGACTATGGCCAGATTATCCTCTGCGATACGGATGAGGAGCTGCTCGCCGAAGCAGATCGCATTGCTAGCGAGCATGTGCAGGTGATGACCCGCGACCCGGACTACTTCCTCAACAACATGACCAACTACGGCGCGCTGTTCCTTGGGCCTGAGACGAACGTTTCCTACGGCGACAAGGTGATCGGCACCAACCACACATTGCCAACCAATCGGGCGGCACGTTACACGGGCGGACTGTGGGTGGGTAAGTTCATCAAGACCTGTACCTACCAGAAGGTTACGCCTGGCGCGACCGCCGCCATTGGCGAGTACTGCTCGCGCTTGTGCGCACTGGAAGGGTTCGCCGGGCATCAGGCACAGGCGGATCTGCGCGTCGCCCGCTACAAAGACCAGAAGGCCTAACGGGCGGGGCTACTAGGCGTAATCAACGACCTGAACAGCACGGCATCGCGGTCCGCAGCCAGCTCACGAACGGTTTTATCAAAATAGTGATGCCCGCCGCGATAGCTGTACAGCGTGAATGGGTGATCTGCCGCCTCAAGCACGGCGCCAAGTGCCACTGAGTTAGCGTGATCAGTGGACTCATCCTCTATCGAATGATGAATCGCCACAGGCCCCGTGAGGCTTGCGACATGCGGCGCCAGGTCATCCACACTCATGGTCGCCCAAAAAGAGGACGCCTTCACCAGGTGGCTCGCCAACATCGCGCGTAGGGCCACCGGGCCACCCATGGAGTGCGACCACATGAATGCGTTGTTGAGATCCGCTTTATCCAGCGTATCCAATGCCGACATAAGGGCGACCACATCCTCGGCGTAGTAGCCGATGGAGTGCTCGTCCTGGGGATCAATAAAGTCCAAGCCATCGGAGCTGTTGTGCCCACGGTAGTCTGGCAGCACAACCAAAAACCCGCGAGAGGCAAACAGCGCCGGCACGGATCGATAGTAATCGCCAGGACGCGAATCGCCCCCTTGTTTGCTGATTCCGTACTTGGTGGGGTCCGGCACATAACCATGATTCGCGATCACCACGGGATAACCGTTCACCGGCATCGCGGTCTTCGGCACAGCTACCATGGCATGTAACTTAAGATCAGCGTAACGGTAGGACACCAGATAGGCGCTAAAGCTGGCCGTCTCATCCAACGAGCGCTCGCGCGTCAGTACGGTATCCACACGCAGGTTAGCAAGCGCCTGCATCGACAAGGGCGCATCATGCGCCACCGGCGCGTCGTTACGCACGGGCGCCGGCGGTACGTTCTCCGCCTCCTGCACGCAGGCCGAGGTGGCCAACAGGGTTAGCGTGGTCAACGCAAGGTAGCGAATCGAATCAGCCCATATCAACATCGACAACCACCCGGTTGAGTTGCTGATCGAAGACGAACGGTGGTGTGTACGCCCGGGTCACCGGCGCATGACGATTCTCGCCACAGCGAATGCCGGCGTTCGCCGCATAGATCGGCCACATTTGCGGCAGATCCAGGTTGCCGATTATGTTGCCATCCAGCGTCAACGTCACAACAGCTGTACTTTCCCCGGTCTTTGCGATCTGCAGCCCCAGATTGTGCTCACCTGAACCTACACGACGAGTTGAGGTGCCAATATACACGGCGTTTCGGGTGTAGACGTAGCCGAAGGTCACAAAGCCGTCATGCAGATACCATTCGTAGCCACAGCTACTGTCACCGGCCGCAAGAATGACACCGTTGGCCGATTCGTCGCTGAGCACCACCGATGCGGTCATCTGTGAATGGTAGGTGTAGATGTCCGGCGCACTCAGGCGATCAAGGCGCGTCATACGCGGGTAAAACACATACGTCGCACGTGGGACAGGCACCGAGTTTTGGTAGAGCCTCAGGGTGTCATCGTCCAGTGGCAACACATTGTATCGCACCGCCTCTTCACGCCAGAGCGCGATCATAGCGATCAAGCGCTCCGGGTGGCGGGTGGCCAGATTGTTCGACTCAGAGAAGTCTTCTGAGGCGTGATACAACTCCCAGACATCCTGTTCAAAATCACTGCCGGGTTTGTGGCGCGCAACCGCTTTCCAGCCGTCAGCCCAGATCGCCCGGTCGCCCAGGGTTTCGAAGTACTGCTTGGTCTTTTGCGTTGGCGCGCCCGGGTGATCAAATGTATAAGCAAAGCTGGCGCCCTGAATAGCCAATGGCGCGGCTCCGCGGAACGTCTCAGGCGGTTGCTCGTTGATCATGTTCAGCAGTGTCGGCGCAAGATCAATTGCATGGTGATACTGAGCGTTAATGCCCCCGGCAGGGAGCTTGCCGCCGGGCCAACTGACAATCAGCGGAGCGCGAATGCCCCCTTCGTAGGTATCGGACTTGTACCACTTAAGCGGCGTGTTCCCAGCCTGCGCCCAGCCGCGCGAGTATGAACAGTAGGACGCATCGCTGCCCATTAGCTCGATGTCGCCCAGGAACTCTTCGATAGGCGCCGGCCCGATGTAGGCATCACGCCGCACGTCAAGCCTACCCTCAATGGGCCCGCCGTAGGCCGCACCGTTATCCGACAAGACAACAATAATGGTGTCGTCAAACAGATTCTCGGATTTAAGGAAATCGACCAGACGCTGAAGCTGTCGATCGGTGTGCTCGATAAACGCTGCGTACACCTCCTGACCGCGAGCGGCCAGGCGTTGCTCATCGCCGGTAAGCGTCGACCACTGCGGCACATCGGAGTTTCGCGGAGGTAAGGTGGTGCCAGCAGGCACGATGCCGAGTTCCAGTTGGCGCTTGAATCGCGCAGTACGCACGGCATCCCAGCCCTGGTCGTAGGCGCCGCGACGGCGACGTATGTCATCCGCAGGCGCGTGCAGCGGAAAGTGCATCGCGCCAAAGGCGAGGTAAAGATAGAACGGGTTATCAGGGGTCGCAGCAAGATGATCGGCTACGTAGTAGATCGATCGATCCACCAGATCGGCACTCAGATGATAGCCCTCCGTCTTGAGCGGATATGCCGCAGAGGTGTTCTCGAACATCTCTGGATGCCAGTGGTCAATTGCGTTGCCGTGGAATCCATACCAGTGATCGAACCCGCGACCGGTCGGCCAGTGATCGAACGGCCCCGTGCCGTTTTGATCCGCGAGTGAGGACAAGTGCCACTTACCGATCGCAATCGTCGAGTATTGCGCAGGCTTAAGCATTTCGGCCATCGTCATGGCGTCCTGGCGGATCCAGCCTTTGTAGCCCGCGTGATCTGAGCGGCCCCACTCGGCAATGTTGCCAACACCCACCGCGTGAGCGTTTCGCCCGGTCAACAAACACGCACGTGTTGGCGCACACAATGCGGTGACGTGAAAATTATTGAAACGGGTGCCGCCGGCGGCGAGGGCATCTATACAGGGGGTATTATGCTCGGCACCGTAGCAGCCCAGATCGGCGAAACCGACGTCATCAAGCACTACGGTAATGATGTTTGGCCGACGCGCCAGCTTGCGCGGGCGCCAACCAGGATCCGCGATGGGTTTGGTCGCAGCTCCCGCTTGCTGGCCCGCCAAGGCAACGGGCACTGCGCCAGCGCTTGCCGTTGCTGCAAGAAACTCGCGTCGCGTGATGGTCATGGCCTCTCCCTTTGGATGCTCTTTTCGCTGAAACCAAAGAGGGGGCCGAAGCCCCCTCTTAAATACATACTTACCCCGTGTTGAGGACTATTCGAATCGGGCTTTGAACTTCACGCCAAAGTTGCGTGGGTACAAGTAAGAGGTCTGAACAATGTCATCGCCATTGTTGTTACCACGTGCCAATACATCAGAATCTTCAATGTTCTCAACAAACCCCTCAATCGTATACTTCTGGTCCGGCGAATCCCAGATCAGTCGGAAGTCCGTCTTCGAGTAGGAATCCTGCTGGTGCGAGGGATCAGTCGCCAGCAGATTGGAGGTGTTGTATCCATCAGAGTAATAGCTTTGCAGGTACGGTGTCAGCGTTCCCTTGCCGGGCAACTCGAAACGGTAAGCCGCACTGGCGCTCAGGGTCAGATCCGGCGACCACGGCGTTGTTTCCCCGGCCTGATCGACGAATGACTGAACCGCACCCCGGTACAGTTGATACGGGTTGGTCTGCCCGAAGGTGCCAAACTCTGAGTCCAGGAAGGCGACCGTACCCGTCAGCGTTAACTCATCGCTGGGCACCCATAGCGCGTCGAACTCCAGGCCAACGGCATCAATATCACCACCGTTATCGGAGAAGGTCAGCACGATGCCGGTATTTGGATCCAGCTCCTGACGCTGGGTCAGCAGGTTGGTGTACTCGGTAAAGTGCAAGGCACCGTTCAGCTGCAGTGTATTGTCAGCCAGCACGCTGCGGAAACCCACCTCGATCACCTGAGATTCCTGCTCATCAGTCGTGGTCTGGGTGCTAGCCGAGCCGGACAGATAACCGGTCGAGCCGGTGCCGTAGAACATCACCGAATCGTTCAAATCGTACTCAACACCGGCACGCCAGGTGACGTTATCAAATTCACCAAAACTGCTACTGTCCTGCGTCGTGTTCGCGCTGGTAATCGCGTCGCTGGCACCACAGTTGATCGAAAACACGTCGATCGCACTGTCCGGAAAGATCACCGGCGAGCTGCCATCCAGACCCGGCAGTACGTTCACCACCTGGTCCACGGTGCCATCACCATTCGCGTCACCGGTAAAGTTAGAGCCACCGCAGGAAGCGGACTTGCTCTCATCGTTGTAACGCAGCCCACCAATCAGGCGGAGGTTGTCGGACACTGAGTACTCAAGCTGTCCGAACAGGCCAAAGTACTCGGTATCGACTTGTACCGCGTTGGCGAAAAAATTGTTCAGCACGGTAGCATCCGAGACGATGCCGGTGCCCGAGAGCACGGTGAACTCGGTCGGAACGCCGTCAATGTCGACGGTGACTGTCGGGCGCGCCGCATCGGTGTCCTCACGGACCGTGCGGTCATAGATGTAGAAGCTGCTGAAGTCTTCCAGGTCTGAGAAATACGCGCCGGCCGTCCACTGCAGACGACGATCACTTTGCGAGGTCAGCACCAGTTCCTGTGACCAGCCTTTTGATTCTTCCAGATAGCCGCCGTACTGGTTAGGCGTCGGGCTGAAATCAAAGTCGAAGTTGATATCGTTCTTGAAGTCGTTGGCGGAGGTAATCGACTTTAACGACATGCTGTCGAAATCGTATTTGACCTGAAGAGATATCTCTTCATCTTCCAGATCAACCGGCCGCACATAGTCCTGGCTGACAACCCAGGGATCGCCACCAGGGCCGTTGGATGCCGGGCCAAGGCTACCAGAACCCCTGACGGGGTTGGCACAGTTGCGTACCGAGCCAAACGCATCCGTCAGGCCTTCCGGGGTTTCATTCCGGCAATTGAACGTATAGCCAAACAGGCCCGCCTCATTACCGTCCTCGGAGGTGCGGGTATAACGCGCGATGATCTCGGCGCGGTCTGACGGGTTCCATAGGGCAGAGACGCGCATACCTTTATCATCCTGCGCGCCGATATCCGGACCGGCAAGATTCTCGATGAACCCATCGCTCTTGTCGAAGAAACCGGCAAAGCGCAGGCCGAAGTTGTCGCTGACGGGCAGATTAAAATGCCCTTCGCCCTTCAGCCGATCAAACGCCTGTTTGCTCAGAGAGATGCCGCCGTAGGTGCCCTCAAGATCCGGGGTATGCGTGTACACATTAAGCGCACCGGCAAATGTGTTGCGTCCATACAGCGTGCCCTGTGGGCCGCGCAGAAACTCAACACCGCGGATATCGAAGAACGCGCGGGTTTGCTGCGACGCACGCGCCTTGTACACACCGTCAACGAATGCGCCGACGATGGAGCTGTTATCACCAAACGTATTGCTTGAGTTCGCGCCGCGAACATTAAATTTCGCGTCATTGCCCGCGAAGGCGTAGTTCAGACCGGGAACCAGCAGCTCAAGCCGCGAAACATCGTCGATGCCGCCGAGCTGCAACAGCTCTTCACTGAACGCCGTCACCGAAATACTAACGTCCTGAAGACTTTCTTCCCGCTTCTCGGCCGTGACGACAATCTCTTCAATTTGTGCATTCGCTACTGGAGCAAATACCAGGCAAGCGCTAAGCAAAAACGCCGAATTGAGTCCGGCTGCTACTCGCAGGACGATACTGTTCATTTTGAAGCCCCCCGGGGCAAAGATCTGATACGACGCGTCAAACAGGGCACTTAACGCGACTGTCATAAGAGCAAATGGCAGTTTGCCGCAATATGTACTTCGCATGCAAGCAATATTCCGAAATTCAGCGTTTGGCAATGCCGAACACCTCGAATTACGCAGTAATTACTAAGGTTATCAGCGTGCATTCGCAGTATTCTATTAGGGTAAGGTTATGTTCAACAGCGCGCGTTGGGTGCGCGGAAGCTCGCGATGAGCGACGGGATATTGCTGGCTGCGCTGAGGCGGGGCCGACTGCTTAACCGGCGGCGGACGATACGCCTAAACAGTCAAGCGCAGCGCCGCTCAGGACGCCGCGCTTTCGGCCAACACCCGATCGGGTCAGCCTTTTGGAGTGAGTTTGAGTAGGCGACCCTTGCTCTCGCGAAAATCGTCCTCCAGCACCCACAGCGCGCCCGCCGGGCCCTGTATCACGCTGCGGATTCGCGCCCCCATATCCAGGCGCTCGACTTCGCTGGCGCCATCGCCTTCGATCACCACGCGAATAATGGCGCGTGAGGACAGCCCGGCGATCAGTAGATTGCCGCGCCAGGCGGGAAATTGCTCGCCGCTGTACACCATCAGGTGCCCGGGTGAGATCACCGGCGTCCACCATTGCGCTGGCGGTTTGAACTCGGGACGGGTCTCGTGATCCGGTATCTGGCGACCGTCGTAATGATCACCGTTGGAGACGATCGGGTATCCATAGTTACCACCGCGCACCACGCGGTTTAGCTCGTCGCCGCCGCCCGGGCCCATCTCGGTGTTCCAGAGCTGGCCCTGCAAGTCGATCGCGATGCCAAGGGGATTGCGGTGACCAAGCGACCATATCTCGGGGTAAATCCCCTGATCGTCTACGGCCGGGTCGTTGCTGTACAAATCGACGAAGGGATTGTCCTCAGGGATCGAGCCGTCATCATGCAGACGCACTATCTTGCCGATATTGCTCTGCATGTCCTGCGCCGGGGTGAACTTCTGCCGGTCACCGGAGGAAATCCACAGGTAACCATCGGCATCGAACAACACCCGGTGCCCGTAGTGGCCATAGCCTGAGACTTTCGGATACTGGCGCCAGATCACGTCCACATCCGACAAGGTGCCACCACCGCGTTCGCGCAATGCCAGCACACCGCGGGCGACGGCGGCACCGCGGGTGGCGCCCGGGCCGCCCTCCACATAGCTCAGGTAAATGAGCCCGTTGTTCGCGAAGTCCGGATGCAATGCGACGTCACCGAAACCGCCCTGCCCGCCATAATCCACATCCGGAAGACCACGCACAGAACCGGCCGCCCGCCCGTCCTGGCGGACAATGGCAAGCCTGCCCTTCTTCTCGGTCACCAAAATTCGCCCGTCCGGCAGGAAGGCCATCGCCCAGGGTTCATCGAAGGAGGCGATCGGCTGAACCTCGAAAGGCAGGCTGCCTTGCGCCTGAACGCTAGTCATCACAAGCATAGAGACCGTTATCGCCAATAATGTTTTCATGGCTGCTACCGCGACTGATGGTTGGGAAACACAGCGTTCACTTTAGCGAACGACCTTGTTGTGCACCAGAGCCGCTGCGATGAGCGGTGGGTTTCCCGCGACAACAAGCACCGTTGCGCAAAGCATCACAGGCATCGGGGGTTCCCACGCCTCAACGCGCGAGCTGACGGACTACTCGCGGCTCAGAAAGGCGTTGACCTGCCGAGCGACGTCCGCATCTTCGCAGGTGCTCCCCATATGCCCGCAATTACTGTGGATTTCGATCAGGCTGGCATCCGCTGATACCGCCAGCGCTTTCGCGGGTGCCGGATTCACCATGTGATCACCGGGCACGCTCACGATCAGCAGCTGAGCGGCGATACGCTTTACGTGGCGCTCGTGTTGCTCGGTGGCGTACTCGAACGCATCGTGATCAATCATCGCCTGGGTTTGCACAATATAGTTATCGCCATCGAAGTTGTCCGATCCAGCGGCATTCTCAAGCAGGTAGTCATTGAGGTCTTCGCGGGCGACGTTCTCGAGGAAATACTCCGGCGTCCAAAGGGTGAGCAAATTAAGGGGCGCCAGGACAGCGGCGATCTGGATATTGCTGTGGTTGGAGCGTTGCAGCACTCGGATGATATTCAGATGCGTCTGCCATTGAATCACGTCATATGAGGTCAAGTACGGCGAACCATCGATGGGCACCGCCTTTTTCATAAACCGCGGGTACTGCCGAATCCATTGAAAAGTCTGCATCCCGCCCATCGAAATGCCGATCACTGCGTACACTGAGTCTATCTGCAGTTTTTCCGTGAGCAGGCGATACTGTGAGTGCACCATGTCTGCGACCGACACCTGCGGGTAGTCGGCGCCCGGGTGATGCGTGCTGTTGGACGGCGAGCTGGAAACGCCATTGCCAAGCGCATCGATGGTCACCACAAAGTACTGATCGGTATCCAGCAGCTTGTCCGGCCCAATGAGTTCGTACGCTTCCAGATCTGCGGTCGAGCCCATATGCCAGGTGGGCATGAGCACCACGTTGTCCCGCCTTGGACTCAGTTTGCCATAGGTACGAAAGCCCACCTGGCAATCCTGAATGACCGCGCCGGAGGTTAACGTGAAGTCGCCTAGTGAGGCGAACTTCTGCGTTTCTGCGATACACACAGATGAAAACATGAGGGCGAGCAGAAAGCAGGAACAACGAAAACGCATGCATTTCTCCGGCGGCACGGCGGGGTGAGGTAAGAGCGCTCAAAGCGGACCTATCGTAAACTGTTTGAGGAAACGGTGCGGCTGGCCCCGGCCGGGCTGAGGCTCGCCACAGCACCGCAGCGTTGATCGGCCGAAGGGGATTTGAATGGCACCCACGAAATTCAACCTTGAAAATACAACAGCGAGCGTGATACGCCCGCTCACACATTTCACCAACGCCGCGACCCTCGGATGGCTACTCGCAGGGCTTGTCCTGGCCATCGCCACCAGTACGCCACAGCACGCGTGGGCGCAGCCACTATCCGCCTTTGACACCGGCTCGGACAATCAGCTTGGGTTGACATTCTCGCCCGATGGAATGACGGCTTTCTGGGTTGCGTGGGATGGCGACTGGGGCAGCAGCAAGGCCTCGAAACGTGTGATCTACACCTCGCGCCAACGGCACAGCGACTGGAGCGGCCCAGCGCCCATGCCATTTACCGGGGAGCACTCCGACGCCGACCCGTTCGTCACACCCGATGGGCTGTGGCTGTACTTTGTGTCGGAACGCCCGGCGCCAGGTGATGATGAATCGACCGATCGAAACATCTGGCGGTACTGCCTGAGCGGCGAGTACCGGTTAGAGTATCTGCCGTTAAACTCCGACGCCGCAGAGTACTCACCGGTGGTCACCGGTTCCGGCACATTGTATTTCGCCTCCGCCCGGGACGGCGGCCTGGGACAGGGCGATCTGTATTCGGCGGCACCAATGGGTAATCACTTCGCTGCTCCCCAATCGTTGGGCTCTGCGCTCAACACACCCAGCGGCGAATGGAATCTGTGGGTGTCACAAGACGAGCAGGAAATTATCTTCGAGGCCTCCTCGCGCCCGACAAACGTGTCTATCCCGGGCGACCTCTACTACAGTTGGCGCACCGCGGAGGGCTGGTCACCCGCTGTACCCGTGGCACCCCTCAACACGCCTCACAGCGATCTGATGCCACGGTTGCATCCCGATGGCAAGACACTCTATTACACATCAGCGCCTATCGGCGGGCATGCCCGGATAATCGACATCAAGTGGCGGGCGCTGCGCGAGCAGTTGCGCTCCGCCGCCACTGCGCAGTAACTGGTACCGCCATTGCGAGCTCAGAGGTTGAGCTTCATCCCTTCGTGCGAGGCGGTAAAACCCAAAGCCTCGTAAAACCTGGAGGCATCCGCACGCGTCTTGTCGGTCGTTAGTTGCACTAGGCCGCACCCCCGGACTCGGCATTCATCGATCGCCCACTCAAACATCTGTCGGCCAAGCCCTTTGCCACGATGCTCGCTCGCGATCCGAACACTTTCTATCTGGCCGCGCCACATACCGAGTCTCGAAAGCCCGGGAATTAAGGTAAGCTGCAGGCAGCCTGCGAGTGCGCCATTCAGCTCAACAATCGCCAGAATCTGGTTGGGATCAGCCTCCATTGCAGCAAACGCGTCGGTGTACCTTTTATCCAAGGGCAGTGATGCGTTTTCGCGCCGCTGCCCCAGCGCATCGTCCGCCAGCATCGCGACTACCCCAGGCAGATCAGCCGCGACAGCGTGACGGAAAGAAACTGCATCAGAGCTCATTGTGAATTTTCCATGCTGATCGGAGTACTGGCAGGCGTTTTGGCTAAAGCCTTAACACAAGCCACTTCACTAACGGCACCAACATGCGCTTGCTTTGGTCGATGCCGATTCACACGTTAACGAAATTGGGGCGGACCGGGAGGTTCGCGGGCATGTAGTCTGTGCTGTCGGCAAGTTGCGTTTTCACCGACTCATGGACATCGCAGCGGGGCGTAATCGGCCGATCGGCCTTTCCATAGGTTTTCCACATACCGGTAAAACAATCGTGCACATGCCCGGGCACTTTGGGCTTCACGTGACGCTCAACGTAACTCTTCTTGAACCGCAGACCATGCCCGGCGCCGCAGTGAAGCATCCAGCTTAGCGCGACGTCGGATAAGTCCATCTCCATACACCCGCCGCCGACATCAGAATGTGAACCGGAAAACCACATCTCCCTGACGCGGCTGTTGTACGTCCAGCGCAGTATCGGGAAAAACCGGCGGCATTCGTCGACCGCCATTGCGTGGTAACCCGCCCCGACGTTGGGACTTAGCAGCATATCGTTGTAGTCCGGATCGTTCGTGGCCTTGACCGTGTCCCAGACGCCCACCATCTCAATTGGCACGTTGAAATAGCGGCCCTCTCGCTTAAAGCTCTCCGCACTTTCCGTATCTTTATTCAGATACATCTGCCAACCGCGCTCAACATCCGCAGCGGCGACAGGAATGCCGCTGTGGGCCAGCAGTCCGCTTAAACGTCTGGCCGCATAGGCGCCACGGCTAAAACCCACAATGAACAACCTGATGTTCTCAGGGGATGCACCTGTTTCGTTATAACAACGGCGTAAAAAACGGTAAGCCCCCAGGATTCGCTTGTCGAGCCCGTATCCGTATATACCGCCCGGCAGTGGCTCCCAGGCCCGCGTACCGGCACCACTTTCGTAGTGCTGCAGTTGGTTCCGTTTGGTCAGCGCAGACAGGAACTTCACCACATTCGTTCCGGTCACGGTGCCATCCGGTCGCCGCTCCGGCTCGTTCCAGGTACCGTCCAGTCCAACGATAATGTTCCTGCTCCCGGTCATCGCGAAGACCCCGAGTATTCATCCGCTGAGGGATCCCAAACCTCTTCGTCCTCTTCATCGTCGAGGGGTGAATAACACCACCACTCAATCGTCTGGGGCACGTATACGCCCAGGGTCAGAACGGAGGCCAATATCAAACCGACATTAGTGTGAGTTTCGACGCGAAAGAGACTGTCTTTCCCGCATTTCTCTGCCGTAAAGGACTTCCAGCGAAACCCGTACAGAGATCCGTGTACCGTCTCACTTGCGGTGATGGCCTCGGGCGTAATCGACCCGCTGCCCTCGAGCTCGACCGTTGCGCACGCGCTAACGCCCAGGGTGATGGTTATCAGAACAAATCTATTCAGGCGTCTCATATCTCCACCTCGGTGCCTGTTTATCAAGACGCTGGGCAAGTGGCGCTTGGGGGAACTGCTGATCATCTACGGCATAGGCATATGATAACCGCGAAGCCACCGCCGATCCAAAATGCACTCACATGCAGATCGCCCCCATTGTGCTAGTGCAAAGAGGCGATGAGGCTGGAAATATTACCTAGGCTTGGGTTGTCGCCTTCACCAAAAACGACCATTGCGAAAGCGCGCGCGCTGCGCGCAAGCCACCTTGGTGACGGACCATGAACGTGAGTGCGAGCTTGGCTCGAACGCCACTGACGCGGGCGTCGCGTTGCGACGACAGTGGTTCACGGTACCCGGACGCGTATGATCTGGGCCGATGGGCAATTGCGCTTTTTGACGACTGCTGGAGAAACGTGTGGGCTCGAAGGTAGATTCCGCTGGCAGAACCGGTTGGAAAGGCCCGCTCATTGGGTGCGTGGTCGCAATCGCGTTTACTCACGTTGGTTTGCTTGCCGCTCCCCCAGACAGCGATGCCAGCCTGAATTTGCCAGACGTGGCCGACGGGCACTTCGAAGGCCCGTCAGCGGACGATGACGGCGACGGGGTACTGAACGCTCAAGACAACTGCACGGTGGCGCAGAACCCCGGTCAGCGCGATACCGACGGCGATGGTCTCGGCAATGTCTGCGACGGCGATCTGAACAACGATTGCCGCACGGATTTCCTCGACCTCGAGCCCTTGAAGAATGCCTTCTTCAGCGCCGAGCCTAACGCCGATCTTAATGGCGATGGCATCGTCAACTTTGTCGACCTGGCTCGCTTCAAAGCGATGCTGTTTGGCCTGCCCGGTCCGAGCGGTGTCGCCAACCTCTGCGCCGTCGGCCCGCTTGCCTTCATCACCAGTTCGGCCGACGGGGTGGTGGACGTTATCGATACTGATACCAACCGCGTCGTTCAGGCGATCAGTGTCGGGCAGCAACCCATCGGGGTGGCGATCGATCCGGTCAGCGGCAAGGTCTATGTGCCCAACTTCCTGAGTGGTACGGTTTCGGTTCTAGAGCATGGCACCGAAGGCTACACGGTCGAGGAGGTTTTGGTCGGCCTGGGTTGTATTACTGCGGCTGCGCATCCCTCCGCGGGCCGCGTTTATGTCTCCAACCACCAGCGCGATACGGTGTCGGTGATCGACACCGACACCGATACACTGGTAAGCGTTATACCCGTGCAGAACCTGCCCAAGGGCATTGCCGTGCATCCTTCCGGGCGTGAAGTCTATGTCGTCGGTACCGAGCCGGGCGTCGTGAATGTGATCGATACCGCGACACTCCAGGTGCTCGAGGTCATCGATGGCGGAGTTTCGCTGGTCGGCATCGCCATCCCTGACGATGGCGAAGCCGTCTACGTAGGGCGCCACAGCAGCGACGAGCTGCTCGTCATCGATCCCGCCAGCAAACAGATCGTCGATACCATTGCGGTCGGCCGCGATCCGGTCGGGATTGCAGCCAACCCGGTTGTTGCGGAGCTCTACGTGGCCAACCAGGGCGACAATACCGTGACTGTCGTCAGCCGCCGGACCCACCAGCCCGTCGCGAGCATCCCGGTCGGGCGGGATCCGCGAGGCGTATCGGTAACACCGGACGGCGGGCGGGTGTACGTGGCCAATTTTGCCGACGGCACCGTATCGGTGATCGACACTCAGCAGCGTACCGTCGTGGCAACCATCGCGGTCGGGCAGGGCCCCCGCGCTATCGGTCGTTTCATCAGCGCCGGCTCGCGCGCCGAGCGCAGGCGTCTTGGTGGCGAACAATGAACGTGAGCGTTGGTAGGCGTCTTCATCCAGCAATTCTGCGGCCAGGAGATCCGCGAAGTTATCGCCGTAGGTGATTGCAAGGTCTGCTTCTATTGCGGTAATTTGCTGATCGAGCATGGCCAGCAGAACCAAATCATCGATCTCTTGCTTCTTCTGTTTGGCTTGGAGGACGGCGCTGTCATGGCGGCCGCTTTGGTTGACGACGAGGCCACCGATCGCGCTATCGTCGCTGCCTTCCATCTTGGTTTTGATGTAGTACTCGTCGCGCAGCCGCTCAAGCGTCCCGCCGGTGACGTGAACTCTGGCTTGACCGAAAGCTAGCGTGCACTCACATGCAGGTCGATCCCCTCGTGCTGACGCAAAGAGGCGATGAGGCTAGAAATGTTACCGAGGCTCGGATTGCCGCCTTCGCTGAGCATGCGCATCAAGCTCTGTGGTTTCTTGTCCAGCGATTGGGCAAGCTCCTTAAAGCCAATGGTGGCATGACGTCGTCACGGATGAGCGCCTAGGCGGCATGCGGCTCGTCATTGAGAAGGCACTCTGCCGCTTGTGTCAGCAAGCCAACCCGAAACTCCGTGTCGCGCTGCGCCCGTTCCTTGATGGTCTCTTTAAAATTTCGTGTCAGTGCCATAGCACTACCTTTCCTTTTTCGGTGCTTGTACGCCTTCCAGTGATCCTGAGCAATCGCAATATCGCGGCTTTGAAGCTGCGTTGTTGATCAGCTGCAGCTACGCTTCCTTCAGCCCTTTCAAGCAAGTTGATGTCAAGCGCGTGCATTTTTAGCCTGGTCGCCAATTGGTCACCGACACCTTTTATCAAAGTCAAATGCGCCTATGTGCACAATGCGGCGGGGGACGTAATTGACGACGCAGGTGGAAGCGATACTGATTTCTTCTTGATGTCTGTGTCGATGAGTTTTTAGGCAACACCTGTCCACGAACGTGATACGAGTGTTGTCCATACAATCTACGAACTATAGAGGTGAACATGAAAATAGTTGTCATCGGGGCGTCCGGAAAAATCGGGCGCGAAATTTGTAATGCGTTGGAGCACGACCATGAGCTCGTACGCGTCGGCGCGACGAGCGGTGATATTCAATGCGATTACACCAGCGAGGAATCCGTTCGAGAGATGTTCAAAAACGGTCGGAACCTACGATGCTTTGATTGCCGCAACCGGCAGAGACAGTGTATTTAAAAAGTTCGAAGACCTGACAGAGGCGGACTATCAGTATGGCTTTGAACGCAAGTTCCTGGCCCAGATCCGCCTTCTCTCGCTCGGACAGGCAACCATTCGATCGGGCGGCTCGTTCACGTTTACCAGCGGCTTCTTAACGCACTATCCGAATCCAGCCAGCATCGCAACCGGCCCTTTTAATGCGGCTATTGATACGTTCGTGTCAAACGTTAGCTCAATGCTACCTAATGACATTCGCATCAACGTCGTCAGCCCTGCACCAATCGTCGAACCCGGTGCGGACGGCCTGGGCTTCATCACGGCGGCCCAATGCGCCGAATATTATGTGAAGGCAGTTGAGGGCTCCGACACGGGTCAAGTGCTATGCGCTTGGGGTGGGCTAACAATTCCTGGGTAACGAGTGTATAGAGCTAAGCGCTTGCAAGTAATGCTAGGTAAATTACCGAATCGAACCAGTAGCGGAACCCGACTATACCCCGACAATTGGTCATTCGAGCAGCTGATTTTGAGGGTGAGGCGGGTCTTGCCGTTCACCGAAAGCAAACTCTCACGAACGGCAAGCCCTGTGACTTCCGCAGACCGCCGATTTCACGGACTTCCGCTTTGGGTCCAGACTGTGTGATAACCCAGCTTTTCAGTGAAAACAAGTCTCTCATGGTTCCAA
>CBDUQI010000010.1:0-51473 GCA_965369325.1 uncultured Gammaproteobacteria bacterium
AGACCAAACGGGGTGGGATCAACGTTGAAAGTCATTGCACCATTCGTGCCACCCTGGTTCAGCAACAGACGATTGTTGGTAAGTGCGTTACCGGTCCACTCGGGACCGTAGGCTTCCATCACATCCATCTTCCCATCGTCATCAAAATCGGCGACTACGACATCGTAACTGGTTTCCTGCCCGACCGGCAGCGCCGGCAAGTTGTTCAACACGGCGAAAATGCCGCTGCCGTTGTTCCAAAATAGTGTGTTATCGTCAAACCGGTTCACGACGTACAAGTCAAGATCCGAATCACCATCAATATCCACCAGTTCGGCATCGACCGCCGTCTTGGAGATCTCGGGGCCAGCCGGCATATTACTCGCAGTAATATTGACGAATCCAACACGCCCAGTGCCATCACCAGACAGACCGATGTTACGTAGCAGTTTGCTGGTTTCGTTGCCGAACGTATTCGTTAGGAAGAGATCCGGCAGGTCGGGCGCTTGACCTATATCGATGTTGCCCGCCGCAATGCCATGGGTGGCGTCGCTGGAGAGTAAATCAAATACATCGCCGTCGACGTTGCCGATGGCGAAACCTTCAGCCACGTTGCAACGACTAGCGCCACTAGGTGGCGAGTTCCAACAATTGATCAGGTACAAGTTTTCCGCCGTGTTGTAGCTGGCCACAACTGCATCAAAATCTCCGTCGGCATCGAAGTCGGCAGTGTCCACACCGTCGAAGTAGATTAAGCCTACGGCGCCGATACCGTCGAAATTGGTAATTCCTGCGCCGGTTTCGATTTGCACTTTCGTGGGCATTAGATCGGGACGGAACTCAAAGGTAGCATTGCCATTGTTCAACAACAGATAGACTCCCGAGATGTCCGTGCGCAACACATCCAGATCGCCATCATTATCCACGTCCACAAGATCGCCATCGTAGGTGCGCTGACCAGTAGGGGACTCCAACGCGTCGAACTCAGAGGAAGGGATCAAGGGGTTGTCGTTCGCATCAACAAGCGGAAGTTCAAAGAATGCACCCGGAAGGCCGGTGGCGTTGCCATTAAGCAAAATACGGTCCAAGTATTCACTTGGATTCTCGTCATCGCTAACGAAGACAAAAATGTCCTGGTCGCCGTCGCCATCTAAGTCCCCGAAATCTACGTCCTTTATGTCGGGCGCATTGCTCCCGAAGTTCAGGTCCGGAGGGAGACTTGGCGCGACTACGCCTCCCGATTGAGGTACTTCGCTAAAAGTCTGCGCCCGCAGACCATCGGCGGTCAGCACCAGGAACGTCATGGTGAAAAGGCTTGCCGTGCTACACAACACCTTACTTAAACATGTAGCGGTTCTACGCGCTGCGTGGCTTCGCGGGGCAGACGGATCCGCACGCTTTCGTTCGGATGGGGAAATTGGTGAGTTCATTGAGTTGTCCTCTGAGAGTGAATTGTATTTCGGTTCGTGACCAACCCATACCACTCAAAAAGGGGTGGGCAGAATGGGCCGATCGCAATTCATCTTTGGCCTCCGTCTGAGGATGCTCATAGAACAAATTGACGGCAAGCGGATGAACACCTGAACTGCCATATGTGTGCCTCGAGGGGCGCTCGTTTGTGTTCGTGTTGACTTGTACTGAACCCAAATGTTGCGAGGAGTTCTCCGGCGTCACCTTTTGAATGAGAAGCCATATGGGTGGCAAGAACGCTGAAGCAGAGCAATGTCCATTTCTAGATGTTTGGACGTCCACTTAAATGACAGGTGCAGCGATTACCTGAAATTACTGATCCAACAATGGATGAGAAAACGAACGTCATACAGGAGATTCAAAGGTGGACAAGACAATGGGTCCGACAATCATCATGATCGTACTAACCGCACTGGGCGCCGCGATCGGCTCGGCAACACCGCTCCCAACGCCAACTGAGAGGCTATCGCGCCCCAACGTCGTGGTGATGGATGTGGAATCGGAGAAAACGGCCCCGCGTGTACCCGCTGTGCGCACGAGCGCCGGTACGCGTAACCTGCTCGACCTGTCGCAGAAGAAGCAGGCATCAATCGGTTTTGCGCAGCTGTTAGAAGCCTTGCTTGCTGCCCTACTGGGTATTGACAGCTCTGGCTAGCTAAGCCTCGCGCCTCCGAGCTACACGTGACAATCGGAGACTCCGGAAATCCATCGGTCAGAGACCAATGACCGGGTTGGCAGTGG
The DNA here is from genome assembly GCA_965369325.1 of uncultured Gammaproteobacteria bacterium. Classification (GTDB taxonomy): domain Bacteria; phylum Pseudomonadota; class Gammaproteobacteria; order Steroidobacterales; family JBCBZW01; genus CBDUQI01. Next base: position 2,191 of record CBDUQI010000010.1, read on the forward strand.
CTCGCCAACCCGGTAAAGCTGTCGGGGCTTGCCGGCACGCCTAGCCCGGGGTGCGCCGAGGCGTGATGGGTGCTCGACCTGGTTCCGGCATTTATGGCACAAGAATATGGAAGGCACCGCATTTGTCCGTGGATCCGGCGAACGACATCGAGATTCCGTATATGGGCGATGAAGAACAGCTCGAATAGTGCAATTTCGCTGACGGCGGCGGATACTAAAACCTATCATTATCGAACGTGGTAATTCACAACCAATGTATGTGAGGAGCGCGGTTTAATGAACAATGAAGACCACCGTAAACTGTCACGGAAATCCGTTGAACTGCGCAAGGCGCTGGACCGTATCCTGCCGATGTTCGTTCGCATCGTGCTTCGCTGCGGTGTCTCATGGCCGGAACTTCAAGTAAAGCTCATGCGGGCTTTTGTCGATGTTGCCACCCACGAGTACGGAATCAAGGGGCGCCCAACCAATATTGCCCGAACCGCAGCACTCACTGGAATCAGCCGACAGACTGTTAAGAAGATCCGTGATACGAAGAACGGAAATCCCGCCGAGTATGGAACCCGAGATATTGGCTATCTGTCCGAGGTATTGGCGAGTTGGCACTACGAGTCACCCTATTGCGGCAACGGCAACGGGCCAATCGCGATTCCCTTCGACGCCAAGGTTGGCCCGTGTTTCAAAAAACTTGTGGCCATCCAGCGGCGCGACATCCCCGCTACTACAGTATTTAAGGAGCTAGTAAAAGTGGGTGCCGTTACCGAAGACTACGAAATGATGCTCCGCGTACACACGCAAGATTACATGCCGCCAGGTTTAACCGTCGAGCAGATCAAACGTTTTGGCGAAGTCGTACGCGATTTTCTGTCAACCATTGGTCACAACATGCTAACGGACAAGCCGCCTACCCGGCGGCGCGAAACCCGTGTGACCCAGGAGATTCCGAAAGAGCACAAAGGAGCGGCAGAGATGTTTATCCGGGAGCGCAGCGACAAGTTGGTTCACGAAGTCAACGAGCACTTGATGAGGCTCAAAGCGGCAGCTGAAGCAAGAGAAACCCAGGAGTGCTTCCGTCTCGGACTGGGTGCTTACGAGATTCTGGAGAAGCTGCCCCCGACCGCCGACACTAGGGATCCATACGCACACCAAAGCCCTTAAGTCAGGTTAACGGCGCGCCGGTAGCCGGGCCCCACTTGCTTCACCGGTAAACTCGGACACAACGAAAACGGTAGCGGCCGTGGGGTGCGGCGGCCTGAAGAGGTCGCGAGAGGAGGAGCCCAACCCATAGGTTTGGGGCAAAAATCGCGAATTGGCGTGAGAACAGAGCGCCGACAATGCTAGGATACGGCTCTATGATAATAGTTAAGACGCCCCATCAAGAGGACGTAAACACGGTTGTATTGAGTGACGCGCCGCGGCCCACACGGCGGCGAGCTGCCTAATGGTAGCGGATTCAGACCAACAGGCGCCCGTCGAAGAGGCCTCACTTAGAGCGGATTTGGCTGCGGCTTTTAGGCTTGCGGCGCGGTTTGGCTGGCACGAATCTGTCGGCAATCACTTTAGTGCCGTGCTCGATCCAGCGAACGATGTCTTTCTGATGAATCCTCGCTGGCGCCATTTCGGGCTGATCAGCGCAAGCGAATTACTCCGGCTGGATGCAAACGACAGCGACATACCGCGACGCAACAATCCGCCCGACATTTCCGCCTGGTGCATTCACGGTGCGATTCATCGTCAAGTGCCAGACGCCCGAGTACTGCTGCACTGCCACCCGCCGTACACCACAGCGTTGGCGTGCCTGGCGGATCCGACCATTTACCCGATCGACCAGAACACGGCGCGTTATTTTAGTCGGGTGGCGTACGACACCGAGTTTGCTGGCATGGCGGATCACCATGAAGAGGGTGAGCGTTTGGCCAAACTGCTTGGACGGCACCCGGTGCTCATGATGGGCAACCACGGCGTTACCGTGGCGGGCCCAACCGTTGCCGAAGCATTCGAGGAGTTGTATTACCTTGAGCGCGCGTGCAAGACCCTGATGCTTGCCTATAGCAGCGGCCAGTCTCTCAAGCTCATCGCCGAACCTCTTGCCCAGCAGGTAGCTTTGAGCTGGGACGCCTTCCGCGGCATGAGCTTCGCACATTTTGACCAACTGAAGGAATTACTCGACCGTGACGATCGCAGCTACCGGCAGTAGCCGCGTACTGTCCCCTGTCACCTCGCGCGAGTATTACTAATCTATGGCCAACAAATCCTCTTATACACCCGAGTTAGACGGGCGCGTGTTTGCTGTCTCGTTACTGGTCGTGGTTGCCCTTAGCCTAGTCATGATTGTGCTGCCCGAACGCTCCGCCGAGTTGGCCCAGCAGGCAATGGGCATGATTACGCATCAACTCGGTTGGATGTTCTTGCTGACCGGCGTCTTGCCGTTGCTGTTCGCGGGTTGGTTAGCCTTCGGACGTTTTGGCCACGTTAAGTTCGGGCGCGCAGACGAGCCTCCCGAGTACTCAACCACCAGTTGGGTCGCGATGATGTTCACCGCGAGCATGGGCGCAAGCCTGATCGCCTGGGGTTTTGCAGAACCTATCTTCTATCTTGAGACACCGCCGCTGAACATCGAACCTCACAGCGCCGAGTCGTTCGAATGGGCGCATATGTATCCGTTCTACCACTGGAGCCTGGTGCCGTGGGCGATGTACTGCCTGCCGTCCATTCCCATCGCTTACATGCTGTTTGTACGTCGCACGCCGAGCCTGAAGATCAGCGCCTCGTGCGAGCATGCGATGCCAAAACGGTTTGCCGACGTAGGCAATACAGTGCTCGATATTTTTGTGGTGCTTGGCATCGTGGGTGGCGTGGGGACGTCACTCGGCTTTGGCGTGCCGCTGGTGGCCTCGCTGTTGGTCGAATTGCTGGGCGTGCCGGATAACCTACTTCTTCGGCTGTTTGTAATCGCTTTGTGGACAGCGATCTTCGGCACCAGCGCCTACCTTGGGCTGAAAAAAGGCATTCGCGTTCTGGCCGACATCAACCTGGGTCTGATGTTCTTCGTCATGGCCTTCATTCTGATTGGTGGGCCTACGGTGTATATCCTGTCACTTAGCACGAATACGATTGGCTTGCTGGCTGATAATATTTTTCGCATGAGCTTCTGGACCGACCCCATTCAAAGAGGCGGCTTCCCTGAGGCATGGACCATATTCTACTGGGCTTGGTGGATGGCCTATGCCCCGATGATGGGGTTGTTTTTTGCGCGTATTTCACGCGGCCGCACGATACGTCAAGTGGTGGTCGGGGTGGTCGGTTTGGGCAGTCTGGGCACCTTTTTGTTTCTGAGTATTGCGGGTGCTTATGTATTGTACCTGGAAGGCAATGGGCTGCTGCCTGCCTCACAAATCATGAAGGACTCAGGCATGGCGACGCTCGCAGCGACCGTCATCGGGCAGTTGCCTTGGCCGACGTTCATGTTAACGGTCGTCACCGTGCTGGCGGTTATTTTCTATGCGACCACGTTTGATTCCGCCGCCTATATTCTGGCGAGCATTTGTACCAAGAATCTACCAGCACGCGAAGAACCCAGTCGAATGAGTCGGGTCGCCTGGGCCATAGGTCTCGGATTGGTCGCTGTCGGGTTGATGGTCGCCGGCGGCATAGAAACAGTAAAAGCAATAACGGTCGTGTCTTCGCTGCCGGTTCTGCCTGTGTTGATGATGATGTGTTACACGCTCTACCGATGGCTCAATGAGGACTTCCCGGAGCTAGGCAAGTCGCCTGTTTTCGTATGCGAAAAATACCAGGACAGGTAACCCGACCGCATACTGAGTTGCGGCCGTTATGGCCGCCGCAACTAGTGCGGTAAGGTATGACGCGATAAGCTGCACACAATAATAAGGAAAGCTCGCAAGATGCGCGAAACCATTAGGACTAACGGATTTCTGGCCTGCCAACTGATATGTACGGCAATGCTAATTGCCTCAGTCCACGCCGCCTCTGCTGCGGTAGGTGCTAGCACCGATTCGCTGAACAGCGCCTACATTGAAAAGAACGTTGGACATGCCAGCGATTCGGTCGACTACATTGTGCGCGCTACTCGTTACGCCGCATTCATTCAACGGGACCGCCTCTCGTTCATCCCGTTAGGGCTATCGGCGGGGCAACCGCAAGACAGCGAGGCGGTAGAGCTTTATTTGTTGGGCGCCGCCCCAGAGGGAGACGCGCCGGCCGCTTCACCAGCAAAAGCCCGAAGTCACTACTATTTGGGGTCAACGCCCGACCGATGGATTCGCGATGTTCCCCACGTGAGCGATGTCCGGTATCGCCACATATACCCAGGCGTTGACGTGGTGTACCGCATCGAGCACGGAGATCTGCGCTACGATTTCGAACTCGAGCCTGGCGTGGATCCTTCAAGTATCCGCCTTGCATTTCGCAACGCACGGACGGTAGCGACCACACCGACGGGTGACCTACGCGTTTCGTACGCGAGTTTTCAGCAGGTTCACCGGGCGCCACGCGTTTTTCAGCTCGACGGCGACAGCTCATCGCCAGTCGCTGGCGAGTTTGTTGTCGATGAGGACATGACCGCAGGATTCAGGGTTGGCAAACTTGACCCTACCCGCCCCGCGACAATTGACCCTACACTGGTATTTACCTCGTTGCTCGGCGCCAGCGACGCCGACAGCGCCATGGCTGTCGCCGTTTCCGACACCGGGGAGGTGTGGACATCAGGCACCACCTTGTCAGGGCAACTCGCCACACGCCTGCAACGTGGTGGGGGCACGGATCAAGATGCCTTCCTCGCGCGTTACACCGATGACGGCCAGCTCCTGGACATCGCGATTTTTGGCGGCTCCGGGGTCGAGACGCCTCTGACGATGGGTTTGGATAGCCAGGGGAATCCTCACGTGACTGGCACGACTAACTCTACCGACTTCCCGGTCGCCAACGCTGATCAATCCCAGTACGCGGGTGGTGAAGACGTTGATTTCGCGGAAGACGTGTTTCTAGTCAAGTACGCTGCGCACGACAGTACGTTCGTGTACGCAACCTATCTAGGTGGCACGGACCTTGGGATCGAGGTCTTAACCATAGAAACAGTGCGCGGCATGCACATAGATTCGGCGGACAACGTCTATGTGGTTGGTGAAACCGGCGCACCCGACTTCCCGGCGACCGATGTTTTCGACAACCGCCCGTGCGTCGCCGATGACCTCCAACCCACCCATTCCTCGTTTGTCGGCGATGCGTTTGTCGCAAAGTACAGTCCGAGTGGTGATCGGATGCTGGCATTTTGTTTCGGGTCAAACGACCGGGATGCTGCCCGAGCTGTTCATGCCGACGCAGCCGGCCACTTGTACATCAACGGACATACACGCTCCGACACGTTTCCGGTGACACCTGGCGCATTCCAAACTGAGCGGATTGGCAACCTAAGAGGGTATGACGCATTCGTCATCAAAATTGACCCCACCACGATGACATCCGTTTTCGGCACCTTCGTTGGCGGGAGCGATTCTGATTTCAGCCAAGCATCAGTACTGGCACCAGATGGGTCGCTCTACGTCGTCGGCGAAACAGAATCACAGGACTTCCCGACCACCGAGGGTGCACTGCAAACAAGTTTCTCGGGCGAGCCGGGTATCATTTCAAATGTAAGTGATGGGTTCGTGTTTCGACTAAACCCCAGTGGCAGCAGCCTGGTCTTTTCAACGTACCTGGGCGGTGTCGGCCCCGATGATATTGATGACATCGTCTTGAGTGAGTCTGGCGATATCTTCCTGGCCGGTAGCACGGCCTCAGCAGACTTCCCGGTGTTCGCGGCCGTGCAACCCGAAAAAGGGGCTGCGTTCTCCCGCGAGTTTATCTCTGAGGACAATCATGATACGCGTGCCATGGCAATGATCCGCCCAGCTTCTAACTTCATAGATCATGTTGTGATTGCTACCGATTCTCAGAACTGGGCGTTTATTGAAGATGACGAGACGGGTTGGCGCAAGGAAGCTCTCGGTACCGAAGCCTATGACAGCCGGGATGTAACGGCGTATTACAACCGTTTTTTGTATGAGGTTACCGGCGTAGCTGTGGCTAATAACGGCGCCCCGAACCTGTATTATGAAGCTGCCCCCGATGGAGGGTTTTTGCCGCCCGTCGCCCTCGGCGCGGCGGAGTCTAACGCAAGCTACGCCATCGCTTCGGGCGACATGGGACTGGTTGTGGGCAACTACGGACAAAACAACAAAGTCTACCGATCCACTTCGCCGAACGACTCGGTCACAGATCTGCCGGGTTTACCTGGGAGCACGACAAGCGTCGTCATTGTGGAGCTTAACAACGATGGCGTCGACGACATCGTCTTTGGCAATGACAACGAACCGAACCGTTTCCACATTGGCATAAACTACGGTCTCGCTTACGAAGATGCGGACCTGTCGCTGGACATTGATCCGACCTACGCCGTTAACGCGCAAGACCTTGACCGGAACGGTTACATCGACATCGTCGCGGGAAACTATGGCGCGCCCGATAAGGTTTACCTCAACTATGGCGACGAGCAGTTCTCCGAGGGCCTGCCGCTTAGCGATGCGTCGGATCTCACTCGCCGGATTATGTTTTTTGGCATTAACTTCGACGATTTTATCGATATCGTTGCCGCCGGCGACTACGGATTAAAATACTACATTAACAACGGCGACGGGAGCTTCGAGCTGCTCGGTACCGAGCCCGATTTCGGTCCGGTCACGGCAGCCATATCCGACGACGACTACAATATCGCGGTCACATGTCCTGATTGTGTGTTCAATACGTATTCCTTCTTTGCGGGTCGGCCCATGCAGCCAGATGCCCGATTTTTCCTCACACCGTCAGACACGTTTGTGACCGTTCTATCGCCAGACGCCGCGCGAATCTCGTTCTCCACGTTCTTCGGTGGAACCGGTAGCGACACACTACACCGAGGGCTGGAGGTGCGCTCCGGTGGTGAGATTTTTCTAGCAGGCGGTACCGCCGGCCGCGACCTACTTGGCGTCAGCGGTGAGCCATCGAACGCGTTTAACGCGTTTCTGGTGCGGATTGATGTCGACGCTGACCGCGACGGCATCCTAGACCCGATCGACAACTGCAGCAGCATCGACAACCCGCTGCAAGTGGACAGCGATGAGGACGGTTTCGGGAATCGTTGCGACGCAGATCTAAACAACGACTGTATTGTGAATTTCACTGATCTCGCATTGCTAAAAGCTGTATTTTTCACTGCTGATCCAGACGGCGATTTCGACAACGATGGTCTAGTCAGCTTTAGTGATTTGCAACGACTAAAAGAGAGCTTTTTTCGCCCGCCAGGTCCTGGCGGCGAGTTATCAGGTTGTTGACGGTCGTAACCTAGGGATCACACATATCGCCAGTGCCACTTGGTCCAGGCGCTAACGAGAAAGCCGTTTTAAACACCGCCAGATCCTCGAAATTGATCACCCCGTCGCCGGTCAGGTCTTCCGGAAAGTCACCGGTAATCCAGAACAACGCTTTCATGAAAATCAAATCGGTAAAGTCGACGGTGCAATTCTGGTCGAAATCGGCGTCGCAGGCATTGCCGTACTGGTCGCCCTCGGAATCCTGTTGCGTTGGGTTAGGTACCAGCAGGCAGTTGTCGAAGGTATCACCGTGGCCGTCGGCATCGGAGTCCTTCGCGCCGTTGCCGAAGAAAACAAAGGCCTCGCCCGCGTTAATACGCCCATGCGGATCACCACCCGGCGAACTCACCAGGACATCTGCGGTACCGTCGCCGTTCACATCGCCCAGAAGGCTGAGTGCTTGCCCCGTCAGATCGCCGTCGTCGATACCACGTAAGGTAAACCCTTCCGTCCCGTCGCTGTACCCGTAGTGATCGTTCAGACTGCCCAGGTTATAGACCGCCTCACTCTGTACGAGTTGGCCAAAATACACATACGCTGCCCCGACCGGGGTTTTAGGCTGTCGGTCGTTGGGTACGCCAATCAGCACATCGCCAATTCCATCCTCATTGACATCGCCCGCAGGCCCAACGAACATCGGCGCTAGACCGCGTTCGAACAAATATCCCCGGCTTCCATCGCCATCCGGCGGGCGCAGTGTGGCAAGTTCAACGTCAAGGGGGAAGGCGTCACCCTGAGCCCGCCCGAACAACACGTAGGCCCGCCGGTTGTTCTTGAACGAAAACATCAGGTCATTGATGCCATCGCCGTTGACGTCGCCGCCGTGTACTTCGCTCACGGAGTACTCGCAATCGCATGACGGATACTCGTCCATGTTAGGGAACACGCTCACCGCGAGGCTCGCGTCGGCGGGGTCCAGAGGCTCCGCTGAGGCGAATGGGGTTTGACGTCCGAACACCAGATAGGCTTGGTTAGTGCCGCCGCCGTCGTGGCTGTAACCTGAGACCAGCAAGTCGCCCAAATCATCGTCGTTTACATCGCCCAACAATCCGACCCGCGTGCCAACCGCCGCCCGGCCACCCTCGTTGTCGAGCGCAAATCCCTCCAGACCTGTGCCATCGCTCAAGCTGGTCAGTTCAATTTCTGCAGGGAACGGCATGCCGCCGGTTCGACCGAATACCACATACGCCCGACCGTCGGCAGGTGTCGTCGCCCCTGCGTCAGCCTCGCCAGCACCCGGCTCACCGATGAGTAGATCATCGAGTGTATCGCCATTGACGTCCGGCCCGATCCCAATTGACGTGCCGGCTCCGCCCTGCTCGCCGTTGAGCACGAAACCGTCGGCGCCGTTGCCGCCATGGGCGATCTCCAGGGTATTCAACGCCAGCGTTGCGGGGAACGTATGTCGACCGTAGACCACGTACACACGTCCAGCGCCAGTTCTGCCGCCAGGGTCGGCCTCCGGGCTACCCATCACGAGATCGTCGATACCATCTCCGTTGAGGTCGGCGCGGCCGCGGGCGAGCACGCGTGCGCCGCTCACCAGCATGGCATCGTCCGGCAGATCAGCCAGATCGATCTGGGGCGAGAAATCCGTACTGCGACCAAACAACACGTAGATCGTACCGACACCCGCGGTGCCGTCCGGGGCGTACCTTGCCTCGACACCAATGTCGGGAGCGCCGTCGCCGTTGATGTCACCCACGTAATGGGCTTCGATGGCATCGCCGTCGAACGCCCCTTGAATCACAAAACCGGCGCTTCCTGTATTGCCGTACGTCGGTGACAGTTGGAACAAGCCTAGTTCCGGAATTCTTACACCGCCTGCGGTAACGGTCGGACTTGCGATCAAACCGCTGGCCGCGCATGCTAAAGCCTGAATGAGATATAGCCGTCGACGCGGACGAAGGCTGTTCTGAACAGCTATCACTAGCGGTGTATTCAAGTCACTCTCCTGAACGTGAGTTGGCGAAACGGTCGATCCGCGCGGCGACGCCAACGGCGCGACGGGCGTATCGGGCCAGGTCAGTTTGTACATGCATCAGTGGTTCCACTCGGACCTGGCGGGGCAGCGAATGCCGCCTTGAGCAGTGCCAGGTCCTCAAAGTTAATAACCCCGTCGCCCGTCATGTCTTCAGGAAGATTACCGGTCGCCAGGAACCGTGCCTTCATGAATAACAAGTCGGTAAAATCTACCATGCAGTTTTGGTCGAAATCCGCGTCGCATCGGTTACCGTACCCGTCGGCATCAGAGTCCTCCTGCAACGGATTGTATGCTTCTCGGCAATTGTCGAGTGTGTCGCCAACGGTATCACCATCGGTATCCAGCGTGCCTTGCCCATAGAACACGAAAGTCGCCCCGCTCCGCCCGCCGCCGACAGGATCGGCACTGGGTGCCGTCACCATCAGGTCCTCGATGCCATCACCGTTGACGTCGCCAACAGCGCCTATCCCCGCGGCCGCATCATCGTTAGGTTCGAGCCCGTTGATCACAAATCCTACGCTACCGTCACCGCCCGACTGCACCCGTAGCGTGGTTGGATTCACTACAGCGCCTGGCGAGGATGGGCGACCAAAATACACGTAGCCACGGTCTTCCTCCCAACTGCGCAGCGGCACGTCTACGATACCGTCGCCGTTGAAATCGCCGGCTGATCTGGGGCTGAACTTCCAATCGGAGTGCCGAAAGATATATCCGTCGCTTCCATCGCCATCAAAGTCAGGCGTCAAACCCAGCAACCGAAACTGCGAGCTGAACCCCTCCCCGGCCGCCCGGCCGAAAACCACATAACCATGACCGTCAACAGAATCCGCTTCGACGATCAGGTCGTTGATTCCGTCCGCATTCACATCGGCCCCACGGACACCTCGTACCGAGTATGGTGAGTAGCCTGGGCTCGGCTCCGGCTCAGGGATGAGCGCAAATCCTTGCGCCGGCACCAATGCGGTCACCGGCTCCTCAACTGCAAAAGGCGTGTGCCGTCCGAACACGACGTAACCCTCGCCGGTCCCGCCGTACTCGTCGGCTTCGCCGCCGACGAACAAATCACCAAGTGTGTCCCCGTTGACATCACCTAAAAATCGTACGCCATGCCCCAGTTCTGCCTGCCCGCCCTCTTTAGTCAGCACAAAGCCGGCACCGCTGTCGGTCGCGGTGAGCAGGTCGTTCAGGTGCACTTCCGCTGGGAACGGCGCCTCATGAGGTCTGCCAAACAGCACATAGGCACGCCCGTCGCTGGGATACTTGTCGTACGGGTCCGGCCCTGTCTCACCAACATCATGCTCGCCGATGATGAGATCGTCGATACCGTCACCATTTACATCGGGCCCCATGGCAATGCTTTTGCCGGACTCGTCCGAGGTACTCACGACGACGAAACCCGCTTCCCCAGTCCCGCCGTTGGCAGCTTTCAAGCTGTCCAGATCGAACGCACGCGGAAATGTCTCACGGCCGTACACAACGTAGACAAACCGGGTAGGTTCCGAACTAGAGGATCTTACAATGACATCGTTGATTCCGTCGCTGTTGATATCGCCGAGGCCGGTGGTAAAACCCGCACCGATGAGCTCCACGCCGTCAACGGCAATGTCTGCGGCATCGAGTTCCGGCGGGAAGCCGTCGGCGCGCCCGAACACGAGCCACGGGTTTAGCGACAGATCGTCAATACCGTCTGCGTTAACATCGCCAACTTGCCGAGGGACGGGCACCAATACGTCTGGCGAGCTGCTACGAATCACAAACCCCGCGCTACCCGTAGCACCGTTCTCCGGCAACAAATCTGCCAGGTCAATCTCCGCCACGCCGAACCCGCCGCCCGCAGCGGGCGTACTTACCGCGATGGCGCCCGCGGCATAAATCAACATTGAACCCAACTGCCACCAGGCATTTGACCGTGAACGGCTTTGATTCTTGATTCTCGAAGTATTCACGGAACTCACTCCCTCAGCGATTTTTCGATTTCTCTACCTTGACGGTCGCGCCGGCACTCGGTTTTGATCGGGCGTACTCAAGTTGTACGTCGCTCATGGTTTATCAGCGGGTGATCTGTTGGTTCACCAATAGATGAATTGATCTCGCAACAGCATAGCACTCCCGCGCGGGGCGTTTATGGCTCAACGGTCGGGAAAATCTTGGGCGCGACAAAAATGTCGTTTCTCCGACATCCTATTGTGACGCGCGCCACGCTGAGATTGACTTGGCGCGTTTTCGTAAGAACCACGCATAGAAGAAATGAGGCACTCGAACCCGGGGTATCGCGACGGGCTGGAGTATCCAGTTGGTGACCAACTGTGCGTTGGTTGAGCGAAGCGTAGCGATTTTGCCCTCTACGAACGTTGTCTATTTGAGGAGACGGACATGCAATCCAAAAAAGCATTCATCAAACTGTGCATGGCTTATGGGGTCCTTAGCACCTCGTTATCTCTTGCGCAGACAGGTACCGAGCTAGCAAGTATCACTCCACATGGAGTCCCCCCGACCGATCTCCCAATTACGCTACAAGGCATGCGCGGCATCGCCTTTGATGGGCAGGATCTGTACTTCACGACAGATGGTGATCCACGAATCATCAAAATTGACACAACCGGACAATACATAAAGCAATTTTTTGTGGGAAGTAACAACGAGAGCGTTGGAGGCCCTCTGGCTTGGCGAACTAACGCGTTGTGGACAATGAACTATGACGCGAATAGTTTTGCATTGTTTCTCGTTAATCCGGCAAACGGGGCGATCATTAGTTCTTGCGATATTGCACTCATGAATCCTGGCCACCCGGCGGTGGTCAGTCAACCAAACGTCGGGCACAACCCGGACGGCCTTGATTGGACCGGCAGAAGCTTCTGGGTAAGCGGGGGACGGCTACCCGGCGTGACACCGAACCAGGTGGTCGAAGTTGAATCTGATTGCTCAATAGTGAGATCGTTTACCGCGCCTAGCAACACCGTTGGTGTTGCGTTCGCTGGCGACAATATGCTCTGGCACGCTTCGGCGCCACGAGGATCGGGCACCATACAGTTTCAAACAGATGTGGTAGGTGTCGCTTCGGGCAGTTCCTTTACCTCCCAAAGCCAGCGCGACCTGGCGTGTGATTCTGTCACGTTTCCTGGCAAGTCTGCGCTTTGGGGGTTACGCTCGAACAATGGCGAGATTAGGGCGTACGAGGTTCCAAGTTGCGAATCCTCGACCTCGTGTGGCAACGGCATCGCGGACAGCGGCGAACAATGCGATGGTGCGGATCTTCACTCTAAGACATGTCTTGACATCGGCTTCGATGGCGGCACATTAGCATGCTCGTCCAATTGCAGGCTCGATTTCACCAGCTGCTCTGCCACTGCTGTGCTGCACAACGGCCTCTCTCACGGCGCCCTTGGGGGCGCTACCCTGGAGTTGCAGGGCATACCTGAGGACGCCCTACGGGTAGGCAACATCAACGAGAGCGGGCACGATGGCGTGGCAATTGACGTTGGCGAGGCTATCCGCTGGTCCGGCGAGCTCGCGGAAGTAGATCTATCGCTCAATGGCGAGGGACTCACCAGTACAGCGTTCGGTCAACTCAATGGCGTGCCGGATCAACTCTTGGCCTCGATCCGGTTTCGGCAAGAAGGTGGAGCGAGGATCTTCGACGCTGAATTCCCTGTCAACAATGGTGGCCCCCTTGTCTTACGGGTTTTTGACGAGTCGGGGAACCTGATGGCCGAACTACCGGATTTCGAGACCCAACAAGCCAGCGTAGACGACGGCGATGGCGAGGACGACGAGACTGGCGACGATGGTAACCATACCTTCACAACGGCCGTAGTAGATGGGCATTCGGTCTGTACGTGGCATGTGGATTTCGATGATATCGAGCCCACCCTGATCACAGTGGGGGGAACCACCTACATGGGCGCGTCAATGAGTGTCGAAACCGTTCCGCCAAACGGACCTCCTCCTGATGCTCCGATCGTTGCATTCGCTTCACAGATACGCATCAGCGCCGTAGCACCCGGCGGTGGAGCGTTCATGCTCTTGGACGAATCGGTCATCGCCTTGGCCGATACCGATGCTGATGGAGTATTGGATAACACCGACAACTGCACCGAGATTGCCAATCCAGATCAAAGAGATACCAACGCTGATAACATTGGAAACATCTGTGACGGTGATTTCAACGGCGACTGTATCGTTGACTTTTTAGACCTTAACATCATGAAGGAAACGTTCTTCAGCGAAGACCCAGACACGGATATGAACGGCGATGGGACCGTGAGTTTTACAGACCTAGGACTCTTTAAATCCGCAGTGTTCGGTCCGCCAGGCCCCAGTGCTGTGGACTGCAATTAGGCAGGATGTGGAGTGGTGCGATCGATATTGGTGCTTAGGGAAGCATCGCTGCGATAGAACCGCGACCGACTCAGTCGCTCCGACGGGTTCCTTGCAAACCGTCATGGGATGCCTACGTTGATCCCTGCTCGCCGCGAAGTCGATGATCTGTTCGGGCACGAGCCGCTCAGCAATCGTATCAGATCAATCTTTAGCGACTACGCCAAGAAGGTCCTCTTGGCTGGGCACTACGATTTCCACATGGGTCACAAGCTGCACAATTATCTGAGCGAAGCCGGTTTCTCGATCTCCAAGGCATTTACGGTCGAAGATCAGGAGCTCTCCTTCAACGGGCCGGCTGCTCCGGGCGTACTCGATGCCTGGCGAGATCGGTTCGAGCGCATGGCGTTACTTCGTCAGTTCTGTGGGGCCGCATACCCCCAAATCCAACACGAGTTTCTCGCTTGTTTGGCGTCCGACAACCATAAGTCAATAGCGAAGGTCCACTGCTGCATAGCGACCAGGTAGTGCAAACGCCTACGTATGGGCATTTCGTTCGATATCGAATATGTTGGATGAAATCTCAAAGTGAACACAGCAGCATCAGTGGGCATTCGGGGTCCGCCGTTCCGACCGCCAGCGATAGACTCCGATAATGCTCAGGCTCAGGACGTAGGCGACATTCCACCAAATCCCTTGATCGTGGGTAAGGTGGGTGTACATGGCACCGATCATGATCACGATCAGCCCGCCAGCAGCGAACGGCGCCAGTCGCGGGATCAGCAGCCCAATCGCACCGGCCGACTCCAGCGCCGCGATGAGGTAGAGAAACCACGCCGGATAGCCCCAGGCCTCAAAGCGTCCCACCCACCCGGGCATGGTGAATTTCGGCAGTGCCGACAACAGGAACAGTGCCGAGATCACGCCGACAAGCCCCCAAATGACAATACGTCCGAGCTGTCCGTTTTTCATTGGCTATCCTCACTGTGCGGATGGGGCGTTAAGAAAATTACACCCGATCACCGTGGGGACAACAAGCCGCTATGAGCATCCCTGACAGTTCCCTGACAAAGGCGTATCGTTTAGTTGGTGCAAGCACGCATCCGGTCTCTGTCTCTCATCCGGGCACATACGAACCATAGATTGATCAATGCACGATGTTGCGCCGACGCAGGTGCTCAACCACCGGGTGAATAATCAGTGGACGTACGCGATAACGAGGCTCATCCTGTTGCACTTCGTCCGTTGCGCCACCCTCCTCGTCCGTCACGACGTCAATGAGTGCGTAGTTGCGCAATGATTCGAACAGATCCTCCGACATTGTCACCGGCATTTCGCCCACATCAGCGTACTCCTTGACAGTGAGTGTCACATGCTCCAGCAGTGCCTTAAGCGCGAATGAGTGCGTCAGCGACAGGTTGTCCAGGAAATCAAAGCGCAGGGACTCCACTTGACTCACGTGCACCGTGGCACTCTCCTTATCGATATTCACTGAGCGAATCCAGTAAAAAAAAGCCAGCATGATGTTCTGCCCGCTGCGGGCATACAATCGGTCAAAAAAGGCGTCCTGCAATAGTTCCTGGCGCTTGCTGATTGACCGGCTCAAACGCAAACGTCGTCGCAGAATTGGATTGACTCCGCGCGGCACTTCAAAAGACAACGCCAACCCACTGCGCCGATGTCGCTCCATTATCATCGCTTCCAGCGCCTTACGATCAATCGGCGATAACTCGTGCTGGGTAACCAACTGAGCCGAGGCAGGTTCGAAGGTCTTAATCAACTGCCAACCGAAGTCACCGCTGGTGATAATCCACTGCATACAAGCATCGGTACGTGACATCAGCCTTATTACTCGGCGCGCGAGCTCCGCGCCGTTTATCTGGCGCCGGCACACATGCTCAAAATGCTCAACGATGCACACATTCGAATCATCCTCATTCGCGTGCGTTAGTATTCGCTGCTCCAGTTGTTCCAGCGTATCTGGCAGTACATTGTCAGGCGTGTCTGCAGCCGGCGCGAGCGATAGAGTGTTGGCCAACAGAGCGACTAACTCGGCTTCGCTGTCGATGC
This sequence comes from uncultured Gammaproteobacteria bacterium, assembly GCA_965369325.1. Lineage (GTDB taxonomy): Bacteria > Pseudomonadota > Gammaproteobacteria > Steroidobacterales > JBCBZW01 > CBDUQI01. The sequence continues at coordinate 17,968 of CBDUQI010000010.1, forward strand.
GCGTGCTTAAGTTAAGCACGCTCACGCGGGAATCACGCAATACACCATTTCGTAACACATTCGTGAAGCTGGTAAGCCCACCGCCGTGCAGCGCGGTAAGCAGCAGGGCATCTGTGAGACCGCCCCGCCGCCGGGCAATGTGCCGGGACACTGCGCGCACGTCTTGTTGACGGCCCTTCAACAAGCTGGGATCGCGCACGGGATAAAAAGAAAACAGACGACGGTATACCACCGGTAACTCGGCAATCGTTTGATCGACCCGGGTCAGTGCTTCAAGGGTGTCCTGTGACTCCTCTTGCTCAGCGGTATCTGCGCCAACGGCGCTACGCCCCCATTGCAACACCTTGGTGCCCTGACGCCGGACCGTGCCGACCCAGTACCCGATTACTTTCGAACCCGTCGCGATGCCCGCCCTACACTTGGTGTTGAGCCCGTGCGCGAAATTGCTCCAGGTGACCTGCGATTTTGAGGTGCTACTGCTGCGGCGCGCGTGCCCGATCTCCAAACATGCCAAGATCCGATCCCAACTATTTGATTCGACCTCGAACAACGCCTCGGCAGCATCGCGCAGGTGCACCAGTGTTATTCCCTGCTGCGCATGGAGGACTTCTTGAGCCCTCTGCAGCCCGTTGGTAGTCAACTCCCGCGCATCAGCGAGCGCCGTCCCGAACGCTTCCGGGTCGCTGCGGTATCGGCGAATACCGTCACGAACTTCCTCTACCGCAGCGCCCTGATTGAAACCGACGATGGTGACAACATCAGCTACCTCAGCGCTCACCGCATCCAATTGGGCACGCAGGTCGTGCACCACTTTGCGGCGCGCATCGAAAAAGCGGTCGTTGAAGCCTTGGGTAAACGCCCAACGCAGCGCAATATCACGTGCGCCGACGCTTGCCATGCCGGTCGCGGTATCAGCATGCACTTGAATTTCCAAGGGCAAGGCCGAGAGCGTGTCCCGTAGATTTTCGGTGTCGGCGTCAAACTGTCGCTCCAGCGCACGATGCGCCAGACTGTTGCGAAAGGGCGTCAACACCTTCTCATCAACCGAACGTCTGGCTTTATCCCGTTGCATGCGCAGCGCCCGCGACAACGCATAGCGATTGCTGAATGAGGCAGACTCAAATGCCTTAGCGCTAGCCTCGCTCAACAGTTCCAACGTCTCTAGCGCTTGCGCCAGTGAGGCTTCGTAGGGTACGCCCCGCTGTTCGACGGCATTCACAACAAATGCCTGGCGTGCAAGCTCTACCGAATCACGCAGGTTCAGCAGCGTATTAATCGTCTGTAGCCGGTTCGCCGATTGCTTGAACCAGCGTTCCCAACGGTCCGCCGGAGATGGCCCGCCCTCGACGCTCAGAACGGGCGTGACACGCATCGGCGCCGGGCTTTGCAGGCGGTGGAGTTGTTGCCGCAGTCCCTCGGCACCCAGCAGATCGGCCGTATTGCTCGGCGGTGTCCAGGTGACGCACTCCGGCGAGCACACCTGTGCCAGCATTTCTTGCATGGCCAACGCGGCAACGCGTACTGCCTCAAACTGCGACGCCTGGCTTTCTGTCCAGAGCTCCGTGGCGCCTGCCTCAACCGGCTCACCATCGGCGATGGGCACATCCTCGGACCGGTCGAGATTTTCGCTGCCCAGTTCACTGCTCTGAGTGCTCAGCGCCAGCGGTGTTGGCAAGTCATCGCAACGTGTGCGTAAGGCGATCTCGCTGAGCAGCACCTCGCCCGCCCATCCAGCCAATTGTTCTTCGATGCCTAATACGGTTTCCGACAACCCCTTCAACATACGCTGTAATTCAACGTTAATCGCCGGCATCACATACGTGCGTACGTACTTTGCAACCACATGTTGGCCAAGCATCGCGCTGGGCGGTCCAACCGCCGACGGCGTGCGCCGCCCGCGGCCAAGCGCTCGGCGCCACCAGGACCTCGCCGGTGCTTGAGGTAAGCGCGGGGTGGCTGGCATCACCGGCCATTGTCGCGGAAGGTCCTCGATCAATTGGCTCAAAGTGTTCTCGAATACTCTATGATAGCGGCGCACTTGAGCACTCAGATCAGGGCCGGACAGGTGCTGCAGCAACGGCAGTAGCGCGATCGTTGCCCGGCGCCGGTAGTGGGCGCATGCAATGCCGGCGTGCGTCGCCGATAAGTCGGTCGCCTCAGTGCCTGACTCCGTACCGGGCGCCGTCACGTCGGCAAGCAGCGCGGCGTGCGTGTTAGCAGACTTCTGTGCCGCCTGATGAATCGGCTGAATCACGTCCTTATGCAGATGTGAAAAATAGGCGTCGAGCGCCGCGCTGATCTGCACCTGCACTTGTTCACTGATCTGATCGAGATACGGTTGATAAGGGTTGGTGGTCGCCGCCAGGGGCTCAGCCGCTGATTCGGGCCGCTGCTTGTGTTGCTCGCTATGCATCTGGTGCTATGGGCTCACGCGGTGTGTGGGCGGCAACCCACCCAACCCATCCGCTGCAATAGGTGCAGATTGACTCTGCGGCGTCAGTTGCACATAGGCTTGGGCACCGTGCGTATCGCCGACCAGGCCGGCCTGGCGAAACGCCCGTCTTGCTCGTTCGGTGATATCGCTCATCAGCAAGAATTCGTAACGGGTATCGAGCACGTAAGCCTTAACTTTCACGTGCAGCACAAAGGTAGTGTGTTGAAATTCATCCAGCACCAGTACCACGATAGGTTTTTTTAGATACACGTATTGAGAGCTCGCAGCAGCCTGGTAGGCCAATCGTTTGGCGAAGGTGGCATCTACCCACGCAGGCAAATACAGGTCAGTGACCACCTGACAGTCAAGTGCGCCGGCGTTCGCATTGGCGACGTGATCGCTCACAATCTGTGAGTTCGGCACGGTCACCAGATTGTCATCCGGCGTCGCAATCCGCGTTGAGCGCAGCCCGATCGAGAGCACCTCGCCGTAGGTACTGCCCACCCGGATCTTGTCACCAATCTGAAATGGCCGGTCGGAGATGATCACCAGACCGCCGAAAATGTTCTTAAGAATATCCTGTGCAGCGAACCCCACAGCAACGCCGATAGCCGTTGCCGCAGCAAGGAAACTGGTAGCATCGACCCTGAAGATGCCCCGCACGACGACGTAAAGACCAAACACCCAGAGAATCAGCCGTACCACGGGCGCGAGACGTTTGAACAGCAACCGCCGCCGGGCGCTTTGTTCCGCGAGCCGGTCCAGCACAAATACTGCCGCCTTCACCAATACAAAGGTCATCCCCAGTACCAGTGCTGCCCAGAAGACTCTGACGCCGAGATGTTTCGCCGTCTTGCCGGCCTCCTCAAGCGAGACCTCTTCCGCCAGCGGATCCGCCTCGGACGCTTGGGATTGTACGGCGACCTCAGCGACCGCCTGGGGGGGCGCCGACGCCAGGGGGGCCTGCGCGTGAGTGGGTAATGCGGCCAATCCGGTCGTCATTAGGCCGAACAACACCACGTACTTCACCCATCGATAACAGTGGATCAAGAAAGTATCTATATAATTCAGGAGTCTCTCCGTGCGGGACACGCGAACGTGGTAGCGGGATTATGCCACATCGCTCTGCTCACTGGCGCTCCCGGGCGCCCGTTACCCTTCGCAAAAAGAGAAGAAGAATACTTAAAACTGCGCCACGCGCGACAAGAACAAACAGGCCGGATACACTACTCGGCGCTTGAATATCAGCTATCCGGGAACCTGGGGGGGATCTCATGCATCTTGAAAGTCTGGACTTTGCCGTGGTAGCGGTCTACGCATTTTCACTATTACTGCTCGCCCAGTGGGTGTCACGCGAGAAACGCGGGCATAAGAAAGATACCCAAGACTACTTCCTGGCGGGCCGTTCCCTGCCTTGGTGGGCCATCGGTGCATCTCTAATTGCAGCGAATATTTCGGCGGAGCAGATTATCGGCATGTCCGGCTCAGCGTACGTGCTGGGAATCGCGATTGCCTCCTACGAGTGGATGGCAGCGATTACCCTGATTATCGTGGGGAAATATCTGCTGCCAGTTTTCCTAAAGCACCAGATCTACACCATGCCTCAGTTTCTGGAACAGCGTTACGATTCCCGCGTACGCACCGTTCTGGCCTTCTTTTGGTTGGGGGTTTATGTCTTCGTGAACCTCACCTCCATCTTGTGGTTGGGCGCACTCGCCATCAATACGGTCACCGGACTAAACCTAACCTACGGATTGGTACTTCTTGCTGCGTTCTCCGCCGCTTACTCACTGTACGGCGGGCTTAAGGCCGTCGCACTCACGGACATCATCCAGGTGGTGCTACTGGTGTTTGGTGGACTGATGATTGCGTACATTTCGATGAACGAAATCTCCGGCGGCGCGGGCGTGTTCGCCGGCTTCAGCATTTTGCTGCAGGAGGTTCCAGAGAAGTTCGATATGATCCTGTCCAAAGACAACCCGCACTACGCCAGCCTGCCGGGCATTTCGGTGTTGGTCGGCGGCATGTGGATTATGAACTTGTCGTACTGGGGCTTTAATCAATACATCATTCAGCGCGCGTTGGCGGCCAAGAACGCGCGCGAGGCCCAGAAAGGCATTGTGTTCGCCGCGTTCCTGAAGATGCTGATGCCAGTGCTGGTCGTGTTACCCGGTATCGCGGCGGTAGTCCTTGCCCCCGATCTGGAAGTACCAGACCAGGCCTACCCACACGTCATGACCTTGCTCCCGGCCGGCTTCGCCGGGCTGGTGTTCGCGGCGCTGATCGCGGCCATTGTCTCCTCGCTCGCCTCGATGACCAACAGCATCTCTACCATATTCACTATGGATGTGTATTCGCACAGCGTTGCGGCTTCGGGCAAGAACCAGCAGCATCTGGTCCGGGTCGGACGCTTGGTCAGCCTGAGCGCACTGATCATCGCCACATTTGTGGCACGACCGCTGCTGGGTAATTTTGATCAGGCCTTCCAGTACATCCAGGAGTTCACTGGCTTCTTCACACCGGGCGTGGTCGCAATCTTCCTGCTGGCGATATTTTGGAACAAGACAACCGCTGATGGCGCGTTAGCCGCGGCGATTGGCTCGGCCGTGTTGTCGCTGGGATTCAAGCTGCTGTGGCCGGCGCTGCCGTTTATCGATCGAGTGGGACTGGCTTTCGTGCTGTGCGTACTGATCGGCGTTGGCGTCTCGGCGCTGCAAGCGCGCGGCGAGCATCCCCAGGCGATTGATTACGCGCAGGTCGATACTTCCACCAGCAGTAGCTTCAATCTCGCCACGCTGGTGGTCGTATTAATGCTGGCCGGCCTGTACATCAGCTGGTGGTAAGCCAACCTCCCTAACGAGGGTGATGATCGTCCATTGCATGGGCGGTCGCCTGAGGCATCGGCATGACCTCGCAGACATAACAACGCGAGGCCTGTCGGGCCCTTTTACAGTCTGCCTCGCGCGCGCCAAACATAATGGCGGCAGCTTCGCCCACCCTTCCCTTTCATCAATCACTTAACCACCTTGGCACACGACTTGCTCAAGGTACGGCTATACGGCTGCGACGGATCCGCAGCGCCCGAACCAATTATCTACCTCAAGGAAGAGCCAAATGACCCTACTCGCATCACGCGCCGCGCGCGCCTGCCTACTCACTGCTGGCCTGATCGGCGCAGCAACCGCCTCAGCCACCACTTACGAGTGGAGTTTCTCTCACGAGGATTTGCACAACCCGAATTGCGCGCCTGCCGGCTTCGGCATGTGCTCGGCCGACAGCCTGGCGGGCAGCTTCGGGTACAACACAGCCGCTGGCCTGGTTGAATCGCTGTACCTGAACTTTGATGATGTCGCCAAGACGCTGGACCTGGTGGCTACGTTCAGCCCGAACGCCGGTGGTTTGGCCAACGCCATTGAAGTGGTTATTACCGACGGTCCCAAACCCGACGCTGACGGCACCGGCGTGCACGAACACACCATGCTGTATCTGGACGGCTTCGCCGATCCGGGCACCGTCAGCGCGTACACTTACAATGAGAGCCCCTGGCCGGTACCCAACAACAGCTACGAAGGCGCGCTGAATGCGCGCTACGACGACGCCTTCACGTTGGTCAACAACCCGAACGGCAGCATTACGTTCTCGATGATCGATCTGGACATGAGTGCCCTCCCAGGAAATACCGGCTTTGGCCCGGAACTGGGGATCTGGTTCCACACGCTGGAACTCGACAGCCTGAGCTACGGCAACGACGGCGGCATCGATTCACTGCACGCCGCGCGCGTAGGATGGGTGGATGGCATTAATCCAATTGAGACCACCGTGGTACCGATCCCAGGCGCGCTGTGGCTGTTCGGATCAGCACTGCTGGGCATGGTGCGCGTTCGTCGCAGCTAAGTCTAACCATTTACGTTCAGGCTCGTGCCCTGCTGAAGGGGCACGGGCTGACGCGTGGAGCTAGCCGACCAACTGCGGCTCGAGTTCTTTGAGTACCTGGTTGGATAGGTCCAGGAAGATCGTCAACGTCTCATCCGCACTCACGCTCTCATCGATCAACAGCGCGAAGACTTCTTCCTGAATCCCGCGCACCTCTAACGCAAACCGGCGCAATTCCTCGTGCGACATCTGCGAGTGAATACGTTTACGCACATCCAGAATGCGCTGGTAATATATGTCCACCCGATCCTTGCGCCGCTGGCGCCCATAGCGGTAAAGGCCAACGATGCCGCTGGCAAAGCCTGCGGCGAGTGTTAAGCCCAGTGCGATTACATCGGCGTAGCGCTCCAGAAGCCCGGGCTCGTTGCGATCGACGAATCGCCGAGCCCCAGCGTGCAGCGGCTGCACCAGTTGCGAAGGATCAAATGCCGGATTCAGTTCACGCACCACCAAAGGATATCGGGTAGCAATTGCCTGCGCATTTTCAATCAGCGTTCGGATCAGGGTATTACTCGTCTGCACACTCAAGTGCGGCGAACCCAACAATATGGCGCGGATCGACAGGGTGAGTACTGGCGCTGCGTTGATGGACCCGTATAGGCCTTCCGGTAGAATAAACGTACGCACGTTCGGGTAGCGAAGTGCAATGCCTTCGGCCAGCGTACCACGCCCCAGTTTGTCGGCATCGCCAAAACCGTACAGCCGATATGGCTGCAGGCTCTGCACGCCATCGGTGTCCAACAGCCCGCCAAACACAAAATACACGTCCGGCATTACGGTCCAAGGATCATCCCGCAAAGTGTATTCGGATGGCGCGATGTTAAAGTCACGACCCAGATCGCTGAGCAACCGCTGCGCGGCACCGCCGGGCGGGCCCGCATACACGTTGCGTCCACGCAGTAGTTGGGCGAATGAGTTGGCTTCAAGGTCAGCACGATGCATCACATGCAATACGCTGGGGTAAAGCGGCACGATGGTGGTCAACCCCTCGTACAACGAGGCCGGCTCTTCGGTCACGGCCAGTTGCGCATCACCCTCGAACAGCGCGATTAAGATATCGGCAGGCGCCTTGACTTCGGCGATGCTTGCCTCAAACCCCTCAGCTTCCAACAAGGGAATGATGGCCTGTGCGATGGTGTCAGCAGGCTCCTCCGTGGAGACCAGAATCTTAAGTTCGACAGGCTCCTGAGTGCAGGCCGAGCACAACGTGGCGCAACAACTCAACAACAACGCACGGCGGTAATCAATGCCGGTCGTGCGCCGTTGCCGCCTCGGGCGCGAACCGGCGATGCTCATTGCCCAGTGATCAACCGGTGGAAGTTATCATCCGCCTTGCCGCGATAGGCAGTGGCATCGCTGTTCCACAGTACGCGACCGTTGGTGAAACCGGTGGTCTCGAACAAAAACAACCGGCCGTCTTCGATTTGAAAGTTCTCATAATCCGGGCAGGTCAGGCCACCCAGGGCGAGCGAGATAGCGCACCATCCACCGTACTGTGGCAGATACTGAGTGGGATCAGTGGCAAACAATGCTTGATGCTCAGCACTGGCGAACAGATAGGTCAGCTTGCCAACGCTGTGGGCAAACTCACGCTGGCCTTTGACCGGCCCATCCGGCAGACGGTACGAGAGCAGATCGAAACCGCCCACGCCAATGCCATCGGGACTGCAGCGCAATGGGTCTGCCTCAGCCTCGGAGGCCTTATCCACGCGCGCCGCCATTTCCTTCTTCATCATCTGAGCATCGGTCGCGCTCGCCGGCTCGGCGTTGGAAGCCTCGGCGAGTACGCCAAACATTACAAACGCGGATGCGAAAAAAGTCGTTCTTACTATCAAGAGCGTTCCATTAAAGCCGGAATTCAAAGAAAAATGTACACGATGCATCTGAACGTTGCGAGCGTGCAAGCGCTCTGGTTTAACGCCCATTGAGATAAGTTGTGTCAGGGCCCTACCCAATCGCATCCCACTCAAGGGGTTCGGTTATATCAATCTGCGGCAATTCCGCGTGCAACAACGCCGGATACTTTCTGGCATCACCACAGTTAAAAGCCACCACCCGTTCGTTAGCGCCCAGCCACTGCTGCTGACGCAACATGTCCGCCGCGGCCAGGCAAGTGGCAGATTCCGGTCCGATCGAAATACCCTCTAGCGCCGCGCCGCGCTTCATCCAAGGCTTAATCCGCTCCTCGGCCACAGCCACTGCACAGCCACCGCTGGCCCTGACGGCATCCAGAATCATGAAATCACCGACTGCAACGGGTACACGCAGGCCGGCCGCGACGGTTTGCGCGTTCTCAAACGGTTCGGCAAAACGTTCCCCGCGATCCCACGCCGTCACAATGGGAGCGCAGCCTTCGGCCTGCACCGCGACCATACGTGGTAACTGCTCGCGTTCCAGCCAGCCGAGGCTCACCAGTTCTGCAAACGCTTTCCACATGCCAATCAACCCGGTGCCACCACCGGTAGGATATAAAATGACGTCGGGTAAGCTCCATCCAAACTGTTCGGCAAGTTCCAGCCCCATGGTCTTTTTGCCCTCTATTCGGTAGGGCTCTTTCAAGGTAGAAAGATCAAACCAGCCTTTGTGGGTTTTGCCTTCAAGCACAATGCGCCCGCAATCGTTAATCAAACCGTTAACCAGATAAGCATGCGCGCCGGCCTGCACTGTCTCGTATTGGTTAATGATCGGGGTATCGTGCGGCATGAATACGTAGGCTTGCATACCCGCCCGCGCCGCGTAGGCTGCCATCGAACCGCCGGCATTGCCGGCGGTCGGAATCGCGACGGCGTCGATACCAAAATGCTTGGCCATGCTGATGGCGACAGTCTGCCCGCGATCTTTGAACGATCCAGTGGGCATTTGCGATTCATCTTTGACGTATAACTGATTCAGCCCCAACGCCTGCCCCAGTCGCTCACACCGCAGCAGCGGGCTCATGCCCTCGCCTAGCGAGATTCGTTTGCCCGACTCTGGCAGCGGCAGCAGCGCGTGATAACGCCACAACGACGTATCGCCGTCTTGGCCGATGGCATCGCGATCCACCTTCTGCGCGACGCGCTCCAGGTCGTAATGGACCCAAATGGGACGCCCCTCGTGCAAAGTATGTACCTGCCCGGCCGGCAAACGCGTGCCGTCGATGGCGCCCTCCAGGTATGAGACGTATTGGCTCATTATTGCTCGATGCCGCCCATGCACATGTATTTGAGTTCGGTGTAGTCGTCCAGCCCGTAGCGCGAGCCTTCGCGGCCCTGGCCCGATTCTTTCACTCCGCCGAACGGCGCCATCTCGTTGGAGATTATGCTCTCGTTGATACCCACGATGCCGTACTCCAGCGCTTCAGCCACGCGCCAGATACGCCCGATGTCCCGCGCGTAGAAATAGCATGCCAAGCCAAACTCGGTGTCGTTAGCCAGGTGGATCGCCTCGGCTTCCGTGCTGAAGCGGAACACGGGTGCGATAGGGCCAAAAATCTCCTCACTGAACACCCGCATGTCGCGAGTCACCTGTGTCAACACAGTGGGTTGAACAAAACACGTACCCAGGGATGCCCGTTTACCACCCGTGTGCACTTGAGCGCCTTTGCTGGTGGCATCCTCGACAAAACCCAACACATCGTTGGCGGCCTTCTCATTGATCAACGGGCCAACGGTCACGCCTTCCTCGGTACCCTCACCCATCTTCAGCACGTTGGTCGCGGCGGTCAACCGGCGCACGAACTCATCGTAAACACCGTCCTGCACTAGCAGCCGATTCGCACACACACAAGTTTGCCCGGCGTTGCGGAACTTGCAAATAATCGCGCCGGCGACTGCGGCGTCCAGGTCGGCATCGTCGAACACGATGAACGGCGCGTTGCCGCCCAGTTCCATCGACGTGCGCTTCATCGTGCGCGCGCAGTCCGCGGTGAGTTTCTTGCCCACCGGCGTGGACCCGGTAAAGGTGAGCTTGCGCACGGTGGGGTTGGAGGTGAGCTCTTCGCCTATCTCGCGGGTGCGGCCGGTCACCATATTGATCACGCCGGGAGGAACCCCTGCGCGCTCGGCAAGTTCCACAAAGGCGTACGCCGACAGTGGCGTCGCGTTAGCTGGCTTGCACACAACGGTACACCCCACCGCCAACGCCGGGGCGATTTTTCGGGTCAGCATTGCATTGGGAAAATTCCACGGTGTAATGCACGCCACGACCCCGACGGGTTGGCGAATCACCACAATCCGTTTGTCGGCGCCGGGCGCTGGGATCACATCGCCATACACCCGCTTGCCTTCCTCAGCAAACCACTCGATGTAGCTAGCCCCGTAAGCAATTTCGCCACGTGCCTCCGCCAGCGGCTTGCCCTGCTCCGCGGTGAGAATTTGTGCCAGGTCTTCCTGCGAGGCCATCATCAGCTCGAACCATTTGCGCAGAATGGCCGCACGTGTCTTTATAGGTTGAGCTCGCCACTGCACCATGGCCGCCTCCGCCGCCTCAATCGCTCGACGGGTTTCGGCGCCACCGCACTTTGCCACCTCGGCAATAACGGCTCCCGTTGCCGGATTACTCACGGCGACGGTACTGCCATCGTCGCTCGGCACCCATTGGCCGTTGATATACGCATTGGTTTTTAGCAGGCGCTGATCGGAGAGCTTCACGATGGTTGTTCCTTCCCTTTGTCGGGCTGATCCCGACCCGCAGAATACCCAACACGACGCAGGCTTGCTCGCCGTCGGCTCACCCGATTACAGAGGCAACGCGGTTGTATGCTTGATCTGCGACATCGCAATGGTGGAGTTGATCTCATGCACACCCGGTAACTGTGACAGATCCTCAAAGAAAAAGTGCTCGTAAGCCTCCACATCCTGGGTAACGATTTTTAGCATGAAGTCCATACTCCCCATTAATACATAACATTCAAGTACCTCTGGAAACCTTTGAATAGCCTCAGCAAAGTCTGCCAGTTTGCTACGCCCATGCGCCGATAGCTTCACGGTGGCGAATACCATGGTGTTAAACCCAACCCGTTTGCGGTCTACCAGCGCCACCTGGCCCTGGATCACCCCCTTCTCGCGCATCCGCTGTATCCGTCGCCAACAGGGCGATTGAGACAGGCCAACCTTCTCCCCCACATCGGCCGCCGAAAGGCTCGCATCGCGCTGGAGTTCACGCAAAATTGCGCGATCCGCTTTGTCTAGTTGAATTGGTTGCATGATTAAACCTATTCAGAAGAATTATCCACATGAATTATGCGCATTTAGCCGGATACAAGCGTATTTTGCAAAGATTTTGGTCGTGCTAAGGGCTATATTGGGTTAACCCGATTCTTCCCCAAGGAACGGGATGGTCGACATAACAACATGGAGATATAAATGAGCGTATACGACAGCAGCGCGTTCGACAGTCACGAGGAAGTGCATCACTTTCACGACCCGGCAACCGGACTCCATGCGATTACGGCCATCCATTCCACAGCGCTGGGGCCTGCCGCAGGCGGCTGCCGGCTCTGGACCTACCCCAACAGCCAGGCAGCACTAGATGATGTTTTGCGGCTAAGCCGCGGAATGACCTACAAAAATGCCATGGTTGGATTGCCGCTGGGTGGTGGCAAGACGGTGGTCCTACGTCAGCCTGACGTCGAGAAATCCGAGGAGATGTTCGTCTCGCTTGGGCGTTTTATCGATACCCTGGCAGGGCGTTACATCATCGCCGAGGATGTGGGCGTGAGCACTGCCGATATGCAGGCCGTTGCTCAGTCCACGCCTTACGTTGCGGGCCTGCCCCGGATAGGCGAAGGCGCGGGCGGTGATCCGTCCCCCTGGACCGCATACGGCGTCTATCTGGGGATTCGCGCCGCAGTTGCGCGTCGAATGGGGCGCAGTAGCTTGGATGGCTTGCGGATTGCCGTGCAGGGGCTGGGCAACGTCGGGTATCGCGTATGCCGCCGGTTGCATGACGCGGGCGCCGAACTACTGGTTGCAGACGTCAACGCCCTGAACGTGCAACGCGCCCAGACCGAGCTCAAGGCCATCCCCGTGCCGGCCGATGCTATCGCCACACAGGATGTGGATGTGTTTGTGCCGTGCGCGCTGGGCGGCGTGCTTAACAAAGCCACTATCGCTGGCTTGCAGGCCAAGGTCGTGGCAGGCGCGGCCAACAACCAGTTGGCTGATGAAACCAGAGACGGTGAGCGCCTGGTAGAACGTGGCATCCTTTACGCGCCGGACTATGTGATCAATGCGGGCGGCATCGTGAGCGCTGGGCTTGAGTATCTAGGCGACCATCTCGAAGAAGAAGTCCGCGAGCGCGTGCAGATTATCCCCAGTCGGCTCGAGGCCATCTTCGAGCAGGCCGAGCGGGCCGGTCAGGCGACCAATGTAGTCGCTGATGAGCAGGCCCGCGCGATCGTGGCGCGAGGCCTCGTGGACGTGCCGGCGAGAATCAGCAAAGCCAGTTAGGCCGCCACTGCCTGCCGCTTTCAGGCGCCACAGGGTCCTGCTGCGGCGCTAACCCTTCTCATCACTATCGTTTGGGGGCGTGTCGCCGGCTTTGGCGGCTCGCCTCGCCAGTTGTTGCACGATCCGCGGCCCCCGCCCCGGGATACTCCAGGGGCAGACGGCTATGCAGATGGCGCAACCAAAATGCTCATTAAAAAACGGGATGCACTTGTCAAAGTCCACGTACCATTTGTGCGCCCCGCGAACAGTTTGCTTGTCGGCCAGGATGGCCTCCGGTGGACAGGCGTTGGCGCATACCTGACAGCGTTCGCAAAAATCATCTACGCCGTACTGCTCGGCCTCGGTGGCGACAAGCGGCGCATTGGTGAGTACACAGGCCAGGCGAAACGATGAGCCATACTCACGGTTGATTATCGAGCCATGCTTGCCAAGCTCTCCGAAACCGCACTCGATCGCCGGCGGGATCAGCAACATCGGCCCGGCCAACGGACCGGCGTGGGGATCGGCCTCCCACCCCCGAGCGCGAATAAAACCAGCCACCTCCTTGGCGGCCCGTGTACCGCGCCCGTACTGACGTACAACCTCTGCCCCTGCCTCAGGCGCCGGCGCGCGGCGGATCTCCTCGTAACTGTGGGCGACGCCAATCATGATCACCCAGGTCCACGGGAGGGCTTCGCCTTCAAACTGCCACTCCGGGCGTAGCCGGGTGATGCCGAACAACTCCATCTCAAGGCTCTCTGCATGCGCCTTAAGTTGCGCTGTCCACGCCTGCGCGGACTGTTGCAGCGGCGCCCCACTGACCGGCGGCACTTTCATGTCCAGCACGACAGCGCGCTCTGCCCGTGCAGCAGCAATCGCCTTATTGTCCGGATCTTGGGTGTAAAACCACTTTTGTAGTTCGCCGTGCGCGAGGGTTTGCGGATCGTGCCAGTACACGGGAGAGGCCCGGCGCGGCTCGGTCTCGCCCAGACCATTCACGGTATTGCCCGATACCGAGGGCATCAGCGCGACTTGCTCAGGGTGAGGTGAGTACGGACGATACGGCGATTTAGGCATCAGAACTTCCTCAGACGGCGCAGCAAGACTGGCGACACCCCGCCAGTATGCCAAAATCTGCCGGCGGGTGGTCCAGGCGCTTTGGCGCGAGGTGTGTTCGCGATGCGCGCCGCTACAATCCCACCTATAATCAGCCCCCCGGGTATCAGCGAGGCCAGCATCACCGACATGCGATTGTTTTCGTACAAGAACAGGCCGTTTCATCTGGGCCCGTTCCCACTGGAACGCCTGGCCCGGCAAGCGCAAATGCCCGATCTGTCCGCCGCACCGCCGATGCAAGCAGTATCCTTCCGTCGCAGTGACGACCCCACCAGCCTGATCAACGCGATGCGCCGCTACCAGGCCATGCTGGATGCCATTCGGGATGGGCTGGTAAAGAAAGAACGCGCCGTGATCCCATCGCAACCGGGCGAGCGCAGCCAGCATCTTAAGTCGTTCGCTTACTACCATGATACGGCGCAGGCCGGCATCTGTGCGCTCAGCGACGGCATGTTTCTGGCGACGCCGTTGGACAACCCGGACATCGCTCCCCTAGCGCACGAACTGCGCACCCAGCAAACAAAAACGCTCGCTTCAGGAATCGATGTGGTGATGGCGGAGCTGCGCGAATCCATGCAGGCTCCGCCGACGCGCGTCAATCACCACACGCACGCGCTGGTGCTGCTGTATGAGTATCCGCGCGATCCCAAAGCCGGCGAACGCGGTTGCGACTGGCTGCACGATACGCAAGCTCACCGTGCTTGCGTGCGGGCGTCGGAAACCGCGGCCATCCTGGCGAACTATGTTCGTCTGTTGGGTTACGACGCGCGCGCCCATACACAAGCCTGCAGTGATGTAAATCTTAATCAATTGGCGGTCGCCGCCGGACTCGCGCAGATCATCACCGAGGATGGCACCACCCACCTTAACAATCCTTATCTGGGTCGACGCTTCGCCATCGCCGCCGTCACCACCACGCTCGCACTGCAACCGGATCAACCGCTCGCACACGCCGGCACTCGCGACCGCCTGCGCACGCACGGCCCTGCCTGGTGGTTAGGTAAGGGCTTCGCACGCAGCGCCTCCAATGCCGTGCCCTACGCGCATCGAGCGTTCGTGGATGGTGCATATCCGTTTGAACGAATCAAACGTGTGGACACGCCTACTACACTGATTGACGAGCCACGTATCCCGCGTGTACCCAAACGCACCGACATGTTCTCACGCGCGTTGTTCGGCGATATGGGTAAGACAGTACAAGACAACGCGCGCAACGGAAATTACGTGCGCAAGAACCCAAGCGCATTCGCACCCCGGCGCCCGTTGGGCGCGTTCGTTTTGCTACAGGATGGCGAAGCCGCTACCCAGGTGCATGCCAGCGCGAAAGACGCGCAGGTGAACGCGCAGAACATTAAGGCTGCGTTGTATTTTCTTGGGGCTGATGCGGTAGGTATCTCGCGCTGCCCAGACTGGGCCTATTACTCGCACGACGCCATCGGCGAGCCCATCGAGCCCTATCACCGCAATGCCATCTCGGTGATTATCGACCAGGGGCACGAAACCATGGAAGGCGCGTCCGGCGACGACTGGATCGCCTGCTCGCAATCGATGCGCGCCTATATGCGCTTCTCCTTACTCGGCGGAATCATTGCCGATCAGATTCGCCACCTGGGCTACAGTGCGCGCTCGCACACCGTAATCGACGGCGAAGTACTGCAACCACCGCTGCTCCTGTTGTCCGGGCTGGGCGAGGTCAGCCGGATTGGTGAAGTTATCCTTAATCCTTATCTTGGCCCGCGGCTGAAGTCTGGTGTCATTACCACCAACATGCCGCTGATCCATGACAAACCGATTGATTTCGGCCTGCAAAACTTTTGCAACAATTGCAACAAGTGCGCGCGTGAATGTCCCTCCGGCGCCATCACGGCCGGGCCGAAGCTCATGTTCAACGGCTACGAAATCTGGAAGTCCGACAGCCAGAAGTGCACCACCTACCGGCTTGGCGTCGCGGCCGGTGCCATGTGCGGGCGCTGCATGAAAACCTGTCCGTGGAATCTGGAAGGTCTGTTTGCAGAAGCACCGTTCCGCTGGCTGGCCTCTAACGTTCCCGGTGCGGCCAAACAACTGGCCGCGTTAGATGATCGCTTGGGGCACGGCAGCATTAACCCCAACAAGAAATGGTGGTGGGACCTGGAGATGGTTGATGAGGGCCCGTACCAACCGTCCGCGCACGGGCACAATCAGCGAGAACTGCAACCGGCGCTTGAACTGAAGTACGAGGAGCAGACACTTGCGGTGTACCCGGCTAATCTGGCACCCCCGCCCTACCCGTTTCCGTTTCCGATGGACCGCGAAGCAGGCATCAAGGCGTACCAGGCGTTGCTGAGTCCGGCGCAATACAAGGCGCGGTTGGCGAGCGGTGAAATCGAGCAGGCAGCGCACCACTACCGCCCGCCCCTCGGCGATTCGCCCGTGCTCAGAGTACAGCTTGCCCGCGTCACACACATGAGCGAGCACATTTGTAAATACGAACTGATGCCTCTTGACGGACAGCCGTTGCCCGCCTTCGAGGCGGGCGCGCACGTAGACATCGTGATCGCACCGGAATTTGTGCGTCAGTTCAGCTTGTGCGGCGATCCGGCCGACCGCAGCAAATATGTGCTCGGCGTGTTGCGCGAAGACAACGGACGTGGCGGCTCCGCGCTGGCGCATCGAATATTCACCGAGGGGCGAAAACTGTTTGTCTCACGCCCGATTAACCACTTTCCGCTGGTCGAAGAGGCAACGCATTCCTTACTCCTGGGCGGTGGTATTGGCGTCACCCCAATGATCGCCATGGCGCATCGTCTGTATGCAATGAATGCCAGCTTTGTGCTGCACTACTCCGTGCATGACCGAAACAACGCCGGATTTATTGAAGACATCGCGGCAGCGCCATGGGCCGATCGCGTACAGTTGCATGTGTCAAGCGAAGGTACACGCGCCTCCCTCACGCGCCTGCTCGTCGAGCCGCGTGAGGGTACTCATTTATATACCTGTGGGCCGGACGCCTATATGAACGCGGTACTCGTCGCCGCAGAGGCGGCTGGATGGCCCGAAGCGGCAGTCCACCGGGAGTACTTCAGCGTACCGGAAACCCCCGAGTACACCAACACATCGTTCCAGTTGCACCTGGCCAGATCAGATGCGCGGGTGAGCGTGCCTGCCGACAAGAGCGCCGCCCAGGTGCTTATCGAAGCCGGTTACCCGGTGGATCTTAAATGCTCTGACGGGTTATGTGGCGTGTGCAGATGCGGCGTGTTGGCGGGCGACGTGGAGCATCGGGATTTTGTCTTGTCGAGCGCGCAGCGGGAGCAGTCAATGATTTTGTGCCAGTCGCGGGCTGCAGCGCCCGACGGCGAAATTACCCTGGATCTGTGATGGCAATGACATTGGCACAACTCACTAGCCAGTACGCCCAGGTGGGTACAATTCGGTGGATAGGTGTGCGAGCAGCCCGCAAAGCCCCGGTGCAGGAGATTGGCGCCACTTACATTCGTGCAGCTGGGCTTGAAGGGGACTATCGCCAGCGTCCAGGCAAGCGGGCGGTGACGCTGATTCAGTGGGAGCACCTGGCGGTGATCGCCGCACTG
The DNA here is from genome assembly GCA_965369325.1 of uncultured Gammaproteobacteria bacterium. Lineage (GTDB taxonomy): Bacteria > Pseudomonadota > Gammaproteobacteria > Steroidobacterales > JBCBZW01 > CBDUQI01. The sequence goes on from CBDUQI010000010.1 coordinate 35,430, forward strand.
GGTGGACTGGCGGAGTTGCCACCCCATATCCTGAGGCGCAATATCTGCATCAGCGACTTCAATTTGCTGGGTCTTAAGAATGAGCGGGAATTTCGGCTGGGGGAAGCGGTGCTGATGGGCACCGGGCTCTGCGCACCCTGCTCGCAAATGGAGCGCGCGCTGGGCACTGGCGGTTATGCGGCCATGCGGGGGCACGGCGGTATTACTGCGCAGGTGGTTACGCCGGGCAAAATTCGCATTGGCGACACACTGGAACCGATATGACTCAAACGGAAAAATGCATGGATATTGAGCTGAACGACATCGAGATTCGTGTGCTCGGATGTCTGATCGAAAAAGAGGCCGCCACACCGGACAACTACCCGCTTTCGATCAATGCCGTGCTGACGGCCGCCAATCAAAAGACCAATCGCTTTCCCGTGCTGCAGCTTAGCGAGGGGGAAGTACAGAATGCCGTCGACTCACTCGCCCGCCATACACTCGTGGGCTCGCGCTCGGGTGCAGGCAGTCGGGTATTGAAGTATGCCCATCGCCTTAGCGATCGGCTGGGCGATGAGTTTCGTTTTTCCCAGCGGGAGCTTGGTGTACAAGCGGTATTGTTCCTACGCGGCCCGCAAACGGCTGGCGAGATCAAAACGCGCGGCGCGCGCATTCATCATTTGAAGGATGTGAGCGATGTAATCAGCACCCTACAGAGCCTAGCCAACCGGGAGACCGGCGCCTGCGTCACCCGCTTGGCCCCGGCACCGGGGCAAAAGGAGGCCCGCTATGCGCACCTGTGGTCCGGCGAGGTGGATGATTCGGTTCTAAGCCAAGGTGTCGGGCCCAGCGCCGGACAGGTAAGCGTTGACGTGGTCGGGCGTGTGAGCGCGCTGGAGGAGACGGTAAGCGAACTGCGTGCGCAATTGGACACCATGCAGGAAAAGTTGCGCGACCTGCTCTAGCGGGCGCGAGGACTCCCACCACGACCGCTTCGGCGTCACAGGACCATTTCTCTATGCGTGTGTTCACGGTGTCGGACGTGCATGTCGACTACCCCGAAAACCTGAACTGGCTGCTCACTCTGTCAGCCAGCGAATTTCAGGATGATGTATTGATTCTGGCGGGTGACTTGACCGACAACCTGCCGCGACTGCGTGTTTGTTTTGAATCAGTCGCGGCGCGTTTTCGCCAGGTGCTGTATGTACCGGGCAACCACGAGCTGTGGGTGCATCGGGCGCCGGAGCTCACCTCAATTGACAAATTTCACCTGGTGTTAGAGGCGGCAAACGACTGCGGCGTAAGCACGGAACTCTGGCACGAGGGCGAGCTGGCGATTATGCCGCTGTTCAGCTGGTACGATTTTTCCTTTGGTGAGCCGGAGCCAAAGCTGCGTCGGGCCTGGGGGGATTTCCGCGCCTGCCGGTGGCCCGATCAGATGAGGCCCGCAGACATCACCCAGCACTTCCTCAGCATGAACACAGCCATAGCACCCGCCGATGCCGCGACACTTATTACCTTCTCACACTTTCTGCCGCGTATCGATGTCATGCCCGAACAAATTCCTCAGAAGTACCGTTATCTGTACCCCGTACTTGGCAGTCACGCGCTTGGCGATCAGGTCACTCAACTCAGTCCGGCGTTGCATATCTACGGCCACAGCCACGTGACCCGACAGGTCACCCTGGACGGCGTCCGCTATATCAATAACGCCTACGGCTACCCCAGCGAACACCGGCTGTCGGACAAAAACCTCCTATGCATCTATGACGGTAACGCCCCGGTAGCGTGACTAACCGAGAAAAATGCCCTCGGCCTGTCCCTGCTCCGACCTCATCACGCTTAACCAGATATGCGCGGCGAATTGTGGAGGAAGGATCGTATGCATATGTTCTCTGGGCCCTGGACGGCGACCCGCTCGCCTGAGCAGGCGATAAACAGGCGACTGGCCTTCATCGCAGGATTGATGGCCAGCGCATTGTCGCTACAGGCCCACGCCATAGACACGCAATGGCTGGGAGGCACTGGCAACTACAGCGACCCGGCCAATTGGGACGCACCAGACTTTCCCTGCAACGAGCCATTCCAAAACTGGGATGCCACCATCAGCACGGGCAACGCAACACAGGACGTAGGGGATTGCACTAGCGACAGCCTGACACTGGGGGATGCAGCAACATTCACCGTTGCCCCGGCGACCGCGTACCACGCAGTGTCGTGCAATCTTGCCGGAGATATCACCGCCAACGGCGGTAGTTTTCTTGGGGAAAGCTGCACGCTCACGGGTGCGTCCATCGATCTAGACGCCATCGGCGGCGCGCAGATCACCGTGGCGGGCGCCGCCGCATATGCATCAACGGACTTCAACAATCAGGGGCGCATAATTCTGCGGGCCAGCAATCCCGGCTCACTGCTCAGCTTGCCTGACGTGCTCAGTCTAAACGCAGGGTTCAACAGCAGCAGCGGCAACATTCACGTGCACGACATCGTAGCCAGCGATGAGGGGACGGTGGATTTGTCGGCGCTGGACTCTATTACCGGCCCCGTTGACGACGAGGATAGGCTGGACATCGAAGTCAGCACCAACGGCGTCATGCGCCTGGATTCATTGGCCACTATTAGCGCCAGCGGCCAGGTGCAGTTTGTGGTTAGCGACCAGGGCAGTTTGAACCTCCCCGCACTCGCCTCCGTCACCGACGGCATTTTTACCATCAGCGCGGGGGGCCAGTTGTTGGCAAACCAGTCCAGCTGGGTCTACAGCTCAACCGGCCTGCCAAACAGTGGCATTAATCTGATGACGGCCTCCGGTGCAGAGTCGTTACTGGACCTGTCGGGCATGAGTAATCTGGACGCCGGGTTTAACAGCAGTAGCGGAAATGTTCACGCGCACAACATCATCGCCTCGGATGGTGGCACCATTGATCTTTCCTCACTCGAGTCGATCACCGGTCCGGTCGACGACGAAGACCGGCTGGACATCGAGGTCAACACGAACGGTGTCATGTTACTAGATGCCCTGAGTACGGTCAGCGCTGGTGGCCAGGTGCTGTTCGCCGTCGGCAGTGATGGCGAGTTGGTATTGCCTGCGCTGTCATCGGTGACCGATGGAATATTCGCTATCAGCGCCGGTGGCCAGTTGCACGCCGCGAACTCCGCGTGGGCCTACAGTTCCACCGGTTTGCCAAACAGCGGAATCAACCTGATGAGTTCCTCTGGTGCAGGCTCGTTGTTGGACTTATCTGGCATGACCAGTCTGAACGCCGGATTCAACAGCAGCAACGGCAACGTCCACGCGCACAACGTCATTGCCGCCGACTCGGGCACGCTGGACTTGTCCGCTCTGACGCAAATCACAGGGCCATCGGACGATGAAGACCGGCTGGATATCGAGGTCAACACCAATGGCGTGATGCTGCTGGATGCACTCAGCTCGGTGAGTGCCGACGGCCAGGTGCAGTTTGCAGTCGGCAGCGAAGGCCTGCTGGCATTACCGGCACTATCGTCGGTGAATGGTGGCATCTTCTCAGTGACGGCGGGCGGGCAACTGCATGCAGGGAGCTCTGTCTGGAGCTACAGCTCGACCGGATTGCCGAACAGCGGACTCAATCTGATCACGGCATCCGGTGCCGGATCACTGCTGGATCTGTCCGGCATGTCCAGTCTCAACGCCGGTTTTAATAGCAGCAATGGCAACGTTCATGCGCATAACCTTATCGCCAACGACGGTGCACATCTGGATCTGTCGGGACTCCAGTCGATCACCGGGCCCACCGATAGTGAGGACCGCCTGGACATCCAAACCGCCACGGGCGGCTCCATCGACTTGTCCGCTCTAAGCACCTTATCCAGCAGCGCTGGCAAGATCCGCTTCTCAATTGTTGATGGCACGCTCGACCTGGGCACCCTGGCTGGCGCATCGGGGGGCGGTTCCGACAGTGTTTCCGACATCACCCTAAGCGGCAATTCCGTCCTACAACTAAGCGGGACATTCAACCCCAACAGTGAGGTGACCTTGGTTGCCAGCACCGGGACGCAGGTCCGAAGCGAGAACGATGTAAGTTTTCAGCACACAGTCGAAACCACCTTTCAACTACGCGCGGCCACGCTGCAACTGGATGGGCAAGTGCCCCAGCGGCTGGAGGTGGGGGGCTTTAACATTGGCCCGGTGGTACCGAGTGATGAGAATTTCGAAATCGGGCAGTTGGTCGTTGGCAGCAGCAGCACAATCAGCGACGTTCGGCTGCAGGACGTTATTGACAACGGCAACGGTCACAACCTGTGCGCCGGCAATCACGAAAGCCTGTACCTCCTTGGCCTGAGTGGCAACGGCGAAGACGGGTTGCGGATACTGAACGGGGCCGTTCTGCGCCTCAGCGGCATCAATCTGTACACCTCGATCAATGGCGTGATGACGTTCATCAATCCCCTGCTGCTCCCGAATGTACCCTTTGCCTTTGACGAGGGCTTCATCGAATCCCCGACGCTTGGAGACTTTGATATGGACGGCGATGGGGTCGAAGATACGGTTGACAATTGTGTGAGTGAAGAAAACCCAAGTCAGCTTGATTCCGACGGTGACGGGTATGGCAATCGGTGCGACCCGGACTTCGACAACGACGGTACTGTCAACTTCGTTGACCTGGCCACCATGAAAGAAGTGTTCTTTACCAGTGATGAGGCGGCCGATCTCAACGAGGACGGCACGGTGAACTTTGTCGACCTCGCAATTTTGAAGGCGTTCGTGTTCGGCAGCCCCGGGCCGTCGTGTGTAGTGCCCTAGCCGCACGCGCGAGATTTCGGTCGGTGGCGTCCCGGACACTGGGACGCCACCATTGCTGTATCAGGTCGCCACCGGCTGTGAGGTTGGTGTCGAGGCATTGCCGTCTGCCGCTTTGACGGCGGCGACAGCAGCTTTTAGGGCATCGATGCGGTGCTCATAGGTTGTGTCAGGCGGGAGACAATGATCCGCCTGCAAGCCGCTTAGCACTTCGGCGACATCCTCACTCATCCCCGAGACGTACACCGTGTTTCCTGCATGGCGCGCATCACAGGCAATGGTCTCCACGCCGCGAGCTGCGGAAACATCAATAAACGACATCCGGGAGAAGTCCAGAATAATCGCGTTCGCTTTGCCCTTCATGCGCTCACGAATAAAGTGGCCAAGGTCGGCCGCGGCACCAAAACTAAGGGGGCCGCCGAAGTCGAACATGGTCACCTGTCCGTCAGACTCTGCAAGTAACTGCCGCTCTTGCTCTGTCGTTGAACGTACGGATGACTCCTTCGCCGCCTCCAACTGATTGTCTGCGAGCTTCTTGACGAAGGCCAGCGCGGCCAACACCACACCCACACCCACTGCGGTGATCAGATCAACAAACACCGTCAGTCCAAGCACAATTGCCATCAACACCAAGTCCCAGCGCGGACCGCGGTGTGCGCGTTTGAGATACGCGACATCGATAATGTCGTACCCCACCTTCACCAGAATACCGGCTAGCACCGCATGCGGGATCTGCGCGGCCAACGGCGACAGACTAACGACGATGGCCAACAGCACCAGCGCGTGAATAACGCCCGAGATGCGATTAGCCCCGCCGCTGCGAATATTGACCACCGTGCGCATCGTGGCACCTGCCCCTGGAATTGCACCGAACAGACCGGCGATGGTATTGCCCATGCCCTGGCCGAAAAGCTCGCGATCTGAATCGTGCCGTGTACGGGTCATGTTGTCGGCCACCAGCGAGGTGAGCAGGCTGTCAATCGCCCCCAAGATCGCCAGCACAAATGCGGCCTCGAACACAATCAGGTAGGTGTCATGCTCAAGCGCCGGCATGACAAACGACGGCAGTCCTGTGGGAATCTCACCCAACACTGGCGCACCCGGCAGGGCCACGCTGAGCAAGGTGCCGATAATCAGCGCCGCGAGTGCGCCGGGTACAAATTTGCCCAACGCCTTCGGCCAGAAGAAAATCACCCCGAGCGTCACTAGACCTATCCCTAACGCGATCACATTCGGGTCCATTACGGCGTCCGGAATTGCTGTGAGCGCTGGAATGGTGCCGCCGCCCTCCGGTTCGTGCCCGAACAAACGCGCCAACTGTAACGCGATAATGATGCAGCCAATGCCGCTCATAAACCCGGAGATCACCGGGTACGGCACCAAGCGAATGTACTGTCCGAACTTAAGGAACGCGAACACGATCTGCATCAGCCCGGCCAGCACGACCGCCGCGAACACTAACGTTGGATTCCCGGATAAAGAGGCGAACACACCGGCGAACACCACTACCATCGGGCCTGTGGGCCCCGACACCTGCGAGCCCGTGCCACCGAACAGCGAGGCGAAGAAACCAACGATTATCGCCCCCCAAATGCCGGCAATCGGGCCAGCGCCAGATGCCTCGCCAAACGCGAGCGCTAGTGGCAGAGCAACAATGCCGGCGGTTAATCCGCCGAACACATCGCCGCGAACATTCGACGCATCAAAAAACCTGGACGCATCACTTGGTCTCATGGGGAACTCCTCTGAAGCTTCGCATAACCTCACCGCCGGTGTCTGGGCGCTCACGCACCCAGCCCGACGATGACGCAGGCATCAAGCAAATTGTGTCTATTGGTGCTGGCGCAGTGTGCTCCAGCGTGCGACGCGGCTAAGCCGTATACTGTTGGTCCACCGGCAAGAAGCGTCGACTTGTTTCATCATACGCATCCACGCCACCTGTCTTGATGTCGTACACCCAACCGTGCAACTGCAGGTTGCCGGCGGCCAGACGGGTAGCCACGGTCGGATGCGTTTTCAGATGAGTGAGCTGCAGAATCACGTTTTGCTCCAGCAGCATACGCATGCGCGCGCTCTCATCATGCTCATGCCCGATCTCCTGCACGATATCCACAGCAGCTTTGCAGTAGCTGAGCCATTCTTTCACATGCGGCAAGCCGTCCAAATCTTCCGGATTCATCGCGCCCTTCATGGCGCCGCATTCGGTGTGCCCGCAGACAACAATATGCGGCACTTTAAGGGCTGCGACGGCAAATTCAATAGAGGCCGTCATGCCGCCGGTGTGATTGGTGTGGGGGGGCACCACGTTGCCGGCATTGCGACAGATAAACAGCTCACCCGGATCGGTCTGGGTAATCATCGCAGTTTCTATCCGCGAATCGGAACAGGTAATAAACAGGGCTTCGGGGGATTGCCCGAGGCTTAGTCTTTCGAACAACGCTTTCTTCTGTGGGTACACTTCATTTTGAAAACGAACCACTCCGGCGGCGAATTTAGGCATCAAAGTCCTCTTAATGTTCACTAGTCGTGGGTTTGACGTGCCGACCAAAGCCGGCGCGCCGAGTTAATTCTGGACTTGGGTATTGCGCTGCTGCGCCCTTCCACGAAGGCGATCGCATCCACAATCCAGCCAGCCAGCTCTGGTTGCACCAGATGGTAAAAATGGTGGCGCCCCTCACGTCGCTCCTCGACGATACGGTGGGCCTTTAGCAAACTCAGGTGCTGCGAAACACGCGGCCCCGGCAACTCCAACGATTGGGCCAGCGTATTCACGTCGGCCTCGCGAGCACCCAACTCTTCTATCAACCGAATCCGGTCGGGATGCGCAATGATCTTGAAAATCTCCGCGAGCTCTTTCGCGACCACCTGTCTGCTCGGCACAGCAGCACCTCCTCCATTACGCCTGCACCATCGTTAGCCTGCGTATTCTGTAATTCATATACCTGCGAATTCTTGCAGATATGCATACAATATCTCATCTCAACCCAAGACTGTCAATCGACCAGCGCGGTAATCCGCACTTATCTAATAGGGGGGCTTAAGCGAAGCATTGTCGCCAAAATGCGGGTCTCGTCACCAGTGAACTGCAGCGACGGTAGCCGACTTCTTTGTATTCCAGTCAGTTGCGAGGCTCTCTGTACAGACACCCTCAGCACCCGCGCGGGTGATATCCGCCGACAAGCCTGCCGTCTTGCGACCAGGCTGGTACCCAGCCTACCGCGGCGACGGATATCTCGCCGCCTTCGCATGGATCGCTCTCATGGAGTTGGACTTTGAGCCACGGCCCGCTATCGGTTTCGCGCAGTTCTGTGAATGTGCTTGAGTACTCCTGGCGCTGCAAGCCGGGGTTCTTTATTGCGGTGTGGAGGTAACCACCCTCGCCGTCGGGTGACGCCCAGAGCCGTCCGTCCCAATGCTCGCCCAGAAAAGCCAGTTGCCCGGTCAGGATTTCCGGCATGGTTTTGTATGATCCGGCGTCCGCCTCGCGGACCCATACTTTGCGTTTGCCCTGACCAGTAAGCCCGATCTTGAACCAATCGGGTTCGCGTGCGTAGACCAGAGCTGATCTCCACTCGTCATGGTTGTCGGTTACGATCTGATCAGGATCCGCGATTTTTACGATCTCCACTTTGGTACCGTTTGCCTCTACAAAGACAGGCAACGGACTTTTGCCAGTACCGGGCACTACTGCCACGCCACGGTCAACGTTGCGATTGAGCACACCGTTCAACTGCAAATATCCGATGACTTGTCCATCGCGCGGTGCGGAGACCGGCGGCGCAATATCAGTTAGCGCATTAGGATCGCACGGACAGGTATTCCCGCAAGCTTGTTGGTATTGCACGTAGGCGTCCTGCCCGGCGCGGGCTTCTTCCTGGTATAGAACATCTCCGTTCTCAGCATTGATGACTAAATCCGTAAAGGCGACGCGCCCCCAGGGCACTCGCACAAATACCAACTTTTCGTTAATCCACCGAGGATCGAGCGGGAACAGCGACTGCGCCAGGTAAAACCGCGTGACCCGACCTTGTTCAGAGTAGACATACAGAACCTGGTCCGCCACGGAGCCGACTGGACTGTTGGGTAGCTCAACCCACACCTTATACGCCCCATTGGGCGACACCACTGAGTTATCACGAGGCTCACGTGTCACATTCGCAGTGCGCTCGACACGCTGGGCCAACGCTTCTGATGGGGGGCCGGTATGAAAAACACGCGGCGTGTCCCAGCATGAGGGATCGGTATGAAACCCGGGTGCCGCCGCGGCCGGTGGCGCTTTGACGCGGAGCACCTGCGTTGGCGTTGGCGCATCCGAAGGATCAGTATTCGGAGCCAGCGCCGTTGCTGCGGCCTGCGTTTCGACGCTAGGCGGTGCTGTTGTTTTCGAGCTGTCAGGCGGTACGTAGCCGCCCGATGGTGGCTTGCTCAGATTCGCCCAAAGGATCACACCGACACTCAGAACAGCTAACGCGGCCGCGAGCAAGACGGGAATGCGCATAAGCCAGCGCATAACAGTGCTTCCGCCTTGATGTCGTCCCATCCCCCAGATGACAAGCCCGATTACTCCGGCTGCTATTTGCCATCCGAAAAAAGCGGCGATGCGGTTAAGTCCTCGCGTAAACCCATCGCCGGTCGCGTTATACGTCCACGGAATGATGAATGAGGCGACGTACACGCCCATCCACACAACCAACAGTATCGCCAATAATGTGCGCACACCCTACTCTCCCTGTCGGCACATAGGCAGGATGCTGTCTGCGCCCACGACGATTAAAAGACGACATCCTCACGCAACGCCCAAAATTACTGGGCCGCCTGCAGGTTCCGGCGAATTTGCTCCCAGCTTATTGGGTGTGCCGCCTAAACGTCAATAATCGGCGGCGATGGTAAAAGACGCCCATATTCTTATCGGCGCCAAAGACTAGTGTTTTCAACCAACTGCACTGACAAAAAAGGGGGCTCCGCCACTGCGGAGCCCCCTTGCGAGGCTTCAGATAAGCGGCGTAGCCGCTCACCATTATTTACTGAGCTTAGAAACTAGCAGAGCACCCCTCTTCAAAGGTGATCGACAGATCGAAGTCCGACGGCGACTGGTTGTCCCCCAGCGGGAAGTCGTCAGTAAACTCAATCTCCAACGTCTCCTGTTCACCGTCTTTGATCCGGCGGTCCTTCGGCTCTTTATCCCAATCGCCTTCAACGATCGTGGTCTGGGGTGCTGAGCGCACATCGTCCTTGAGAATTTCGCTACCGCCTAGCTTCACCTTCTTGAGGCTCTCAGAGCCGGGCCAGGCGATTGACAGCTCCTCAACGGTCGCGTCGATACCGCCTGAGTTCGTCAAGGTCCACTTGATTTTCTTACCTTCCACCCGATCAATCTGGATAGAGACATCGCAGCTGGGCGCCACTACCTCAACCGTGACGGTGTCCGATGCCGACGCTGGCGAGCACAGCGATCCGTCTGCCAGCACTCCGCTGGCCGTCGCGGTGTTCACCGTGGTGGCAAACAAATCAACTGTGGTCGTAAAGCTCTCCATTCCACCAGTCCCCAGCCCCGCAACACTGCCGATATCACCCAGCAGGTTATCCGTGACCATCACATCACTAAGCGGATCGCCCAGGTTGGTGACATCGTAGCGGTACGTGACTGGCTGTCCGCCGCGACGCCCGTCCAACGCCTCCAGGGTCAAAGCACCTGCGGTCGCACCTGCCTCAAGTGGCTGTGAGCATGAGCTATGGAACTCAAACGCCTGGGTGGCACCCGCCGAGTCCGTTAACGTAATCTCTTTAATGGAATCACGCATGGTGGTAAACGACTCCCCGGGATTCACCAGGAACGCGTTGCCATCATCATCGACGGCGGTGATCTGCAAGCTCGTATCAATGGTGCCCGAGCACATGAAGTCGGTGTGTCGTTTACCGTCCTCGTCCTCAATGGTGAAGAACGTACTGTCGGCGCAATCGCCATCGCCGCCGGTGCCGCCGTTGTAACGCCATGTCAGCGTGTCCGGCTTCTCACCATTTTCGCAGCTTGGCGGCGGTCGCGGTGAGAAGCTGCAATTGTCGGTAAATCCGTCACCGTCAGGCGGCGTCGTGCAGTCAAGCACCAGACCATCGTCGTCGATGAACCCTTCCAGCGTCCAGTCGTTGATCAGACCCGAGTCGTCACTCTTGCCGTTACCAGCCGCCTTGCCGCAATCGGTGGGATCGTTAAAGTCGTCGTCAGAACAGGACATGTGGAACTCCGACACGCCGCTGACCGAACCGCTGATGAAGACTTCAACATCGTTCTGGTCGAAGGGACCAAAGAAGGTCACTTCCTGGTTGGTATCGACAGCGCCTCCCGGGGCATCGTTAGCCGGCCCGCTGACCGTAATCGGCCCGCCGGTCCACACGACGGTGAACTGCTGCAGTTTGCCTTTGCACTTGTCGAACGGCACCGGCGGTGGCGCTTCGACGCGGCAGGTCTTGTCCAGCAGCAAGTCGCAATTGGACACCGGCGGCGGCACCAGGCCGCAGTCCCGATCAAGGTTGATCGAGCGCGATCTGCGCAGGTCTGTGCAACTGGTGATACCGCCCGACGGGCTACAGTCGCTGTCGACATCGTCGCCGCCGACCCCTGGCACGGTAAAGTCAAAGTCCGGTGGGAAGGTGGACTGATCAAACTCCACAAAGTACTTGCCCGGCGTTAACGAGAATCCGGGTTCGCCGCCGAACATGTACAGGCCGTTGGTGGCGGTCACCCGCATCTCGCCGGTATCCACATCGTCCGAGGTGCCTGCAATCATGTCAGGTCCGCATCCGAAGAGTGTCACCTTGACTCCCTCGATGCCCATCTCATCGGCATCCTGGATGCCGTTGCCGTCGTCTTCCCAAACGCGGTTGCCCAACTTGGCCGGACACACGATGCCGGCATCCACGGTTAAGTCCCGTTCACCAGGGGCAAGATCGATCGGATCGGTGACGCCGTCCTCGTTAGCGTCGCTGTCAATGGCGTCGTTGCCACCAACGTTGGGACGGGTGAACACTGGCGTGCCCAAATCATAGCCCTGCGTTTCGCAGTAGCCCTCAGGCGGCAACCCAAACTGTACGCAGTAATCGCCCGCAACCAGATCCGGGAACCGATAGAACCCCTCTGCACTGGTCACGGCCATCTGCCCCAACGGTGTCTGGCAATCGCCTGCCAGCAACGTCACCGGCACGTCCGGTACCCCGGCATTGCATTCTGGTCCGGCATCGCCCGGGTCGCCGATGACGCCGTTGTTGTTGACGTCAGCACAGTCCTGGCGACCATTGTTATTACGATCTTCCCAAACCCGATCGCCCAGCACTGCGGGCATCGGTGGTGGGGCGCCTAGCGGAATACGCAGTGCGCCGACCAGCCATGACAACGAATCAGGATTTTGACCGATAGGTTCGGAGAACAATTGTACTGAAGTACTCGCGCTTCCCGCAGGCACAGTGACAGGAACTGAGAGGGTGTCGAAGGAGATCCCGTCAGCGGCGACAAGCAGATCGAGAAGCGTGGTTGTGACGCCAAACCCGTCCGTCACGCGAATCCGGTCTGGGCGATCCGCGACGGCATCACCAACAAAGTTGACCAACGTGGCCTGGCGTGAGGTGCCCGTTGCGCCGTGGTTGAACACCACCGGCTCGGTAACACGTGCCGCCAGAATCGGATTGCCGTCCTCAAACGCGAAATCCAAACCCTCAAACACACTCACCCGATACCGCACCGGATCAGCGGGATCGCTGTAGATAACCAACAGCCCTCCCCCGTTCAAGCGATCGATGTTCGAGCCCAGATTACCGTCTTCGATGGAGAAGGCGGTCGGGCCGAATGGCGTTGCAGCGCGCACGATGGCTGTCACGTCCGCACCATAGCCGATGTTATTGGTGTTGCCGGGGCCCCCTTGTGCTTCCTCGCCGATCAGCCGACCGGTGATAGGAACGCCGTTGAACGCCAACTCCTGATCCAGGTACGGTTGGAACGGTACCTCACACAACTCGGTGCCGGAATCAGGGCACGGCCGATCCCGGCCCATCCAGTAAAAATACGCTCTCGCCACCGGGCCACGGATATCGACCGTGACCGTCGCAGTGCCACCACCGAGGTTGATCAACCCGGTTCCGCCTTCAGCCAGGGTGAGGCCCGGGCCTTCCAGATCCAGGGCAGGATTAGGCGTCAGTGTGGTGGCTGGCGCCAATGCAGGTAGGGCCAAGAGTGCTCCTAAAAGCAGACGCCCGAGTGTACTTCGGGCATTGAATTTCCGATCCCTCATATTTATTGCTCCCTTTTTTGTTGGGTATGTCTTCGTCAACAACCGGACGGCCAGCGTGGTTAGCTCGCCGAGTTAGGTGCGTAATCGTTGATTTAAATATCCGTATATGACTTTTTCTAATTCATATACGGTATTACTTATGAGCGAATGGGGCAAGTACCCGGCCACCTGGCTGTATTAGCAGTTCTCGTTAGGGGCTATTTTGGTACGGTCGCGAGGCCCTCTCGGGGGCACGGCGGTGAACAGCAGAGGATAGATAAGTACTTGATAAAAAAGGGTGTTACCAAGTTGATAGCTGGTCTGGCAATCCCTAACGCCCATGGTGGAGACATGGGATAGATGGCGTCGCGCTATCTGGTCCGCAACGCGCCGTTACCGACCACAGTCGGACTGACTGATTGGGGGTAGTCACCCGTGGGTGGGGACATTACTCGGGCGTGAAACCCATACGCCTCAGCGCACTCTGGAAGCGTGGGTCTGTACGCATTGGGTCAAAAACCTCCCACGTTCTGATCAGCAGCGCCTCGCGGTTGTGTTCATCAATGGCCTGGTTGATAAACTTTATAGCGGTGTCCGTGTCGCCCACCACCGCGTAAAGCAGCGCCGCGTGACCGGCCTGAGGCGCCGATTCAGCTAATGATTCGACGTACGCCCGCGCTTGTTGCGGGTGACCGCTGCGCATCAACCAAAGTGCATTTCGTACCCAACTGTCCTGAACCAGCGGCTTTGCTTCCTCGAGCCGGTTTGAAAGAATCAGCGAATAGGTTTTCGCATTCAACGCATCGTCCATCCCGGGATTAAGAAGCAAAGCGATGTCCGCATGCTTAATCGCTTGCTCGTACCTGCGCGCGTCGAAATAGCGCCACGCGGCATTGGTGTGTAAATGGGCCGCGCGTGGCTCCTTTGCCAGCCAGTACTCAACCTGCTCTATCGCCTCATCAAAGCGCCCTTGAGTAGACAGCAGGTAGGCGTAGGACAGTCGATTGCCAATGTGGTACGGGTCGACGGCAATGCCTTCCAGATACTTGGCTTCCGCTGAGATGGCATCGTAGTCGTACCAGTACGCAATATCACCGACAAGAGATAGAATTGACCCATCATACTGATTGAGTTCCAGCGCTTTCGCGCCGTACTCTTTTGCGTATTCGATGGCAACACTTGGCTGCAACCAGCCGTAAGTTGTTGCTGCCAACATGTAGGAATTCGCCAAACCGGACCAGGCGTTGGAGAACTGAGGATCTATCTCCGTCGCCCTGCGCAGATGCTCGATCGACAGACGCAGGTCTTGCTGGTTGTAACGGCGGTAGCGATGGATGCCTTTGAGATAGGCCTCATAGGCAGCGATGCTCTGCGTAGGCAGGCGAGCCAAGCGTTCCAGTTCGCCAGGCGTCAGTTGAGTGCGTAACAACGCAGCGATGTTTTTGGACACGTCGCTTTGAATCTCAAACAACTTGTCCATCGAGAGTGTTTCGTCAAAATCACGCACCCACAGGTGCTCGTCCGCTTGCGCGTCGATGAACTGCAGCGTGATGCGAACCCGATTGCCACTGTGTCGTACCGATCCCTCCAAAATGTATTGAACGCCGAGCTGTTGCGCGATCTGCGGGACGCTTTGATTGGTATTCCGATAACGATCTACAGATGTTCTGGAGGTGACGGCGAGGTGACGGATCTCAGATAGTCGAGAGATGAGTTCTTCCTGTATGCCGTCACTAAAGTAAGCTTTGTCGCCGCCCGGGCTCATGTCTCGCAGCGGCATCACGGCAACACGGGGTGGCGAAGCATGCTGGGTTTCGGTGTTCGAGGACCGCAATTCTGACCAAAGGAACGCCAGAGCACTACCCAACAGGAGTGCTGCGGCACCCAAGCCGGCAAGTTGCACATACGGGAGTCGGGATGTATCCCATTTGACCGCCCCCTCAGCGTCCACCTGGAATATCCAGGCCAGCAGCATCGCGACCGGAAACCCGAGCACTACCACCACCAGCAGAAACCGCATGCTCCAGTCCGGAAGCGGAATTGCGGAAAAGACAACGTCCGCGACTTGCAGGACAACCCAGCTAACCGCAACGTACGCTATCAAGACGCGTATCGCCCGCCGCCGCGTAAGTTCAGACAACAGGGACAACGTTGTGCTCCGGAGAAAGTCTTACCTGGATTCCTTTGTTCTAAATCATATCATTTAAGAATGAGCCCTCTCAGGGAGGGCTATCTGCCAGTATCTCCTCACGCAAGCTCTCCAGCCACGAGCGCGCCTGCCTTTCCGGCTGGCTCACACAAGGTTGTGCACGTGGGCACGTGGAGCTTCGTGGACAAATAATATTGGCAGGTGAGTTCAGCCCGGCGGCCACCCAGTCGATACTTAGCACGCGGGCGACGCTGGCAATCTGGGCCGCTGCCTCCTCCGGCACCGGGGCTTCGCCACGTTGCTCGTGGCAGGCCTGCGCGATCATCTCGATGGTTGCTGCCGGATCATAACCCTGGGTCTTGAGCGCCGGCGCCAGATCGACGCCAACACAAATCACATGCAGATTGCCCGCGGCATCGTGGGAGCGCCGCGTCTGACAGGCATATAAGAAGGTCCGCTCGCTCGCAGGCAGAATGGATATCTGCGACGTCAGTTGATCCGTGTTGTCGGTTAGGCGCCGGAATACGGCCCACTGCTGACACGGGTCTTGCACATCACGCATATTGCCCCACGGCAGCGGAATGCCATTGCCACGATACACATGGCGCAACTGCCCCGGTGGATAGGCATCCAGATAGTGCCAGTACGGGTACGGCGAGACGGTCGTCATCCGGCGCATCAGCACGGACACAGACATATCAAATCGCTCCGCCCCCGCCACCGCCTGATGGCCGCTGCGAAGCAGGTACTGGCGAAACGGCTGGCGCGGGCACAACAGCGCATCGGCGAAAAACCCGCATTCGAAATCCCGCCACGCGTACAACACCTCATCCGGGTGCACGCTGCCGGGGCGGTTGCCGGCCACAGACGCCCCCCCACCC
>CBDUQI010000011.1:0-50705 GCA_965369325.1 uncultured Gammaproteobacteria bacterium
GCGAGGGCGGGAAGTGCGACGCAGAGGAAAGAGGCGGCGACAAGAGGGACAACGTCAAGCGCGGCGAAGGCAAAGGCGCAGGCGACAACGGCAAGGACGGAAAGGGCGGAGAAGACAAAGGCGGCGGCGACAAAGGCGAAGAAGGCAAGTGCGGCGAAGGAAACTGCGGCGGCGACAACGGCGAAGAAGGTAAGTGCGGCGAAGGCAAATGCGGCGGCGACAAAGCTGAAGAGAAGGGTGAAGAGGGCAAATGCGGCGAAGGTAAATGTGGTGGCGACAAGGCAGAGGAAACTGCTGAGAAAGCCACTGACACCTCCTCGCAGAGCGGCGGTTCACTTGGCCTGTTAGGGCTGGCCGGTTTGGCTGGCTTCGCAGCGCGTCGTCGACGCGGTTAATCGTTCAGGTGGTTTCAGGCGCGCCTGCATCAGCAGGCGGCGCCATCCCTGAAGCGACTAGCAAGCAGACAAGGCCGATGCGGCAACGCATCGGCCTTTTTTCGTTGACTGTGCCGGCGATTAGAGTGCCGTGTTTCGCTCGCGCGGCGTCTGTGCGAACATGCCCGCCCACATTGCCGAGCAAGAAGGTATCAGGCATTGAGTGAAGGTTTCTGGCGTGCACATCGCCTCGCAATGGATCACGGAGAGCTCAGCTACGCTGATCCGCAAACCGGTTATGCGGTGTTCACCGAGCTGGGTCTGCTGGCACGTGGAAAGTGCTGTGGCTGTGGTTGCCGGCACTGTCCGTTTGAGCACAGCAATGTACCTACGGGGCAGCGTGCCTCGCGCATCCAGCGTGCTGCCATGCTACTCGCAGAGGCGCCGGTCGGCCCTGTCGATGTGCTGTTTTGGAGCGGTGGCAAAGACAGTTATCTGGCGCTTCGCGCTTTGCATCGTGAGGCAACCGGTCGGCCGCTGGTGCTACTGACGACGTTTGATGCTGCCCATCGCCAGGTGGCGCACCAGGAAATTCCCATTAAGCTCATTGTGCGTCAGGCGCAGGCGCTGGCGTGCCCATTAGTCGGTGTGCCGTTGCATGCGGGGGGCGATTACCTAGAGCAGGTGGGTGAAGGGCTGGATCTGCTCAGCGATATCTCCCGGCTGGTATTTGGCGATCTGCACCTGGAACACATCCGCCAGTGGCGAGAGGCACAATTGGGCCCGCTGGCCCTGGCCCGTGGTGCCACACTACATTACCCGTTGTGGCAGGCCGACTACGAGGCGTTGTTGGATGATCTGGAAGCCAGCGGCGTGCCGTGCGATATCTGTGCGGTGCCGGATGCTCGGCAAGCCGGTGTGTCGGTGGGGCAGCGCTTCAGCCGGGCGCTCACCGAGCAGTTGCCGCCGGGAATCGATCGATTTGGCGAGAGCGGTGAGTTTCACACACTGGCGCGGGTCTGGGAGGCGCCTTGCGCCCGAACGCGGGAGGCTTTTTCAACACGCCGCTAGCTTCGCCGCCCAAGCTGCTCCTGAAGATCGTATTTTCGTAGCATGCCGCGCAACTGGTGGTAGCTGAGCCCCAGCAATTCGGCGGCTGCGCGTTGGTTGTGGTTCATCTCGTTCATGGCGGCGCTGATGTGCTCAATCTCCAGTGCTTGTACCGCACGCTTTAGGTCAACGGGCAATCGCGGCCCTGCCGCCGCCGCAGGTGCTGTGCCGACAGGCGCATCTTGTGCGGTTACTGTGGCGCTCGCCAGCCGAAATGGCGAATCGAACGGGTCGAGCGAAATGCGCGCCAGCGGCTCATCCGGCGCAGGCCATCTATATACTGAGCGCTCCACCGCATTTTTTAGCTCACGCACGTTGCCCGGCCACTCGTAGGCCAGCAGTTGCTCGAGGGCTGATGGGGCAAAGCCGGCAAACAGGGCCAGCCCCAGTTCGCTCGCGATATTTACCCCAAAGTGCTCGGCCAGCAGCAATACGTCCTCTGGCCTTGCCCGCAGTGGCGGTACTGTGATTACGTCAAACGCCAACCGGTCCAGCAAGTCGTGGCGAAAGCGCCCCTGGCGTGCGGCGGCCGGCAGATCTTCGTTAGTGGCCCCCACGATGCGTACATCCACGCTAATGGTGTCGCTGCCGCCAACCCGTTCAAACTCGCCGTATTCGATCACCCGCAGAATTTTTTCCTGCATTCGGATCGGGATAGTGCCTAACTCATCCAGCAACAAGGTGCCGCCATCGGCCCGCTCGAAGCGGCCGACGTGCTGACGCATCGCCCCGGTAAAGGCTCCGGCCTCATGCCCGAACAGCTCGGATTCGAGCAGCGATTCGGTGAGTGCTGCGCAGTTCAACTTGACCAGCGGTTGCTCCCAGCGCCCGGATAGAAAATGCAGGCGTTGTGCGACCAGCTCTTTACCGGTGCCGCGCTCGCCGATGATAAGCACCGGCTTGTTCAGTGGAGCTGCCCGGGAGACCTGTTCCAGCATGCTGAGGAAGGCAGGGGACTCACCAATCACTGAAGTATTGATATTCTGACCATGCATTGGTGAATTTTACCGAAATATAGGTTAAATATGCCAATGAATGGTTAATTTAACCAATTTAGTTGAAAAATCAAATGATCGCTAAGTCTCTCTATCTGATTGTATTTAATAGTTTATTTTGCATTATTTACAATCTGGCACGATCCTCGCTTATAGATTCCCGAGACCCGCAAATTGATGAGGATTCCAAGAATGGGCATTTTTTCGAGATTCACCGACATCGTGAACTCCAACATCAACACCATCCTGGATAAGGCAGAGGACCCGGAGAAGCTGGTTCGCCTGATGATTCAGGAGATGGAGGACACGCTGGTGGAAGTACGTTCCGCCGCCGCCCGCGCGATAGCCAACAAGAAAGAGCTGACGCGCAAACTGTCTGCCCTCGATCGTGAGATTGACGAGTGGCACAACAAGGCGGAGCTGGCGATTGCCAAAGGCCGTGACGATCTGGCCAAGGCCGCGCTGGCGGAGAAGTCCCGCATCACTGCCACCCGCGAAGCGTTGGCTGAGCAGTACAAGCATATAGAGGACTCGCTCAACCAGCTTAACGATGACATTTCGCGTCTGGAAGCCAAGCTGGCTGATGCCAAAGCGCGTAAGAAAGCGCTGGTGATGCGCCATCAGACGGCCTCTCGTCGGCTGGATGTACGCAAGCAGATCTACGACAACAAAATTGACGATGCGCTGGTTCGCTTTGAGCAGTTCGAACGCAAGATGGAGCACATGGAAGGGCGCGTGGAGTCCTACGACATGGGGCTGAAGAAAGACCTGGGCAAAGAGATCGACAGCCTGGCCGCTGATGAAACGGTTGAGAAAGAGCTGACAGAGCTGAAGAAGCGTCTGTCCAAAGGCTCCTCAAACACCGCCAACAGCTAATCTGCGACTTAGGAGGACACGATGGGAGAAGTATTAGGCATTCTGATCACCGTCGTCGTCCTGCCGCTGGCATTGATTTTGCACTACGTCACCAAGTGGCGCGAATCGAAGGGCTTGTCGCGGGAAGACGAAAAGATGCTTGAGGATCTGTGGCAGAACGCACAACGGATGGAGAGTCGGATCAACACGCTTGAAACGATTCTGGATGATGAAGTACCAGACTGGAGGAAACGAGTATGAGCGGCAGGCGGCTTTACAGAAATAAGGAAAACGCCTTGTTTTTAGGTGTCTGCGCCGGGCTGGCAGATTTTTTGGACGTGCGCGTCTGGGCAGTGCGGTTAATTACCGTCGTCTTGGGCCTGATCTTCAGCTTCTGGCCGCTCGCGCTGGTTTACTTTACCGCTGCCGTGCTGTTACGGGAAACCCCGTTGATGTATCGGGGGCAGCACCGGGAGGAGCGCCGCTTCTGGCGCGAAGGCAATCGCGAGGAGGGCTGGCGGTGAGCCGCCGGTATGAAAACGATCGCGAGCACACAGCGCGCGAGGGTGCGCGGGAACCGGGGTCTTATCGTAACGCGCCGAATCCCACCCGCCTGTACCGTGATCGGCAGAACGCAAAACTGGCGGGCGTTTGCGCCGGGGTTGGGGAGTACTTTGATTTGTCGGTGTGCGGTGTGCGTTGGGTAACAGCTATCGCTACGTTGTTCGCCCCGTTCACTATCGTTATCTACTTTGCGATGGCGATATTTTTGCCGACCAAACCACAGGAGTTATACAAGGACGTGCACGATGAGCAGTTCTGGCGCCAGGTGCGCTCGTCCCCAGCGGGGACATTCTCGGAGGTGAAGCACACTTTCCGCGAAATGGAAGCGAAGTTGCAGCGCCTGGAGCGCTATGTAACTTCATCCAGGTTCAAGCTGGACCAGGAGTTCAGGGACCTGGAGCGGGATCGCTAACTAGCCAAGTGACATCAGGTAGGAGGGAAGAGTATGTTGTTCGCATCCGTGCTGGCGGCATTAATGGTCGGAGCGACCATCTATAATCTGGTCAAGTACAGCTAGCGCTGGATGACCAACTGAATTGGGGAGCAATAGGTAGTGGATGACTGGGCAGCAATGGTTGTGGCGATCGTGATGATCGCAGGCATCACCAGCGTGATGAGGGAGCGAGCTAAGTACAAGCATAAAGAGCGCATGGGCAACACGCCGTCAGAGGTATCACCCGATGTGATGGCGCGCTTGCACGATATGGAAGAGCGAGTGAAAGTGCTGGAGGCTATTGTCACCGATCGCAACTACGACCTTAAGAGCCAAATCGACGATCTTGATCGGCGCTGAGTCGGTCGCCTCCGCCAGGTCTTTACCCGCACGCCTTTAATCTTCCTTCCCGCCAGTCCGCGCTAGCCGGTACCGCCAGCGCCGCTGGCCTAGGCCGTTCAGGGCCTGAGTAATCTCTCCCCTACCTTTTTGGTTTGCTAGTATCACCACGTTGTCTTTCTCAACCTGCGCGCGTTGTGGTGTCCGATGCAAACTATTTTTCTCAGCTATCGCCGTGACGATACACCGGGCTATGTAAGCCGTCTGGAAAGTGATCTGGAGCGTGCCTTTGGGCGGGACCGAGTATTCCGTGATGTGCAGGATATCGCCGGCGGTACCAAGTGGCGTGAAGAGTTGCGCCAGGGTTTGGCCAGCGCTGGCGCGCTGGTGGTGGTGATCGGACCGCGCTGGGAACAGATCTGGGACTCACGCCGGGACGCGCAAAACAGTGGCAACGACTATGTGCTGTATGAGCTGGCTTACGCGCGTGAGCACGAGATACCTATCGTACCGGTAACCTTAGGTGGTGGGCGCTTGTCGCCGGATATTGATCTGGGTGAGGTGGCCTGGTTGGCCGAGTACCAGATGTACGATATCTGCGACGTGCAGGGACGTTGGGAGACGGATGTACAAGGACTGACCGAGGCCTTGATCGACCAGCACGGAATCTTGCCGACCGGCATCGGATCTGTACCCTTACGACCGCCACCGTCGAGCTGGCGCAAGTTTGTGATCGCAGCGGCGGTCGTGGCAGGCCTGGCGCTGCTGACCCAGTTGCTCGCGCCGCACCTGGGTATGTCGCAATCACCAGAGCCATTACTCGTCGGCGGGCCCGATCAGCCAACCGAATCCTCGGCCTCTTCCCTGGGCGAGGCTGATCAGCCGCTCGATTCGCCAGCCCCCTCGTTGGGCAAACCTGCATACCAGCCGCCACCGGTACGGGTGGATACGCCAGCGTCCGCGGCCGGTTGTAAAGTGAACACTTACAACAACGCCGCCATTGCCGATGTTTCCGGCGTATGGCGCTGGCGCGATACCGGCACCGACTACTCGCTGACCCAGCACGATGACTGCACGCTCACAGTGAGTACCGCCGGAGCCCGTGGCAACGGCGCCTACGTGGCGAACATGCCGGGCAAGTTCCGATTTAGCCTAAGCAACGGCGTTCAGGGGGAGTTTTCGGCGCACGAATCCAGGATGTTAGGCGCATTGGTTGTGGAGGGGCGCAAGCAGCACGGCGAGCTGCGGCGAGTGCCCTAGGCGCGAAGCAGGTCCAGGCGGTTGGTCAGATCATCCAGATCGTGCAGCCGTATACACTTTACCAACGCGCTGTCGTGTTTGCTGAGCGGCTGGTCACCTTCGTCTTTGATCGTCCCGCCCACCCAAAGCTCGCATTGCTCCGGCAATTGCTCGCAGAGTTCTTTCAACTGCGCGCCAAACTGGCCGTCCAGCCAGCCTGTCATGGTGCCGACGCCCGCCACGGCGGCGCCAGCGCTGTGTGCCACATCAGCAAACTCGCAGGCCGGCAGATCACCACCCAGATATCGGCAGGCAAAGCCGCGCGCGGCGGCTAGATAGCATGCCATCAGTGCACCCAATGGGTGGCGCTCGCCAGAAAGTGTGCCCCAGATGATAGTGGGCCCACGCGCTGTGTGGCGATAGATATTCATGACCGAAAGCAACGCGTGTTCCACCGCGCTTGAGAGCACCCGCTCCTGCGCGATGCTAGCCTGATTCACGGCCCAGCGCCGCCCGATCTCGCGTAACGCGGGGCCGAGAATTTTCCGTACCAGCACGTCTGGTTCATAGAGCGATTGTGCGCGCGTGATTTCCTGTGTACACAGGCGTTGATCAAAATTCATCGCCGCCTCCAGCAGGCCCTCGTAAAACGCGTTGTGTGGCGAGCTGAGCGCATTGCTGTCGGGTTGATCGCAAAGCAGGTGCTTGAGTGCAGGCTCATCCAGTTGGGCAAGCCGGCGGATAGGGTGGCCAAGTTCGGTCGCCTGTCGCAACAGCAGCAGGCGCAACATGTCCGCCTGGCTATATATGCGCCGGCCGGCATCATCACGCTCCGGAGTCACCGCCTGATATCGCCGCTCCCAGGCGCGCAGCGTTTCCGGTGGTAATCCGGTGTGCTGAGATGCGGCTTTTACTGAGTACATCTGACCAAGTTTACCGCATTGCTATGCCTCGCCTGTGCCCGTGACACCAATAAACCCTTTTTGCAGCACTAATTTAACCCCATTGACCTGGTTGCAGCGTTTGTATGAGGGCTGATCGTGAAAACGATGTCAGGTCTTGCGCATTCAGCTTCAGTTCAGTGCGCAGGCGACAAACTAGCCCTGCGATGGCAAGAACAGCTTGCCGTTGCAATCAGGAATAACGTTAGACAGGCGGAATCATTATGAAAAAATTCACACTACTCAGCTTATTTGTGGGTGTCATAAGCATTGGCCTGCCGACGATTGCCAGTGCGTGGACAGGTCATCGTGGCGGCGACCTAGATATCGACATTCTTACCGATCGCGGAGCCCATTATCAGATGTACCCTGTGCGCGAGGCCGGCTACAACAGCGATACAGTTAAGGCCTATCTGGAGGCCCGCCCGGGCGAGCCGTACAAGATTCGCGTGCGCAATCGCAGCGGCGAGCGGGTAGGTCTGGTGATTGCGGTCGACGGTCGCAATGCCATCTCTGGCAAGAAGTCATATCTGCGGGCCAACGAGCGCATGTATGTGCTGGGGCCGTATCAAAGCGCCACCTACAAGGGATGGCGAACCGGTAGCAACCGGGTGAACGAGTTTTACTTTACCGACGAGTTAGATTCTTACGCGGGTGCTTTTGGTGACTACAGTGCGATGGGCGTGATATCGGTTGCTGTGTTTGATGAGAAGCGCCGCTACACCCGTCGCGATGAGCATGAGTACGATCACGACTCTGAGGGGCGTTATGGTGATGGCTACAAGCGTGGCCCGAGTGCCGGGGGCAAGCAAGCACCGTCGGCAAAAAATAACCGATCGGCACCCAAGCATAAAAATGCGGATCCAGGCACCGGTTTTGGTGATGAACGCTACTCACCGTCACGTGCGGTGGAGTTTCAGGCTCAGCGCCATGCCTCATCCACTTGGTTGATCAAGTACGAGTGGCGCGACACTCTGTGCGAAAAAGGAATCGCCCGTTGTGCCTACGCTCGTAACGATAACCGGATGTGGCCGGATCGCGACGGCTACCGGCACAATGATGGCTACCGTCAGAGTTTTGCGCCGCCTCCGCCGGGCAGATCAAACTACCGTTACAAGCGCTAGTAGATAACCAAAAAAAGGCCGGCATTGCCGGCCTTTTTCAATGGCGCTCGCATTGCCCTACTGAAGCAGGCGTTTTACCACCTGATTAGAACCGGCGCGGATCGCCTCGGCCAGTTGCTCTTCGGCGATCTCTACCAGTTCGGTCGCTTCGTGTAGGCGATTTGGCGATAGCACCACCAGACCAACACTGATAGAAATACGGTCTGTGACATTCGAGTCGGCAAACGGGATGCAGGCATCGTGCACGTTTTGCAATACCCGGTGGGCGAATCGCGCCGCGGTCTCTGAGCCGGTGGCGGGCAGGATGACCCCAAACCGAGCCGAGCCGTATCGCCCGGCCAGATCGCCCGCGCGGCGGAATGTGTTGGCGATGGTGTCGGCGACCCGGCGCAGGGAATCGACCCCGCGGGGAAGCCCCTCGCGCGCGACGTAATCCTGCCACTGATCGACCTCGATCAGCATCATTGAAAGCTCTGCCTGGCTGCGTAGCATGCGCTTGATTTCCTCGCTCAGTGCTTCATCGAAGCGCCGGCGATTGGCTACACCTGTTACCTCATCCACCCGGGCAAGTTTACTCATGTTGGTTTCTGCGACTGCCAGCCGCTTACGCGCGGCTTTTAGCTGGCGGCGAGTTTGCTCCAGTTCGCTGCGGGTGCTGTCCAGTTCGCGCCGTAGGATCTCCTGGGAGTCCTGGAGCTGCTCAAGTACGTCCGTACTACTGTTGTTGGCAGGGTGGGTCATCGATGATCCTGTTTGGCCAGCGCCTTAGCGCCAGCAAAAGTTATGGCAAGCCGTACGCGTGCAGGGCGATGCCGGGCCCCGTTGGCGGTGACTAACGGCCTTGATCGCACGGTCCAGTATGATGCCGCAAGGCGTTAGTTCAGCTAAGTGATCTGAGTCTCGTTTCACGCGCCGCGATGTACCGTGCGGAGGTTCCAGTGCCACACTCACCGTAGATCTGGCGCACGGCCGCCGATGCCCCGATTGACGCGGGATATACAGCAGCTACTCCGGCTGGTGGACAACTGGGTAAGCAGCCAGCTTGCGCAGAAGCGATCGCTCGGCCAGACTTCGCATTTAGTTAGCAGCCGTGCCGGAGATACGCTTTTGAAGCCAACACTTGTCGCCCGAATCGACCGCCTGAGTGAGTTGGGCCAGACAGGGGCACTGGCACGCGGTCTGAAGGGGCTTGAAAAGGAGTCGCTGCGAGTCACCGGTACCGGTAATCTGGCGCGAACGGAGCATCCGAAAGCGCTGGGTTCGGCGTTGACCCATCGTCTCATCACCACCGACTATTCCGAGGCGTTGGTGGAATTGGTAACACCGCCCGCGCCCACCGCGCGCGAGACGGTGGACTGTCTGAGCGATATCCACCAGTGGGTGTACTCCAAACTGGAGGATGAGTTGCTGTGGCCAGTGAGCATGCCTTGTCGTGTGACCAGCGATGCGGACGTGCCCGTCGCCTGGTATGGGACGTCCAACGTCGGGCAAATGAAGCGTATCTATCGGATTGGCCTCGGGCATCGCTATGGCCGTCTCATGCAGACTATCTCCGGCGTGCACTACAACTACTCGCTCCCGGATGAGTTCTGGCCGGTACTGCAGCAGGCAGTGGGCAATCAGGACTCGCTTGATGAGTTTATCTCGGCCCGATATCTGGGGTTGGTGCGTAACTTCCGCCGTGTGGGTTGGTTGGTGCTGTATTTGTATGGTGCCTCCCCGGCATTGTGTCAGAGTTTTCTGGGCAACCGCGAGCACCGGTTGGACAGCTTTGGCAACGGCACGTTGTATCTGCCATACGCGACCTCAATGCGCATGAGCGATCTCGGCTACAGCAACAATGTGCAATCGCGCCTGAACATCTCGGCCAACAGCCTGGAGGAGTACACCGATGGTCTTGAGCGGGCAATCACTACACCGTGGCCGGACTACGAGCGGATTGGTGTGGTGGTGGATGGTGAGTACCGTCAGCTGAACGCGAATCTGCTGCAGATTGAGAACGAGTACTACAGTTTGATGCGACCCAAGCGCGCGGCCCGTTCTGGGCAGAGCCCGACCCAGGCGTTGCGCCGGGGTGGGATTGAGTACGTGGAGATGCGGGCGCTTGATGTCAATCCGTTCGCTCCCGCCGGCGTCTCGCTTGAGCAAATGCACTTTCTTGAGGCGTTACTGATGTTGTGTGCCTTGCACGATAGTCCGCCACTGCATGATCGTGATGAGCAGGAGCACACCGCCAATAAATTGGCGGTGGCCCGTGAGGGGCGTACGCCCGGGCTGCGCCTGCAACGCGCTGGTGCTGCGGTGCCGCTACGGGATTGGGCGTTGCGTCTGATAGATGAGATGGAGCCGCTGTGTCGGTTGCTAGATGCTGCGGGCGGTGATGAGTACTCCTCGGCCCTGGCGCGGCAGCGCGAGAGCGTACTGGACCCCGAGCGGACTCTGTCTGCCCAGGTCCTGGCCGGAATGAGCGCTCACGAGCATTCGTTTTTCGACTACGCTCTGGCGCAGGCGAATGCGGTCAGGCGCACGTATCGTGCGCCGGCTGAGAATGCCCGCAAGGGGCTCCTTGATGAGGAAGCCGCCAGTTCTCTGGCGCGTCAGGAGGGTATCGAGCAGGCTGATGCCGTTAGCTTTGATGAGTATCTCCAACAGTACTACGCCCAGACCTCCACTCGCGACTAAGCTCGCCCGGCGCGGCGGATATTTTGTTAAATACAGCGCTATGCCGGCGAGCTTCCGGTTCATGCTCCGCCTGCGCGGGGTCTAGTGTGGCGCAGGTCCGAACGCCCGCCGCTCAAATGCGACCAGGGTCACGACCGACGCCGAGCACCCAATGCAATACTCTGCGGCTACCGTGGCGGATGTATTTGCAATGCCGGAAAAGGTCAAACATGCCTCGTGGCGAGGTGAACTGAAAAGCCTGGCGATGATTGGCGCGTCGCTCGCCGTGATCTGCGCGATCGTATTTCAGCTATTGGCCTATCAGCAAGCGCAGCAGCGACAGCAGTTGCGGGTGGCGGCGTTTGGCCTGGTGCGGATGCTCGCTGAGGTGCCTCTCGATCAATTGCTTCCCAGCCAGAGTACCCGCGGGCCATTGGACCGCCTAAGTGAGGTTGCGGGCGATCAGCTGGCGTACATCTCGGTTGAAGATGCAAATGGGCAAGCGCGGTTTGTCCATGATGTGGGGGCGGGCGTGAGCATCCCGCCTGCTGCGCCGCGTGCCAACACCTCCGAGTGGTTGGCAGAGCGCGAGCTACAACCCACTTCCGGCGAGCTGAGCTTGCTGGAATTTCAGGCGCCCTTAATGCGCGGGCCTGATCTTGCAGGTTTTGTACGTCTTGGCTATTTTGCGCAACCTTCCGGGCTGGCGATGGAGCAAATGTCGCTGTTTGCGAGCCTGGCCTTACCCGTATTTTTATTAGTGCCTTTGTTTCATTTTTTTCTGCGCCGCGAGATCCGCCCTCTGCGCAATGCCGGTGAGAATCTCACCCAGATGCTGGACAGTGGCCAGTTGAATCAGGTGAAGATCGAGGCCAGCGGCGAGCTGGGCGAATTTATGCATCGGTTCAACTCGTTGATGGCCGGCGCACGGGATCGGTTGCAGGCGCTTGAACACGAGCAAACTACCTTGCGTACGTCCAGCAAGTTGCTCCGGTTCGGCAAATCTCGTATCGAGCGGGCGCTGGAGGCGATTCCAGAAACCGTGTTTGTGTTGGATGAGGGAGGCAATGTCAGCTTCGTCAACGGTAAGGTGACGGCGCTGCTTGGAGTCAGCTCCGCCGAGGTGCTGAACAAGCCGGCGGCGCAGTGGTGTCAGGATCCGGAGTTGCTCGCATTTCTTTCACGTTGCAACAGTTCACAGCGCGCGGGTACGTTGAGCGACGGAGTAGAGTTCTCATCGCTTGCGGCACCTGAGAAAACCTTAAGCGTCTGCGCCTATCCGTTGTTCTCCACCGCATCACCAAATGAGAGTATTGGCATGCTGGCAATTGTGCGCGATATCACATTGGAGGTGCTGGCACGAAAAAACCGTGGCGATTTCGTGGCCCACGTGGCGCATGAACTGAAGACTCCCCTGAACGTGCTGTCGATGTACAGCGATGCGTTGCGCAGCGAGAGCGCGGATGACCCGGCATTTCGCCTGGAAGCAGTGAATGTTATTCACGATGAGGTAGATCGCCTCGGGTCACTGATTAATAATCTGCTGAACATTACCCGCATTGAGAACGGCAGTCTTGAGCTGTCGCTGCGGCGTACGCGGTTGGATGAGCTCCTGCAGGATGCGTTTGATACCGTCGCCCGCGCGGAAGCGGCTGCAGAACTTGAGATGGTGTTGGAGATACCCAAAAATCTCACGCCGCTCAGTCTGGACAAAGATCTGCTTCGGGTCGCCGTCAATAATCTGCTCACCAACGCCATCAAATACAACCGCAAAGGCGGGCGGGTAACATTACGGGTGGAAGAGTTGGAGCAGTTTGTGCGGATAGATGTAATTGACACTGGCATTGGAATAGAAGCCAATGACCTTGAGCGTATTTTCGACAAGTTCTATCGCTCCGAAGATGGTGAGGTGCGCGAGCGCAGCGGTCACGGTCTGGGGTTGTCGCTGGCCCGCGATATCGTTGCGTTGCACAGCGGTCAGCTGGATGTGAGCAGCGAGAAGAGCACCGGTACCACATTCTCCATAGAGCTGTGGAAGGATGCCGATGCCATGCGACGGGCCAGCTAACCGATGCCTCGTCAACTTTTGGTTGTGGATGACGAGCCGATGATCATTCGGCTGATGAAGTTATCGTTGCAGGGGGCGGGTTACGAGGTCGTGACCGCTTCAAACGGCGCCAAGGCGGTGGCGCAGGTTTGCGAGCAAGTGCCGGACGTGTTGATCACAGATCTGGAAATGCCGGTGATGACCGGTGAGGAGCTTATCCGCGAGCTTCGCGGTCAGGGGCATACATTTACGATCTTCGTACTCACCTCCAAGACGGCGGTCGACCATCGGCACTGGTCGGATAACTATGAGCGACTGCATTTTCTGGAGAAACCGGTGAGCATGCGGGTGTTATTGGACGCGCTGGCGCAGCAGTTCGTGTCGAAGAAAACGGTGGGGATGGGTGATTGAGCATTGAGATTCTCAGCCGCTTGCCGCTTGGTGAGTACGCCGCGCTGCTCAGCGCAGCGGTGCCAGATGTGCAGGGCCTGGCGCTGGTGTCGGAGCGTGGCAAGCTACTGAATACGCATGGTGATCCGGACGGAGTCATCGCTGGTTTTCAAGGCTGGTCGGCATTGCCGGGTGTGGGTGAGTACGCTGGCGATGATGGTCATTTGGGGCTGCGCGAGAAGTTGCGAAGCGCTGTCGGTAGCCCGTTGGGGCATGTGGTGCTCTTCATCAAGTGCCTACCGGATGAGCGCATCGCCCGCGGCACGGCTGCGGTGCGCGCGTTAGCCCAGGTCGCGACCTGTCTGATGCGCGACTACCAGCTGGGTTGTGACGTCCAGGCGCTGACCGGCGAGTTGGTAGAACGGTACGAAGAGCTCAACCTAGTTTACAAAACCAGCGAGGGCGCTGTCGTGCCGGGTCACGTCAGCGACGCGCTAAATCGGCTGGTTCGCAACTGCCGCGAGCATCTGGGTGTAGGCCGGGTTGTGCTGCTGGCGTTTGACAAAAACCGGTCTCACTACGCGGCTGCGCCGGGATTGGCGGATGAGCCTTCACCACAGTTGTACACCGCTTTACGCGGGTGTTTTTCGGAATGGGTAACCGAGAAGAAAAGCGTGTTGGTCATCAATCATCTTGATGACCCGGTGCGCGCCGAGTTGTGTCCTGAACTCGCCGAGAAACTGCTGCTGGCCCCGCTGATTGGTGATGAGGGCCTAGTCGCGGGGCTGTTTGCGCTGATCAACGATCAGGAAGCGCCGAACTTCTGCAACTCCGATCGTAACCTTATCTCGGTGATGGCTGATCGTGCGGCCGAAGTGCTGCTTGCCAACCGGGACAAATTGACAGGCATGATCGCCCGCGCTGGTTTCGAGTACCTGTTGGGCGGGGCGATAAATGCAGCTCAGGCCGGCCAGCAGAACAGTGCGGTGCTGTATCTGAACATTGATCAGATGCACGTGATCAACGATACGCTTGGACGGCAAGCCGGTGATGATGTCATCAAACAAATTGCCGTGCTGCTGAGAGACGAGCTTAGTGAAAGCGCTACGGTCGCGCGTCTTGGTGGCGATGAGTTTGGTATCTTGCGCCAGGACGTTGACGAGCAAGAGGCGGAGGATATGGCGCACCGGATCAGCGAGCTGATCGGGGGGAGCGACTACGCTCTCGGGCCAGGAAAAATGCCGGTCTCGGTGAGTATCGGCGTTGCTTTGGTGGATGAGGCGGCCGGTTCCATCGACGCGGCGCTGGCCGATGCCGAGGTGGCCTGTTCGGCCGCCCGCGACGAAGGGCGAAACAACGTGCGGTTGTATCGTCCCAGCGATATTCGACTTGCCGAACGGCACGCGCAGATGCAATCTATCGGACGCATCCAGCAAGCGCTGGATGGCGATCAGTTTGTGCTGTATGGGCAATTAATCGCACCCTTGCACCCTCGCGCAGAAGATGCCCACGTTGAGGTGCTGCTGCGAATGCAAGATGAGGACGGAAAGATCCAGTCGCCTGCGCACTTCATTCCTGCCGCCGAGCGCTATGATCTGATGAGCGAGATCGACAAGTGGGTGTTGACCCATACGCTGGAAATGATGGCGTCTGTACCGTTCGCACATCTGCCTCACATTGTGGCGATTAACCTGTCCGGTCAGTCGTTGGGCAACTCCCGTTTTCTGTCCTTCGCGATGGCGCAACTGGAGCAATACCCGCAGTTGCGCGAGCGGCTGTGCTTCGAAGTGACCGAGACCTCCGCGATCGCCAGCATTGATAAGGCGGTGCGATTCATGACCAAGCTAAAGGAGAAGGGCTGCCGTTTTGCGCTGGATGACTTTGGCGCCGGGCTAAGTTCGTTTGCTTATTTAAAGAACCTGCCGGTGGATTATCTTAAGATCGACGGTTGTTTCGTCAAAGAACTTCTGCACGATCATGCCTCCCAATCGATCGTCGCTGCGATCAATCACGTCGGCCACAGTCTTGGCCTGGCGACCATTGCTGAGTTTGTAGAGAACGATGAGATTCGTGCCAAGCTGCGCGATCTAGGCGTGGATTTCGCTCAAGGTTACGGCGTGCAGATTCCGCTGCCCTTTGCCCGCCATCTTGCGGGCGCGGAGTTGGTGCAAGCGGCAGGTATGTAATGAGCGGCAACGGTGCGAACGTCGCCTTGCGTCGCACCCAGTTGGGTGTGGTTACCCAATTGCAGATTCGTGGCGCGCTCAGCGGTGATCTGTTGCGGCAACTGCAGCAAGAAGTTGATGCCTGCATAGATCAGCACAAGATCAAGATTCTGCTGGACCTTAACAACGTTCCTCTGTTGGATAGCAAGTCGCTGGAACAATTGCTGAACACCCAGGACGCGCTCATGCAGCAGGGCGGTTGGCTACGGCTGAGCAACGCCAATGCCCTGGTGAGTGAGGTGCTGCGCCTTACCCGTGTGGATGAGTACATCCAGACTCTGGACGCGGACGGCACGTCCGAGCGCGCGACGGTCCCGGCAGGCAGTAGGCGTCAGCGCCGCCGCCTTGGCGACATTCTGGTTGAGCGCGAGCTGATGAGCAAGCAGCAGGTCGGCGAAGCAATGCGGCTGCAGGACACCCTAGGCAAGCGTTTCGGCCAGATAGTGGTTGACCGCGGGCTGGTTTCCGAGGAAGACTTGCTCAAGACACTAGCCGAGCAACTTGAGCTTGAATACGTTCGATTACGTCCCGGGTTGTACGATCCTGAGATAGCTGGATTGCTGGAGCCGTCGGTGGCACGTCGGCTTAAGGTGCTGCCTCTATTCGCGGTACGCCAGGGACTGTTTCTGGCGACCGCCGACCCACAGGCCCTACCGGTACTAGAAGAAGTGCAGGAGCGCACCGGGATGCGTGTGCACCCGGTTCTTGCCCCGCGCGAGGAAATTCTCAAAGGGGTGAGTGATGGCGGTGGCCTGGATGAACACACAGCCGGGCTGATCGGCGACGTTGATGGCGATCTGGAGGTAGTGGACAGCTCGCTGCCAGATGACTACGCGGCCATTGATGAGGTGGCAGCGGGCAGCCCGGTCGTCAACCTGGTGAACTCTATTATCCAGCGTGCCGTGCGCGATGGGGCCAGTGATATTCATATCGAGCCGTTTCGCACCTTGTCGCGCATTCGGTTCCGTATTGATGGTGTGCTGTACGAGTACTCCACCTTACGCCCGGAGTTGCAACCAGCGCTGGCCTCGCGTCTTAAAGTAATGGCCAATCTGGATATTGCCGAGCGACGGATGCCACAGGACGGGCGCATTCAGGTGCACACTCATGGGCGGTCTGTGGATCTGCGCTTTAGTTCGCTGCCTGGGCTGTTCGGCGAAAAAATCGTCCTGCGCCTATTGGATAAGAACAACGTTGTGCTCGATGTTGATCGGCTGGGTATGCACGACGATACGCGCGCCGGATTCAAGCAACTGCTGGGCCGAACTCATGGCTTATTGCTCGTTACCGGTCCGACCGGCAGTGGCAAGACCACTACCTTGTACGCCGCTATGTCGATGTTGAATTCGCTGGAGCGCTGCCTGGTGACGATTGAGGATCCGGTGGAGTACCAGATCGACATCATCAATCAGAACGAGGTACGTGCCAACATAGGTCTGAGTTTTGCGAAAGTGCTTAAGCACGTGCTTCGCCAAGACCCGGATGTGGTCATGGTAGGTGAGATCCGAGAGCGAGAAACTGCCGAAATTGCTGTGCAAGCAGCACTCACCGGGCACCTGGTGCTCTCAACGCTGCATACTAACGACAGCCTGGGCGCCATCACCCGCCTGCTGGATATGGGGATTGAGCCGTATCTGTTGTCTTCTGCGTTGATCGGGGTTGTGGCACAGCGGTTGGTGCGCACGGTGTGTCCCGAGTGCAAGACAAGTTTTCGCGTAAACCCTGAGTTGGCTTGCCGGCATGGATGGGATCCGACGGCGCATATCCTGCTCGCACGCGGGCGAGGATGCGAGCAGTGTTACGACTCCGGCTACAAGGGGCGTATGGGCATTCACGAGTTGATTCAAGTTGACGCGCCCTTGCAGGATATCATCATGCGCTCGCCCACGCGTGACATGCTGGCTGATTATCTAAGTACCAATAAAGTGCGGACCTTGCGTACTGACGGGATGTCACGGGTGCTGGAGCAGCACACAACGCTGGAGGAGTTAGCCCGCGTCACCACCATCTAGCAGGTGTTGCGCGGCCAGCGGAGCAATATTATGGCGATAGAAGTCAATTCTGCGACTGCACCTGCGGCGACATCTCACGCTCCACCGAAGCGCGTTGGAATCCAGTTCCCGCGCCTGGGTCAACCCAGATTAACTGGCGCCGACAGAATGTTCTTCACCGAGCAACTCAGCCTGATGCTCGACAGCGGCGTGACGTTGTTAAGTGCCCTGAACAGCATGCGCCGCCATACAAAACGTGAGGCGCTGAAACTGCTGGTAGGCGAGCTGGCTGAAGAGGTAACCAATGGTCGCGCGTTATCCAGCGCATTGGCGAAGCACCCCGAAGTGTTCTCCTCGTCCTACGTAAACCTCGTTGCCGCGAGCGAGGCGGGCGGCTTTATGTCAACAGTGCTAACCCAGATTCAGGCGATGGAGCAGCGGGCCGAGCGAATGCGTTCGACATTTGTCGCCGCAATGTTCTATCCGATCGTGCTTGCCTTGCTCTCTGCAGCGGTGACGGTGTTCGTGCTGGTAGTGGTGTTCCCCAAATTCGATGTCATTTTTCAGCGTATACGCGATGATCTTCCGCTAAGTACCCAGGTGCTGCTGGCGCTTAGCGAGAGCCTGAGCCAGCATTGGATGCTCTGGGCGTTCGGTACCTGCGCCACCTTGCTTGGCATCAGTATCTGGATCCGGAGCGAAGTGGGGGTCGCGATTCTGGATAAAGCGCGAATCCACCTGCCAATCCTGCGTCAGTTCTTTCCCAAGTTCTATCTGGTGCAGGCGATGCGGGTGCTCAGTCTCAGTTTGATGAATGGCGTCAACATCACCGATGCCCTAAGTGCCTGTCGCGATGTGGTGCCCAATCGGTATTTTCGCCAGTTCTTGGTCGATGTCGAACGCAGCGTGCACGATGGCGCGGGTGTTGCTTCGGTGTTTAGGCGTACCGATTTTGTTCCTTCGCAGATTAGCGAGATGGTGGAAACCGGTGAGCAGGCCGGTAGTCTTGCACAGGTGCTTGGGCGGTTGTCCGAGCACTACGAGGAACAGCTTCGGCGCTCGCTGGAGCAGTTTTCTAAGTTGGCCGAGCCAGCCATGTTGCTGGTCATGGGTGTGTTGGTGGGTTTCCTGGTGTCCTCGTTAATCCTACCCATCTTTCAGGTCTCGCGCGTGGTCAACTGACACTCCGCCGTAAGCGGCAGGTTGTGACGGTCATCACATTCCGGGCGTGCCTACAAGCGCGGTGTCACCCCGATCGCAGAGTTGGGGAACCTGATCACAGACTAGTGCTCCGATATTCTCTACATTCACAGGCCGTGTGACATGATAGGTCAATACAAGAGGTGTGGATGAATCTGGCAAACCGCAGAGGACGTGGCTTCACGCTCGTCGAGTTGCTTATCGTCGTCATAATTCTGGCGATTCTTGCCGGTATTGTAATTCCGCAGTTCGCCGCCTCTACCGACGATGCAAACCGGGCCGCCTATGAAACCAACCTGGCCAATTTGCGCGCTGTTGTGGAACTGTACCGCCAGCAACATGGCGAGTACCCTGGCGCGAACGCCTCCGGAACCGTTACTTGCGTGAACGGTACCAACCAGACCGGCGCCGCA
Organism: uncultured Gammaproteobacteria bacterium; assembly: GCA_965369325.1. GTDB lineage: Bacteria > Pseudomonadota > Gammaproteobacteria > Steroidobacterales > JBCBZW01 > CBDUQI01. The sequence goes on from CBDUQI010000011.1 coordinate 18,902, forward strand.
GGTACCGCATCGTTGGAACAGCAGCTAACCCTGTACACCGATCAGAACGGCAATGCCTGCACTGGGTTTGATTCGACCACCTTTCGCTTTGGGCCGTATCTGAGAGACGGTTTGCCGTCGAATCCTCTGGGCACCAGCGGTGCAGTCACCGTGGTATCGACGGGCGTTCTCGGCCTGACCACTAGTGGTACCGGTGGCTGGCGCTTCGACTCAGTCACCGGTGAGCTGATCGGAGATCAGTAACCGCCTGCACTGGGATACCCTATAACCTTGCAAGGGTGATTGTAGCGCCCACGGTAGTGCCAGCGTGAGAGATCGCGGATTCACACTTGTCGAACTGCTACTGGTGCTGGGCCTGCTCGGCCTGATTGCGATGATGGTTGCCCCCGGAGGCGTGGATCAACAACGCCTGGCATTGACCACCGCCGCCAATGACGTCGCGCAGGCCATGCGATACGCGCGCAACGAATCCATCCGCCGCAACGAGCACTTTGGTGTGGATGTGTCTGCAGATGGCAGCGAGGTGTTGTTGTTTCGTCTGAACACCACAACCACGCCCAACAGCTTTGAGTACACTTTGGAGAACCCAGGTACACGCCAGCCCTACGAGGTGGCACTGACCCGTACCGGCGAGAGAATCTCTGCTCAGCCGTACTTTACCTTTCGAACCAGCTCCGACGCGGAGTCTGCGCTGAGTTTTAATCCATTCGGTGAACCTGCCAGTGTGGGCAACACGGGTCTTTTGCGCTTTGGTGGGCTGGTGCTGAGTGGCGATGCCTACAGCGTGGAAGTGACGGTGAGTACCGTAGGACGAGTGCAAGTGGGTGAGTTGTCCGCGGCGGCCTCAGATGCTGGCAATCCGTTCTTTCCCTGATTCGTGGCTATTGTGGTGATGCCATTTGGAACCGAGCAGGCGGGGTTTTCCTACGTCGAACTGATGGCGGCAACTGTACTGTTGGTGCTGGCTGCCGCGCCCGCGATTGATGCCTTGCGTACCGGCTTCATGTTAGCCGAAGTGGGCGACACGGAGTTGCGCGAATTTTATTTGCTGCAAGGGCGAATGGAGGAAGTCCTGGCGCAGCCATTCAGTGATCTGTTGGCCGCGGCCGCAGCGACAAATTCCCCGGCAGTGGCCGGCATCTACTCCGATGCAGCCGACGCTAACTTTCCCATCCAGGTGTATCTGGGCTATTACGATGCGATTAACAGTGACAACGATGCAGATCCGTTCACTATCCTGGATCCCAATACGGACGGAGATTTCAGTCCGTACACCGGCGGCGAGGCCGATATCCGCACGCTATGGGTGCGAGTGGAAGCACTGGGTGGCGGCAGCGCGTTCGAGACGGTGACCGGAAAATGAACGTGGCGAGGCGATGTGGCCCGACGCTCGGCTGCGGTGTGCGCAGTGGTGGCTATACGCTGGTCGAGGTTCTGCTCGTGACAGTGCTTTCTGCCATGCTGATCGGTGCAGCCAATGAGCTGGTGACTCAGGCCAATACTCTGCAAGCGGAGTTGAAAACTCGCGTTGCAGTTCAAGGTGATATCGAATTCGCATTCCAACGTCTGCAGCTGGCGTTGAGCGGCGATACTCAAATTCTCCTGCCGCTTGCGGATAAAGGTGATACGGCTGAGGACGAGGGGTTGCGGGAGGAGTCGGTGCCAGCGTCCGGGTCAGGCGGTACGGCCGTGCTGGCTGTTCGCCTTGACCGCAACATCGATCGCGACCAGGACGGTTACGCTGATGCTGATAACGATCAGGATGGTCTGGTAGACGAGGACCTTGGCTCGGACATGACCAATGACTACGTGAATGGCATCGTCGGCATTGATGATGACAACGATGGTTCCATTGACGAGAGCTTCTTTGGCATCTCCACCGACGACGACGAGCGCCTATTTGTATCGGATGAAGACAAACTCAACGGCGTGGACGATGACGGTGACGGCAACGTGGACGAAGACGTCTCGGGCGATATGAACGACGACAACGCACCGGGCATCGCGGGATTGGACGACGATGGTGATGGTACTGTCGATGAAGGCAACGACAATGATGACGATGAGGATGGCAGTGAGGACGAGGATTGGATAGACGCCGTCGTTTTTTATCTGGATGGCGGCCGGCTGATCGAGCGCATGCCGGCCAATTGGGACGTGAGCGGCAACGGCCAGGTGAATGGCGAGGATTATCTGGAAGCAGAGATTGTCGAGAACGTTACCTACTTTCGGGTGCGCCGCATAGATAGCGGCCGTGCCACACTGGTGGACATTACGCTGCAGGTGCTCAGCGACGATGGTGAAACGCTACAGATGCAGACCATGTACCGGGTAGGCACTGGCAGGTGAGGTTCTCAGGTGCTTCGCAACAGGGCTTTGTCATGCTCATGGTCAGTCTGTTTCTGGTAATACTGGCGTTTGTCGCGATGCTCCCACGTAGCCTGCAGCAAAACCGTCCGTTCGAACTGGTCGGCCTGCATGAAAGTGCCCGGGCACGTTATCTGGCGGAGGCCGGGGTGTCGATTGCTCGAGCGCAACTGTCAGACGCGCAATGCGACTCGTATAGGGATGTGGGTGGCTCGCTCGGCAGTGGTTCCAGTTACACCGCTGCGTTCGATACCGACGCAGGCTCTCCGGTAACCATATCCGGGCTCGGCAATGTGGGCCTCAGTCAGCGTTCATTTATATCCACCCAACTCGTCTACGACGCCGCCCAGGTGTACGAACTGACCATCACCGGCACGGATGCAGTCTCCGATACGCATGTGGAGTCCGGCAGGCCCGATGATGTGTTCGGTACCGCGAATGACGTCAAGATCAATCCCAACGGCAAGCACGCACTGTTGTGGTTTTCGCTAGGTGATCTTCCATCCTATGTACAGATTGTCTCCGCCAGTTTGGTGTTTTTCCCAACAGCGGCCGGCAATTCGTCGGAGCACATGACGGTCTCGGCCTATCGGGTGACATCGCCTTGGAGCGAAGACTCGGCGAGTTGGAAAGCATCCGGTTATGGGGATTGGGCCAGCCCCGGCGGGGATGTCTTCGCCGTACCGGTGAACAGTACTCTGGTGACCGATAAGAACCAGGAGTATCAACTGGAGGTAGGCAGATTGGTCGCCGACTGGTACTCGGGTGCGGTAGACAATGTCGGGCTTTTGCTGGCCGTGACCAGTGGCCCCAGCGAGGTGAGATTTGTCTCGCATGATTATGGCAGCGGGCAGCCCGCGAGCCTGGTTGTACGCTATACCTGCGTGTGCGGTGTGCCCTGCGGGAGCGCAGGAGCTGTCGAGGTGGAGCGTGTCGCCTTCACCGTGCTGGATGAGGTTTGGATAGATGGGGTTGCCTACGCTAACGAGGACGTTATCGCCTGGGATCCACTCACCGGTGCCACCACGAAGTTACTCGATGGGAGTGCCCGCTCCATGAGCGACACAGCCATTAACAGTCTGGATATTCTTGGGCCCAACGAGTATGTGTTGTCCTTTAGCAGCAGCATACGCCTGGCCTGGCAGCAACTGGAACCGGATGATGCCATCGCGTACTACCCTAGTTACAGCGCGGTGTCTAAGCGGTTGTCTGGCGATTCTACGTTCCTGGCTGACGAAGACATTGATGCTCTTAGCTACCTTCCCAACGGGCGGGTGCTGCTCTCCACAGCCGGTCCTGCCACCATCGATGGATTGAATGTTGCCGACGCCGATCTGGTGGAGTATGACCTTGAATCCGGCACGGCCGTGCTGGTGTTGAGCGAGTTGGCGTTGCCGGTAAGCGGTAACGCCGATATTGATGGAGTGCAGGCGCTAGCGGACGGGCGTCTGGTCGTTTCTTTCGCCGAAGACGTGCTGCTCAACGGCAAGGGAGTGAGCGATGGCGACATGGTGCTGTACGACCCGCGCACGCAGAGCGTGCAGCTGACGTTTAGTGAGGATGACACGTTCGAAACCGGTGGCGATATCAAGGGTGTGTTCGATAACCGCTCGCATCTGCAGACCGGGCTGGTGCGCCTGTCCTCCACCCAGGGCACGTACATTGATCAGGCCGTCAAAGACGCCAATTTTGCCAACGAGTCGCACATGCGATTGGGGGCGAGTGAGATGATGCTGATCGAGTTTGAGTTCTCCGAACTTCCCGAAGGCGCATCCGTCACCTCGGCAAAATTGTACCTTGCGCTGGCGAGTCCGCCGAGCACGCCCGCGGCATTGGTCATCTCCTCGGTGAGCAATCTGTGGGCGGCGGAGGATGTGACTTGGAGCACATTCCAGGAGAGTAACTCGGCGGTCGCCTTGGGGTTTTTCACAGCTCAGCCGTTGGCTGGCAGTTGGGCGGAAGTCAACGTACCCCCTGCTTTGGTTCATGAGTGGGTAGATGGGGTGCGCACCAACGCCGGCTTCGCCTTGTCTGCGTTCCTCGGTTGGACGGGCAGCTTTAGCGTGCACGGGCGCGAGAGCAGTACGCGCATATTGCGCCCACAACTCATTATTGAATACACCACCCCGTAGCCGACGCTTCAACTTGCCTTGGGTTCTCATTATTTTGTTCAAGCTGCCGACATATTAACAACAAGGAATTGTTGATACCGCCTGCTCTGGAGTATGCAGCGAATGAGTGCGATGAGATCATGGTTGCAGACTGTTACGCGGCGCCCCAATGCAGTGCGCTGTGGGCCAATTGGCATGGAACTGGCCGGGCAGAAGATGCATCTGGTACAGCTGGAGGGCAGCAGTGATCGCAATGTCGCGTTGCGTGCTCACGCATCGGTCCCCTTCCCCGGCCGCCGGGATGATCTGCTGAAGTCACCCGAAGCCTTCAGGAAAGTGCTCCAGCGCGGGTTGCAGGGCGACAAATTTAAGGGCCGTCGTGCGGTACTCGCTATGCCGGCCGGTTTTTTTCGCACGATGTCGTTGGGATATCAGGTGAAAGCCGGGCTGAGTGACGAGCAGGTAATCGCCCAACTGATGCAGGAACGTTTGGATGGCGACATTCACGACTACGTGATCGACTGGCTGCCCGTGCGCACCCGCGTCGGCAGTGATGAGCGCTTGGCGCTGGTGGCGTCCTCGCCTCGCCAGAACGTGATCGACTATCTTGAGATCGCACGGATGGCAGGGCTTAGGGTGGGCGCACTGGAAATTGGTCCTGCGGCGATCCGACGCTTGATCAGTGTGATGCCGAGCGATGATGAGGCCGACGTGACGCTGGTGATCAATACTGGTCAGCAATCCAGTTATCTCACCATGATTGCCGGTCGGCGCCTGCTGTTCGATAAAAAGGTCGCGTTCGGCGAGCGACCGTTACTTCAGTGCCTGGGCCAGACGCTGGAATTAAACGAAGAGCATGCGCGCGGGCTGGTGTTGCGTACCGGGTTGGAGGGCGCCCGGCGTGGCGTGCTGGCGGATGAGGATGCATGGGAGGCCCTGGTTGAGATCCTGCGCCCGCAGTTTCGCAAACTGGCGGCCGAGATTGAGCGCGCGTTCCTCTATGTCGCTTCGCAGATGCGCGGCGGTGCGGTGACGCGTATCTACCTGTTGGGCAGTCTAGCCCGGTGGCCGGGCGCTGATGCCATGCTGGGTGATCTGGCGGAGGTCACTATCTCAAATTTCCCCAATCCGCTGTCGTTTTTTGCTGGCAGTGAAGGTGAGCAGCTGCCGGAAGGGGTGACCGATAGCCTGGCGCCCGAGATCGCGGTGGCGACCGGGCTGGCGTTGCGGGAGTTTGCCCCGGGTGTCTGAGTTCAACCTCATTCCGCAGGAGTACGTCGAGCGGCTGGCGGCTGCGCGGTTTGTGCGTTGGTCGTTGATTTGTGGCGGCCTCTTGTTCAGTGCATGTGTGGTAGCCAGCGTTCTGGTGCACGTTAATACCAAGAGCGTGCGCGGTGAAATGGAGCAGTTGCGTGTGCGCAATATGCTCACCGAACAGCAACAGGCCCAGTTGAACCTGTTGCAGGATGAGGAGAAGCAGCTCAGGCGCAAATACCAGGTGCTGACTGCGTTGCACGGTGGCGGTGCGGTGGAAGGCGTGTTTGTGCTTATCGATCAGGCGTTGGCACCTACCGCCAGTTCTACCACCGGCGGCACACCAGCACTCGGGGTATGGTTCGATCGTGTGGAGTTTCTACGTGCTGGGGTGGTGGGTGATGTTGAGGCAGATGCCGGCGAAGGGCGCTACCTTGCGCTGCCGCCAGAGTCTGCGGATGAATCGCAGCCGTGGATGCTCGAAACGCACGTTACCATCGGCGGGCAGGCCTGGGATCATTCGGCACTCTCCGGTTTTGTACGTAATCTGTTCGAGCAACCACTGGTGCACGATGTGCGGCTTCAGCGCACCGTGTTACGCCGCTACACGCAAAAAGCGGTGATCGATTTTCAATTGGCGGTGGTGCTACGCGAAGCACAAACCGACCCGTTGCATGTTGCTGCCAGGTAGGTTGCTCGCGAATCCCAGGGAGCGCTTGCTGGTTGCGGCGGGCGCGTTGGTGTTGCTGGGCGCATCGTTGGTCAGCTACCTGATTAAACCCCAGGTGGTGGCCTTGCGACACGCAATTGAAGCCCGCGATACGCAGCTGCAGCTTCGCGGCAGCTCGGGTGACATGCAGGCATTGCTGTCACAGCGGGCAGAGGTAGTGGAGCAGTTGCGGATACGGCTGCACGGCAGTACCTCGGACCTGCCGCAGCGCGAGACCGAGGCCTACATAGTCGGGCGCCTGCAGAATGTCTCGTGGCGGCATGGAGTGGAATTGCAGAGTGTCGAGCCGATGGCCGGTGACGATGCAGGCTCCTTCCGCGCACTGCTATTTAGGGTAAAACTCGCAGGCGGCTACCGGCAGTTGTATGCCTGGGTTTCTGAGCTACGTGAGGAATTAGGTTTTTTTGTAGTGACCGAGTATCGCCTGCAGCGAAGTTCAGATGCGGCTGAGGACGCCCTGTTGAAGGCAGAGTTAACCCTTGCCGCTTACCGGGATGCAGGCACATGAGTGCTCGATTTTCTAAGGCGCGAACTATCGCCCGCGCACTCGTGATGGCCTGGCTGTTGCCGTGTACGGCATCTATGGCCGACACGCCGAGCGTGGACAACAATGCACTTGTCGCCACAACAGGTCTGGCAGCACTGGCGCACAACCCGTTCGATCGACCGGCGCTTCTGATGCAAACTCAAGCACTAGCCGATGATTCCCGGTTGGATGAGGCAATGCAATTGCGTGGCGTTTTGGTCGGCGGCGCACGCTCGCTGGCAAACGTAGATGGCAAGATTCTGGCTGTGGGTGAAACCATCGGCGAGTACACCCTGATTCAGGTATCGGAAACCTCGGCAGTACTGCGCTCCGATAACGTGACCGTGCAACTGGCGCTGGCGCAGGTTGAGGAGGCGGCTGATGGTCCGTCGACCGCTGAACGACAGGATACAGAGCAGTAATGGGTATAAGAGAGTTAAGCGGGTGGTCTGTGTGCGTTGCCTGCTGGGTGATGGGCGTGTGTGGCACCACCGGGGTAGCGAGTTTGGCCAGCGCTGCCAACACTTTGGGTATCGCATTTTCCGCGCCGCCCGAAGCCGCTTCTTCGGTGGTACGGGAGCCGATCTCACTCGCCTTGCGCGAGGTGGCGCTGTCGGAGGTGATGGCCATGCTGTCGCGCCAGCAGCGGGTCAATATCCTGCTGGGCGAATCGGTGACCGGGAAGGTGTCGGTAAATTTGTTCGACGTTAGTGTTGATCAGGCTGTGCGTGCGATCGCGCAGGCGGCTGGGTATGCCGTTGAGTACCGGCAACACACCTACTTTATTGTAAGCCGCGCGGAGGCGGGTAAGTACGCGCCTGACGGGCTCACCCAAATGGCCAGCTTCGATGTCAGTTATGCCTCACTGGGCGGGCTGGAGCAAACGCTAAGGCCTTATCTATCCAGCTACGGCAAGTTGAATCTGCTGCCGGACAGGCGTTTGTTGGTGGTTGAAGACACCCCGCCTTTCCTTGCCCGCATTGGGGAGATACTGGCGAGTCTGGATCGTCCGCCGCGCCAGGTATTAATCGAAGCAAGAATTCTGGAAGTCACATTGGATGAGAATCAGAACTACGGTGTGGACTGGCGCAACTTGTTCGACAGCGACGATGGTAGCGGGAGTTTCGGGCTTACCGGGTTGGCCACGCCGGAGTCCAGTACTCGCGCTGGCTTCGTATTCGATTTGACCACGCCTGATGTTGAGGTGTTGCTGGATACCCTAAAAGAGCAGGGCCGGGTGCGCACCCTGTCAACACCCACATTGCTGGCGCTTGAAAATCAAGAGGCATCGGTAATTGTGGGTGATCGCCGCGGGTTTCAGGTGACCACGACGATCAATCAGGTAACCACCGAGAGCATTGAGTTCCTGGAATCGGGGGTAATTCTGCGGGTCACCCCTTCAATTGATACCAACGGCGCCATCATGATGAGTGTGCATCCGGAGGTGAGTACCGGCTCGGTGGATGCGAATGGCATTCCCTCTCAGGTAACCACCGAGGTGAATACCCAATTGCTGGTGCCGGACGGGCAAACGGTATTTATCGGCGGGCTGATTAAGAACACCATTACCGAGACGCGCCGATCAGTCCCGGTGCTCGGCGAGGTGCCAGGTCTGCGCCGCTTGTTCTCCAGCGAGCGTCGGGAAAGCGTTAATACAGAGACTATCGTTCTCATCAGTCCCAAGTTGGTCGGTGGATACGATGAGGGCTGGAACCAGGACGTGGCACGAGAGGTGGATGAGTTTGCGGATCAGGTCAGGCGCCGCGAGGCAGCGGTGGAGCGGGCGTTGGAGCGGGTGTTCGTGCCGCTTGGAGAGCCGCCGCTAGATTTGCGTTTGTCTCCATCGCTCTCGGCGGTCGACCCGGCGCAATAGGCGCTCGAGTATCCTTCCCACAAATAAAGACCCCGCCACGAGGGCGGGGTTAGCGATTATTTTTTCTTATTGTTCTCAGGCCGTTATTATTTTGCTTGTAAGTCTATTCCCGGATTTGCTCTTGTGCTGCTAACTGTTTTTTCCGGTTTTCAGTGGCTTAGTTAGACCCTCATCCGTCTTAGGTTTATTATTATTCACCAACGTCAATGGCAATATCCGTATTGCGCTAAAAATCAGGTTGTCCTGTTGAAAACTCAGTTCCCGGCGGGACAAGGCAACGCGGATTTACGGGTCTCCCTTAGTCACCCTTAAGGGAATGCAAGTACCTTGCCAATATTACTAATTACATAATAATTAGTGGCTTAAGCGAGTTTGCCGATAATCCGTCGTATATTGGCGTGGTCGGCTGTAAAAAAACCCGACGAGACTTGCCATAAAACCGGCGCGGCGTCATTCAGTAACAGTCGGTACAAACAACACACATATATAATCAAGGACTTAAGCCTGGCTTAATCTTATTGACATAAGATCGATGTAAGAAACATCGACACTTATGTTATCTGCGCTGCAACTGTTAGTTTTTGTTGCAACGTGTCAAAAAGATCGTGCCAGCCTCTATTATGTGCATCTGATTTGTTTCTATTTAGGGGAAGAACATGCCTAAGTTTTTAATCGCAATCATTGTGTTGCTCGCGATCGCGATGGTCGTGATGTTTGCTACCGGAAGTGATGATGCGGGCACCGCGCTTGAGCGCGCCAGCGACGCAGCCACCTCCGCAGGCAGCTCCGTTGTTGGTGCTGCCAAGGATCTGGGTGATGCCACCATGGACACGGCACGCGATGCCACTGCCGCTGCTGGCTCCGCAATGGACAGTGCAGCCACCGCCGTAGGCGGTGCAGTTGAGGGCGCGGTAGATGCAACCGGTAACGCGATTGACGCCACTGTCGATGCGACCGCCGATGTTGCTGCCGTCGCCATGGACAAAACTGGCGAGATGGTAGATACCGCGGTAGACACCACCCGTGACGCTGCCAGCGCAGCCGGTGCAGCTGCCAGTGATATGGGCGCAGCGGCGATGGACAAGGCTGGCGCGGCGGCCGATGCAGCCGCCGATATGGTTGCTGATGGCGTTGATGGCGCGAAGAACCTGGCCGAGGAGGCCGGCGAAGTGGTCGCTGAAGAACTGGATGCTAACTAATTCAGTTGAACTAGCCCGCTTCCCCAAGGCGGATTAGTTCGCGCCGGGCAATTCTTGCGGATCGGGAACGCCCGGCGCACCTACGCTAAAAGCGGCATCTGCGGGTGCCGCTTTGTTTTTACTGCTCGCAGTTGGTTAGTCCGCTGGGCCCAGGGCTGAGGAAGAAACGCGCTTTGAGCAGTGCCAGATCGTTGAAGTTAGTGACGCCGTCACCATCCAGATCGCTATCCAGATCACCGCTGGCGAAGAAGTTGAGTTTCATCAACGCCAGATCCAGAAAGTTAACGACGCAGTCGTTATCCAGATCCGCATCGCAAGCATTGCCGATGCCATCGGCGTCCGTGTCGCGCTGGTCCGCGTTGGCGATCTCCGTACAGTTATCTTGCGAGCTGATCAGCCCGTCCGCATCCGGGTCTGCACTCAGGTCGCAGACTGGTGCAACGATTTGCACATCGTCCAGTTGCGCGTAGTGGTCAAAGTTGCCGCGGTAGCGAAAACAGATGTGCGCAGTTTGCGCGGTGTTGAGTGCGATGGTCTGTTGTGCGCCCGGCGTGCCCAGCAGCGTGCCGGCGTTCTCGCTGGTGGCAAACAAAGAGGTGTAAGCCAGCACACTGCTCGGGTCGGGGCTGGCGGTACCCACCAAAACCTCGAACAGATCATCCGGATCGCTGGCGCCGAAGAGCTGGTAGTTGTACTTGAAGCGAAGCTGCGGGCTCAGGCTGAGTGAATAGTTCAGGGCCGGTGTACATGCCCAGGCTTCCACCGCCCCAAAGCCGTTTGCGTCGGTATCGATGCACGCGGCCTCGCCATCGCCGCCGGTGACATTAGGTGCCGGCGTGCCGGCGCCTAATGCGCCACTGCCGCACAGCCCATCGTCCGTTGTGCCCCAGTCGAGCGTGACCGTACCGGTGTTAAAGACCGTCCAGTTGCTCAGGCTGCCGGCGCCAACCGCGCCGAAGTCTTCGCTGTGACAAGTGCTAGGCAAGGCGGTGCACACGCTGGGTTGCGCGGGTGCGCCATTCAGGTTGTCATGGATGCGTACATCGTCCACGAATAGGTTGGTGGCGCCACCATTCGTTGCGAAGCTTTGCGCTTCAAGCTGAACGATATGCGCGCTGTCATCCGCAAAACTGCTGATGTCGATGGTGTGCAGACGATACTCCGCCTCCACCACGCAGGGCTGGATGCGCAGCAGTTCGGCGCCGTCGATCAGAATGCTTAGATAGTCATCATTGCTATCGCACAGGCGTTGCCACAGTCGCAGTCGCAGTTCTGTCGCGGTGGCTGGAATGCTCAACGTCTGCGTGAGGCTGGCGAGTTCCGGGTTGCTTGATCCACCAAACCATGCCCACCAGTCCCCTTCAAATGCGCCGGTGAGCGCGCAACTTACCGGATCACAAATGGGCGTCGTAAAGTTGGTGGACATCTCACTCCAGGCGATGCTAGGGGTGCCGAGTTCGAATCCGCTTTCCTGTACAACGTTAGTGCCGAAGTCCGGCGCGATCGGTGCGGTGCATTCAAAGCCGGTCTCGAGCAGGCACAGCGCAGAGCAGCCGTCTGCATCGTTAGTGTTCCCATCGTCGCAGTGCTCGCCAGTATCCAGCAGCGAGTCGCCGCAGGTGGCAAACGCCGGGGCTACGATGCCCAACATACAGGCAACAAGCGCCGCCGCCGCAAGCCGCAGGTGCGGGGAGCGCGCCGCGCGGCAGCGCGTGCGGCGGGGGTGAATGCGGCTTGTCTGGAACAGTCGGCTTCTCTTTAAAGTGAGGCCAGGCAAGCACGGGCAGCCGTTATCTTGCCTCGCAGGTATCGACAGCCCCGCTTGGGCCGGGTGGTAAGAAAAAGATGGCCTTCAGTACACTGAGGTCGGCGAAGTTGGTGTTCAGGTCGCCGTCCATGTCAGTGAGCAGATCGCCGGCGAGGAAGAAGTTGTCTTTCATCACCTGTAAGTCGATAAAGTCCGTGGTGCAGTTGTTGTCGAAGTCGCCGTCGCAGATGTTTCCGTATCCGTCGTTGTCAGTATCCACCTGGCTGGTGTTCTCGATCAACAGGCAGTTGTCTTGCATATCGTCGACGCCATCTTCATCTGAATCGGTGCAGATGGATGCGGTGATAGTGACGTCATCAATTTGGGCATACCAGTCGAAATCGCCGCTGTAGCGGAAGCATGCGTACACTTCGCTCTGTCCGGCATAGGCCGACAGATCAATGTCCTGCTCGGCCCCCGGCAGTCCCAGCAGTGTACCGCTAGAGTTGGTCAGCAACAGCTCGGAGGTAAAACCGGCAATGCTCACGGCATCGGGGGCGACCGTGCCTACCAGTACTTCGAACGCATCTTCGCCAGTGTTGCGGAAAATCTGGAAGTTGTTGCGAAACTCAAGTGCCGGCGAGACCACCTCGGTCAAGTCAATGGGCGATGAGCACAAATATGCGTTGACGACATCCGCATCATTCGCATCGGTGTCGATACATGCCGCCTCTTCGGTGCCGCCGGTAAAGTTACCAGGCAGTCCGCCGGGCCCAACGCCGCAGCTGCCTGCGCCCACGCTGTCCGTGGTAATCCAGTCAAGTACCAGCGGGCCGGTGTTAAATGCGCTCCAGCCAAGCAGCGAGAAGTCGCCATCAACTCCGCTGTTGAAGTTTTCCTCGTAACACACCGGCGGCAGCCGCGTGCATTGGCTGGGTTGCGGCGCGGTCAGACCCGTCAATACATCGTCGATGAAGAAGCTGCTGTCCAGTCCGTTGGTGGCGAAGGTCTCCGCCTCGAAGCGCAGGGTGTGTACAGCATCGTCGTTGTACGGGCCGCCCGCCGCGCCCACCAGATCGATGTCAATATTGCGATAGCCGCTCAGCCCACAGTTGGCATCGTCGCCCTGCACCAGAAATACTTCATTGCCATCGATGCTAAGACGCATGAAGTCGTTGGCGCTGTCGCAGGCGGGGGTCGCTAGTGCAAAACTCAGGGTGTCCGCAGTGGCTGGTAGTACCACAGACTGTTCTACACTTGCCTCCTCAGGAGTAAACGCGCCACCCAGCCAGGTCCACCAGAAGCCTTGGTTAGCAGTCTCAATGCTGCCACCGCACAGCAGCGGGTTACAGATGACGTTGGCGAAGGTAAGTGATGCTTGGGTCCACGCGCTGTTTAGCGTGCCGGCTTCAAAGCCGCTGTCCGCAATAGTGCCGTCATCCTCCGGGGCCACGGGCGCGGTACATTCAAATCCGGCTTCCACCTGGCAGGTGGCAGAGCAGCCGTCGCCATCAAGCACGTTGCCATCGTCGCACTGCTCGCCAGCGTCGGCCAGACTGTCACCGCAAATGGCTTGCTGGCGAAGGCCCGTCACACGCCGTTGCGCAGCGGCGTTGCCGGGCAGACGGTCGCGTAGCACCAGTGCGCGGATCTGAGGCTTGGTGAGAGGCTGACTCAGGCGTCCGGAATGGCCGCGCACATGGCTCCCGACCTCGGCTGCGCTAGCGCTTGAGGACAGTCCCAGTGTTGATGCCAGGGCGGCAGCCAGGGCTAGCGACAGTGCGCAGGTACTCACGTAGGTGCCCGTACTACTCGTCATAAACGAAAAGCAGGCTGTCAAGCGTCGCAGCATCGGCACTGACCAAAGAAAATTTCGGTTCATCTGGGGAATCCTTCCTTGGCATCGTCGGACCAGCGTCCTCGATTGCTCATAATATTTTCATATCACCCAACTCCGTGGGCTTCAATGAGTATAGCCGAGAAAACGACTTTGGCTATAGATTACGAGGATTTTCTGCGCCTGTTTCGGACATAATGAGGTGGTGTTGCGGTATTACGTCGTGCTCGACGGCTGCTGCATCCAGCGGCGAATGGCCGTGCGCATTCGGGCGTGAACGCTTTCGATTGCGGCTGCATCGGGTTTACGCCGGTTCAGTTGCGCCTCGATGGTCTCGGCGAGCTGATGGCTAAGCTGCGCACGGCACAGCAAATCTACATCAAAGCGCTGGTGCGGTCGTTGCAGATCCTCCAGCAATGGGGCCAATCGGTTGCCGTGGTCAAGCCCGATCACGCTTACGCCGGCAGAGGCGGCCATCAGTGCGCTGCCACGATGCCCGGTGAGCATGAGCGACAGCCGGCTGCAGATGGCTTTGTACCGTGCTGGATTCAGTACCGGCAACACCGCGAAGTCTGAGGAGGTCATACGCTCTGCCAGGGTGTTGCACAATCGCTCACCAGCCGCATCCAGTGGCATGAACAATGGGAACGTTGCGTGGTTGTCGGCTAGTGCGTCCAGGGTTCGGGTCATAGCCAGCAGATAGCGTTCCGGCGGCAGCTTAAGCTCTTCTTTCAACCGATGTGCACGCGGCACTACTCCCATTAGGGGAATAGTGCTCACCGGCGCGCTGTGGCGGGCCAGGATGCGCACGGTCTCGCGCCCGCCCGCAGCAGCCAGAGCGAATGCGGGCTCGACCAGCACGGGTAGTTTGGTCACTCCCAGTGCATGGGCGGCCTGAGCGTCGCTGCGGTCGGCAAACGAGGCGTATTGCATGCTTTGCATGACATGTTGCAGTAATGGGTGCAGCCATCCGTAGCGTAGCGCTGGCAATCGAAGACCGGCCCCGAAACAGCGTTTTTCGCCACCGCCGCTGTTGCCACGAAAGCCGCGCAGCGCGCGCGCGCGGGTGACTGCGCCGGATGTGCTCACTGGCAGCGGCCGCCCGAGCACAATCAGTCGGTCGGCTCGGTGTAGGGCATCACGCATCTGGATGTCGTTGTCGGTCACGACGGTGTGCGGGCCGTGCCCGCTACCGGGTACATCAAAGTTTGCGGTAACCCGGGTATCGGGAAACTCCTCGCCCAGAAACTGGCAGATCGCTGCCAGTGAGGCGGTATCGATAAAGCACTCATCGCCCGGGTCCGGGCCTGGCTCTTGCGGTGTAGCGCCTGCGTTGGTGTTGAGTATCAGCAGCTCCAAAAGACTACTTCACCTGCGCTGGGGCTGCTGTGCCTGATGGCATAAGTGCTGCGCTGCTGTCTTCGGATGGCACCCGTGGCTCGGTTGAAAACCCGCGCAACGCGCGTAGCCACTCCCGGCGCATGATCTTCAACGCGCGTTCACCCTTATCGGCGCTCGCCAGCGTGGCGTCGCCGTAGATCCCGGTTTGCGAGAAGTAGGAATCCTGCGGGTTGCGTGAAAACGCGCCGGGTCGGTAACCCGGATAGTCTTTAGGCGCTCGCTCAGTATAGTCGGTGCTGGCCTTGCTCATGTCGACCCGCTCGGGCTGCAAAAAGAGATTAATCGAGGTCTCAATCTCATCAGCGTGGCCCCCGCGCTGTTGCTCAGTAAACTCTGCCACCTCGTCGGTCTCAATGTCGTCCCAGGAGACGAGCAGTGTGGGCACTGAGGTTTGCGCTCGAATTTCTCTTGCCACGATGGCCAGCGGCAAGCCGGTGGCACGGGTGACACCCATGTTCAGAAAGACGATGCGTTGGGCGCCCTGGCGTACCAGTGACATGGCAATCTCAAACACATAGGCGCGGAACACGTCCGGGTCGGCGACCTCGGTGCCCGGAAAATCGCGGAATGCAGGGAACCAGCCGTGCAGTATGGGCGGGGCGATGAGCACCGGCAGCGCTGCAACAGCCTCATCACTTAGGTACTCCATTATCACCCGATCAGCATTCATGGGCAGATGTGGTCCGTGCTCCTTCGCGCCCGCCGCGAAGGGCAGTACCACCACGGGCGCACGCTCAAACCACTGCGCTGCCTGCGGCCAGCTAAGGTGCGCGAGGTATGCCCCGCGAGTGCCCGCCGGCTCGGCGCTTGCAATACTCGCGTTGCTAAGCAATGCGCTGCACAACGCGATGGCCAGCCAGAGCCGGCCACGGCGCGCTATCATTAGGCCACGTTCATGCAATTTCATGTTTCCAACCTCCGGGTCCCATTGATTATACGCGGAGGCGGCTGTGCCGACGCGTGCGCTGGCCCGCGATACTCATGCACCTCCAGTGGCACAGCCCGTTGGTGTAGTCTAACGGGGCCTATGGAATGTTTGATCGGTGAGGGTTAAGTATGAGAGCAGGTCTTTGAACCGGGCAAGGCGATCGACTTGCCATCTGTGCGCAGCAGCCTGTGTGGCTGCGGGCGTAGGAGTAGCAAGCGCATCGGTCTGGGCGGCAGATGAGGTGGTGCAGCGCCGGGAGGTAGGCCAGCTGGTGCTGGAGAATGTTCCGCCTATACCGCCGCACATTACCCAGGATCTGGCCCAGTACCAAAGTACCCGCTCGGCGTCATTGCGTGGATGGGTGGCGGACAGCTCGGGCATTGTTATTTCGACCCGATTTGGCGAAACCTCACAACTGCATCGCGTGCGCTCTGCAGGGGGCGCCCGTCACCAGCTGACTTTTTTCGATGAACCTGTGGGCAGTGTTGCGGTGTCGCCGGTGCAGGCGGAGTTGTTCTACACCCGTGACGCGGGCGGCAGCGAATTTTATCAGATATTCCATCTGGACCTGGGGAGCGGTAAGTCAACGGCGGTCAGCGACAGCCAGGCCCGCAGTGGCGGCATGTTGTGGTCCAACAATGGCGAGCGGTTTATGTACTTCAGTACGGCGCGCAACGGCACCGACTGGGATCTATACCTGGGCGATCGCGCCCGCCCGGCACAGTCGCGACCCGTACTGGAGGCCGGCGGCACTTGGTTCGCGATGGATTTTTCACCCAACGACAAGGCCGTGATCGTCGAGCGCTACGTGTCGAGCGATGAGTCGCATCTGCACGTGCTTGACGTGGCCAGCGGCAAGCTGGCGCCGCTGTCGGATCCGGAGGCTCGGATAAGCCACGGCTATGCGATGTGGGCGGCAGATGGCGAGCATGTGTTTTTGACCTCGGACGCCGCCGGGGATTTCAGCGAGTTACAAATACTTGAACTTCGCACTGGCGTCTCGCGCAGCCTCACGGCGGACATCCCCTGGGATGTTTCCTCGTTTGCGCTTTCGCCTGATCGCCGGCAACTGGCGTTTTCCATCAACGAGGCAGGTTGGGCACAGCTATATCTGCTGGATACCCAAACGCTGCAGCGCCAGCGCGTGCCGGATTTGCCGGCCGGGCAGATTTACAGCCTGCAGTTCAGCCCGGACAGTCAGCGTCTGGGGTTGGTGCTGAACACACCACGCACCCCGGGTGACGTATTCGTGCTGGATGTTGCTCGGCTTGCGGGCACCGCCGGTGGCTCGCCGGGCAACGCCGCTGAGCCGCCCCTGCAGCGCTGGACCTACAGCGAGGTGGGCGGGCTGGATACCGAGCAGTTTGTCGTACCGGAACTGATCGAGTACGACACATTTGACAAGGTGGATGGCCGACCGCGGAAGATCCCCGCCTTTTATTATCGGCCGCGCGGCGAAGGCCCGTTTGCTGTCACTGTGCGTATTCACGGCGGGCCGGCCAGCCAGTACCGACCGTCGTTCTCCTCCACCATCCAGTATTACGTTAATCAGCTGGGGGTGGCGGTTATTTTGCCGAATGTGCGCGGCTCCACCGGCCGCGGCCGCGAGTATGCGCAGCTTGACGATACGTATAAGCGCGAAGATTCTGTCCGCGATATTGGGACGCTGCTCGACTGGATTGCGTTGCAACCTGAGCTGGACGCCTCCCGAGTATCGGTGCGCGGCGGCTCGTACGGGGGCTACATGGTGCTGGCATCAATGATCCGCTATCCGCAGCGCCTAGCCTGCGGTGTGGACGTGGTGGGCATTAGCAACTTTGTGACATTTCTTGAGAACACGCAGGCCTATCGTCGGGATTTGCGGCGTCCGGAGTATGGCGATGAGCGTGATCCTAAGATGCGAGCCTTCCTGCAGTCGATTTCCCCCGCCAACCAGGCACAGCGCATTACCCGGCCTATGTTTATTGCGCAGGGCCTGAATGATCCACGCGTGCCGGCCGGGGAATCGGAGCAAATGGTCGCCGCCATGCGCGCGAATGGCCAGAACGTATGGTACATGCTGGCCAAAGACGAGGGCCACGGCTTCGCCAAAAAGTCCAATCGCGACTTTTTTACCGCTGCGGAAGTGATGTTCACCCAGGATTGCCTGTTGCGCTGAGTCCAGCGCTTCGGCAGACTCGCCGGCCATGGCAAACGCATCAATGACAGCACTGGCACGAGAGCCGTGGGAGCTTGATCAGGCCCGCGAGTTCGCCCGCGACTGCCAAATCGACCCGCGTGTAAGTGCGCTGGTGCCGGGCTTCGATGCGCCGTTCTTTCAGGCTGGACTGGCTGGCTATTCCGATGGCGCGATGCGCCTGATCGCCCGTCAGCATGGGTGCCCTTACTGTGTGACCGAGGCGTTACTGGACCGCACCTTGCTTAGCGGCGGCAAGGGCCGCCGCCAGGAAGACCCGGATCTTCTGAAAGAAGAGTGCGGGCTGGGCGACCCCGAGGAGAACCGGCTGGCTGGCCTGGACGATCATCCCATCGCTGGACAGATCATGGGCACTGATCCGGATGAGATGGCGCGCGCCGCCGCGCTGATGGTGCAGATGGGTTACGACATGGTGGATGTTAACCTGGCCTGCCCGGTGAAGAAGATACGCAAGCGCAGGCGTGGTGGTCATTTTCTGGCAGCCCCGGATGCGGCCATAGATATCTTGCGTGCGGTACGCGAAGCGGTGCCCGCACACGTCGCGTGCAGTGTAAAGTTGCGCCGCGGGTTCGACGACACGCCTCAGATGAGCCAGGCGTTTTACCAGATATTTGAGTTTGCCTACGCGCATGAGTATGCGTGGGCTACCGTTCATGCGCGCACGGTGGAACAAAAATATCACGGGCCTTCTCGCTGGCCGTTTCTTGAGCAATTGGTGCGCGAGTACCCGGACCGGCTGATCTTCGGTAGCGGTGATGTGTGGCGCGCCGAGGATATATTTCTGATGCTGGCGCGTACCGGTGTGCACGCCGCTTCTGTCGCGCGAGGGTGCATCGGCAACCCGTGGCTGTTTCGTCAGGCGCGTGCACTGATGGCCGGGCAAGCTGCTATGGCCCCGACCGTGGCCGAGCAACGCCAAGTGTTAAGCGAGCATTATCGTTTAGCCAAAGTGATTCACGGTGAGCGTAAAGTGGGGCGCTCGATGCGCAAGTTCGGCATTCGTTTTTCGGCCCATCATCCGGATGGCGATACGGTGCGCAAAGCCTTTATCCGCTGCTCCAATACGCAGGACTGGCACCAAGTGCTGGAGCAGCACTATCGGGCGTGCGCAGATCCGCCGCTGGCTGGGCTGGCCGGCTGAAGTGCACTGCCGGCGTTGGCATAGCCGACTGTAAAGCTGTGTTTTTCGATCGTGTTCGCAGCGGCGTCCAGTAATTCCACCTGCCAGTGGCCGATACCCTGAGAGTCGATTCGGGTGCTGGAGTACAGCGGCATCCGCCAGCGCTCATCGCAAATCAGCTGATAACTGGCCACCAGCTCATTGTTATGGGTCCAGCGATGAGTCAGCGTTTGCCCAGGCATGCCACGCACTTCGGTAAAATAAAATATCTCCCGCTCCCCGGTCGCCTCGACCAGCACTTGCTCACGCAGTTCATCAACCGGCTTGTCGTCTCTTACGCCGGAGGTCAGCAGTTCGCGTGCGACGGTCCCGGCCAGCGCTTGCTCCAGCTTGCGCATGGACTCAGGCACTTGCGGCTCCGCCGCAGGAGGGGGCACGGGTGCAAGCTCGGCAGGTGCTGGCGTTGTGGCAGTTGAGTCGGTGGCACTGGCCAGCGTGTCGATGCGCGCTGGCGCTGGCGTGGGTACGGTTTGTGCAGGCACCGACTGCAGACGTGCCGTGTTCGCGGGTGTCGATGGCTCGGGCGCCAGGCGCGTATAAGCGAATACGCCAGACAGGGTGAGCAGCGTCCCAGCGGCGAGTCCGCTGAACAGATTGGTGTCTAGCAGAGGCTTTCGTTTGGTACGGGCACCGGTCGCGTTTTCAGTTATTGATTGGGCCTGTGGTGCACGTGCGCCGCCTTCACCCTTGCGAGTCAGCGCGTCCTTTAATAGCTGCTCTTCCACCTTTTGCAGTTTACGTGCGTCGTACAGTACTTCGCGCGCCTCGGCCAGTGACATGTCGGGGTAGATGCCGAGGGTACGACGGCGTTTGTACCCGTCTACCTCGTAGACGAAGACCCAAGTCTTGACGCCGTTGGGGAAGGTACAAACAAAGAAGTCATCGCCAAGACGGGTGTCGTAGCGGTCGTCTTTGGCCTTCAACTCGTCAATGTATTGTTCAGCGAATTCCTGCACGTAGTTCCATTGTGTTGCGGCTAGCGTTCCCTTGCCGGCCCGCGATAGCGCAGCCTAGCGTGACACCCTATTGTAGTCGATCGCCACGAACTGGTCGCAATTGCGGTGCAAACCGCCCGGTATGCTGTGCAGCGCGACGGCGGAATGTGATGTGGCGCCGATATTCTCGCCTTGCCTCAAGTGAAAATACAGGCTCGCCCGCGCTCCGCATGCCGGAGGTATAAACGGCCGTGAAGTGGCGAAGGCCACGGATATACGTGCGATCCGGGCGATCCGCTATTGCACCTTGGACCGAGTCATAACCATGAGCGAAAGCGCCAGCTACTGGCAATTCTTCGGCTTGCAACAGGAACCCTTTACGGTGCCCTGGACTCGCCCGGTACCGACGGGATACGCGCAGATATCCGGTTATTTGGAGGCTCGTCTGCGGGAAGCCGGAGGTCCGTTGCGACCGGTGTTTCGCCCGTCCGCGCTAAAACTGCTGGTGCACCACGCAGATGGTGATCTGGCCAGACTGGATGCCATCAGTATCGATGCGCTGACGCTGGCCAGCGAGCAGGCCTGCGTTGTGGTGACGGGCACCACAGTTCAGCAGGTACTTGATCACGGCGTCGCACCGCGGCC
The DNA here is from genome assembly GCA_965369325.1 of uncultured Gammaproteobacteria bacterium. GTDB lineage: Bacteria > Pseudomonadota > Gammaproteobacteria > Steroidobacterales > JBCBZW01 > CBDUQI01. The sequence continues at coordinate 39,832 of CBDUQI010000011.1, forward strand.
GCTGCCCGTGCGCGCCGCCCCTGTGGCGGCTGGCGAGCAAACCCAGCAGGTACCGCCGCCGCAGAATGGGTCGCGCATGTTGACGCTAGCGTTGATCGGTGTCGCGCTACTGGTCGGCGGGCTCGGCCTCAGCATGGGTCTGCTGCACTAATCGATACTCGCCCGACACGGCCTGACACTCAGCACCCGGCGCTAACCGAATGCGCCGGCCTGATAGCTCAGCTGGCGATGGCCTGCATGATCAACCCGCAGACCCAGGCGGCATACGTACCCACCGCGTAACCCAGCACAGCCAGCAACACGCCCACCGGCGCGAGGCTGGGATGAAACGCTGACGCGACGACCGGCGCCGAGGCTGCACCCCCCACGTTAGCCTGGCTGCCGACAGCAAGATAAAATACCGGTGCCCGAATTAGCTTGGCGACCAACAACAGCAGGCCGGCGTGCACCCCGATCCACAAAAAGCCGACAGCGAACAAACCTGGATTGCTGACCACCGCGCTGATATCCATGCCCATCCCAATGGAGGCAATAAGAAAGTAGAGCATCACGGAGCCGACTTTGGAGGCGCCGGCCCCCTCCAGCCGCGCCGCCCGGGTGAAGGACAGTATTAGCCCGCCGGTGGTTGCCAGCACCACAATCCAGAAGAACGAACTTGTGAGGCTCAGCCGCTCAAGTATGGGCGCGTTCTGCTCGATCCAGGGTACGATCACGCCAGCCAAATAGTGAGCCAGCCCGGTAATGCCAAACGCCACGGCCGTCATGAACATTAAATCCGCAAAGCTGGTTTGGCGTGAGTTCTCGGCCTGGAATTTCTCCACCCGTTCACGCAATGCTGTAATCGCGCTGGTGTCAGCGCCGGTGCGGGCATCTATCTTCTCCGAGCGTGCGGCCATCACCAGAATAATCGCCATCCACACATTGGCACACAGCACGTCCACGGCCACCATCTGGCCGAACAGCGTGTTGCTGGTACCGAAGACTTCTTTCATTGCCGCCATGTTCGCGCCGCCCCCAATCCAGCTGCCGGCGACCGTGGCAAGGCCGCGCCACACAGCGTCCGGGCCTTCGCCGCCGACCGTCTCCGGGCTGATACTGCCGACGATCAGCAGGGCGATTGGGCCACCGATCACAATGCCAACGGTGCCGGTGAAAAACATCACGATGGCCTTGTAGCCCAGGCGTGCGACCGCTTGCAGGTCGATGCTGAGGGTGAGCAGAATCAGGCAGGCGGGGAGCAGGTAGCGGGAGGATACAAAGTACAGTCGGGACGCTTCCGGGTCGACCACATTGTACGTGTTGAGCAACGAGGGAATGAAATAGCATAGCAACAGCGTCGGCAGGTGCTTGTCCACCCGAATCATCCAGGCAGCACCCGCGACGCCCAATGCAATAAGGGTAGGGACGATGTTGTTGTCGAATGCTTCGCCGACGAAGCGCAGAATCACCAGGAACAGGGGCAGATACACCACCAGCACGTGCCAAATGGGCCTGTCGTTTTGCTCGCGATAAAAGATGGCGCCGAGAATAACGGCAAGCATACCGAGCACAATGGCATCGTTGGTGATCAGAGCGTGACTGGTTTCCATTTAGCGAGTCCTTCGGCTTGTTATATGAGCGCCGGTTAGCACATAGATGCGCACAGACCTGCGCGCAGCAGGCCCGGGTAGAGTGTGCGACAGGTCGCGTTATGGCAATCGCGGTGGCTTGCGTTTCACCATAACAACCTCACCTCCCCCGGCTGAGTCTTGGCGCTTACTGTAACAGGGGCGGGCGATGTTGTGTGTTTTCAGTGCCTTGAGGCAAGTTGTGGACAGCAACGCTATGCGTTAGCACTCACCAGGGCAAGCTGCTGATAAATATAAGCTTTCTTGACTGGCTGCCGAAATAGGGATACACCAGAGGTAACCATTGCAGTTAGGAGGACAGCATGGGTGCAGATGTCAGTCGCAGCCAATTGATAGAGGAAGGAAGCCTGCCGGCGTTCTTTCACCAGGCCCTCACTTACACCGCGCGAGCACAACAACTAAACGCCGGTGAACCCACCCTTCATTACCTCACGCACTTGTTAAGCGACTATGCGAGCGTAGACCACCTGTTTGATCAGACCGAGGACGGTGTGACCTTGCGGCCACTTGCTGTGCTCTACGCGGACGCGCTGCATGCCCCATCCGTTCACGAGCAGCGTTTGTGGTTACGCCGCCTGGGCGATCTGGCTCTATTCGTTGGCGGTTTGTTTGCCGGGCGTCTTTCGCGACGGTTTTCCGATCTTGATTACTGCATTGCCATGGGTGGGAACGCCTACGGCCATCTGCATCAAACCGCCAACGGCAGCGTGCGTGATCGCACACTGGCCGAGATCTTTGGTGAGCTGGCGAATGACTTTGGTGGATTTGTTGAACTGCTGGCCGCAACCACCGACAGAGCCGTCGCCGATAACACCGATATCATTCGTTTGTACGAACGTTGGCAACGTACTCGCAGCCCGCGGGCTGCCCGTCGCTTGGCCCAGGCCGGCATCACGCTCGATGTGCCGCATCAGGTGCACTAGTGCAGGACTCGGGCACTCCCCTTACCGTTATCCAGTCGAAACTTGAGCAGCTATACGACGTTAACTTGCCGTACGCCGTGACTGATTTTGTCCTGAGCGATGCGCACGTTGCCGCGCAACTGGGTGGGGTGGGTGCGGGCGCGCAGGAGACCCTGTTTATTCGCGAGGCAGAAGATGCGCTCGAGCTCAGTTTGTATTTGGATGACGCGGTGCTGGCGCGTGTGAGCCAAAGGACGCGGGAAAGCGATTGGGATGCCAGCGAACTAAACGCCTGGTGGCAGGCGCTTGAAGGCGTTAGCCACTTTGTGTGCGTGGCCTGGCGCTCCGAACATCAACGCCGGTTCTCGGTGCTGGAATTGGAGCTGCAGGCCGAAGTGGACAAGTTTATTCTCACCGCGTGCCTGTTGGGCGATGAGCACGGCATGCCCTCGTTAGCACCGCTGCGCCATTTATTGTTTCACCGATCTCACATCCGCGCTGGACTATGCCCGGCCCTACAGGCCCGATACTATCGTGCCAGCGCGCTAGCACAGCGATACTGCCACCAACTGCAAGTGCGTCACCGTGTATGGCCGCCCGATCTTGGTCTGCTGAACGAGGTACGACGCTTTTTTCGGTATGACGAACGCGCTAAAGAGCGGCATATCCTGAGCCTGTCCGGGCATTCCTCAGCCGGGTGTACTCCATAGGACCATGCAGAGTACGCCTCGCGATGCGGATGCAGCACGCTTCGCACGGGTGAAAGCGGTGTCCCGAATGACTGCGCGCTGTAGAGCAAACTCCAGCAGGCCGGTGTTAGCGTTGGTGGGCGCCACAGCTTGCAGTATTAGGGGCACGGACTCGGTGCCGGTGGCGGCCATGTGCCCCCGCCTGAACAAAGCGTCGTAGGTGGATTGTTGCTGTTCTGAATCAACGTGCCGAAGTCGTCGTTGCATACGCTGCCGTCCCTGTCGAAATCGGCGCATGCATCGTATTGTGGATCGCCGAAACTAAAGCCACGGGCCGCATCAAGGATAACAAAGTCAACACCGCCTATCTGCCCGTCGTTGTTGGCATCGCCGTGGCATTGGCTGACGCTGTGCCAACATGTTGGGTAGTCGCCTTCATCAACTGATGTTATCGCGACCCTGGGGCGCTCGTTTGTTTCCTGTGCCCACACCACTTTGTTGCGTGCGACAACCGGAATCTCGCTAATATCGCCATTTTCCTTCATTGGATGATCGGGGTCCACATAGGAGATAATTTGGCTGACATCATCCTCAATGTTGTAAACATGTATTTGCGCGGTGCTATCCGGTCCTGAATCCTGAGTATAGGAGAGCAGGTTCCATGACAGGTCACCAGCAGTTGGAGTAGGTTCTACTGGAATTTGCGTTGTGCTGCTCAGCGCAAGATCGTGAAGTAATCTTGATGCGACTCCGATACTAGATCTGGCGATCCATGTGAGTTTGTGGTTCGAAATGGATGGGAAGGAGATGAACTCGTCGTTGGCGGTTGTGACCTCAATAAGCTCATCAGAGCGAATATCATAAGCGGAGACTCTCGCGAATGCCTGCGGCGGATTAGGAAATTCTGAAAAAGCGATAATCCCGTTGTCGATGTCGATACCTTGTCCGGTTACCGAACGATTCGACAACACTTGTGTGGTAGGACCTGCCGGCAATTCGTACACGAAGACATCTACGGCTATCGTGCCTGTGCGTGGTGAGGTCCACACCACAAACTCGCTGTCGAGGGCGATATTCACTAGTGCTGTGGAGGTTGGCGTCAGGCGCACCTCCTGCGGTTGCTGTGCGGACGTATCCAAAATATATAAATCTGTGTCCCCGGACTGCCCGTGCCGTTCATCCTCCCAAGCGAGAACACCGTTCGATACCTTGACGCGCAAGGGATCTGCCGGAGGCGATGTGATTTGCGTTTGCGCATTGTTCGCAAGATCGTACAAGTGTATCTCGTTGTCGCCATCCACGGGCGAGCGTACCCACACCACAGACTCGCCGTCGGTGTGTGGCGATGTTGCGGTGCTTTCAAAATCATTTGCCTCACCGGCCGCGATGTACTCCGGTAGCGTCAGGTCGTCCTCCTCGGTAAGGATGTACGCGCCGCCCGCGTTAGGTTGAACGATATTGGCAGCGCCTCGCTGTGTGACCTTGATGTTGTCTTGCACGATAGTAAAACCGCCACCACCCAACGATGCGCCTTCCCAAAGAGTGTATATTTTGCCGGGTTCCAGCGACGTGGTCAGAATTCTCAACGTGCCCTGCGCGTCCACTCTGGCCACCGAGCCGAAAGGACGGGCCAAAGGTTCACCGGAGAATTGTCCCAACTGAGGCTGTCGCACGGATTTGGCGTACGCCTGAAGCAGCGTTTCACCTTGGTAGTACGATGGAATCAACAGGGAGGCCCTGGGGAAGCGTTCTTGGAAATTGCGAGGCTCGGAGACAGTGCCGTACGTACCCGTGACGCCCCCTTCCAACCACCTTAAGGCTGACATTTGATGCATGGCATCGAAGGGTTCTGTTTGCGGGTCACGGGGGTTGCCGCCCGCTGAAGTCATGTGATCAGCAATCGCGCCGGGTAGGAACATGTTGGTGTCGATCTCGGGCACGTATATGAAGCCCGTAAAGTAGAACAGAATATTATTCTCGTTCGCTACATGATTGCCTAAGTCAACACCATTGCTGTTGTCGACATAGTTCATGTCGAGCCGGCCCAGTTGATTCCAGATGTTCGCGGTCGGGAGGAAATCCTCATGACGCACGCTGCGGGCGGGGTCATTGGTTCGCATCAACCAACCCGAAGCTTCTGAAGCACCAATCCCCGGAAATGTGAGATCAGAGGCGACGCCGCGGTCGATTAGGTCCGCCACGTCTTGGAAGGTGATCCCGGGCAGGGCCATCGTAAAACGCATGCCAAAATCTTCGTAGGGTGTTAACGTGTTTGAATAATAATACGGGCTTTCCAAACTAAAGCCCGCCTCGTCAACAAATTTGTCCGGATTGGTGTAGTCGTCTTCAACGAATGGGTGCGAAAAAAAATGGGTCATGCCGTAACCGCGGTTAGTGTCCACATCGCCGTGTACCTCTGACGGCCAGCGCCAGGCGAGCACGAATGCCTGAATGCGGGTGGGTATCGCGGCGGCGGCCAGCTCGGCGGCGGCCAGCTCGACTTGCTCCTTGATCGGAAGCATATCGCTGTAGTGAATGGACGCGCTGGTGTCGAAATTCAGTGTGATCACGTTGTCCGTAGGGATGCCCCGTGCTTGCTGGTAGTAATCACGCACAAGTACCGATTGTGGGTCGGAGCCGTTGGCAATCACCATCACCTCTCGCGGGAGCAGCCATTTACGCGGCACCACAACAGGCACCTGCCCGCCACTCACCCGGTTCGCGAGGATGACGTCCTGACGGTCAGGCGAGTAAGCCGGAGATTGGGCGAACGCGGCGCCGCCGCAATAGCTGCAAAGCACCAGCGATGCGATTGATAGATAACGCTGCGGTATCGTGTGATCCATTGTTCTCCCCCTGCTGCGACTTTTAACCATAGGGAAATGCGCAAACGCAAGCAACCCGGCACCTGCTGCGCCATTAATGACAAAATGAAGTGTGATCGAAGGTGTGTGAAAGCAGTGGCCGGCGTAGGTGCGGCGTCAACGCGCGAAGAACGGATTCGCGGATACGTGCGGGGCAGGTGTTTCGCGTTATCGCAGGTGTTCTATCATGCTCTTCATTAAAGTGCCGTTTTCAAGCATCGCAAAATGCAGCAAGGGCCGCGACGAATGGGTAGGCGGGGCGACGACATGAGTTAGCGTGCGTTTGCTTTGCTCAGCCGCGATGTCATGCAGGCCTATCACGCCTCCTTTCCCGCGCTGCTTTAGTGGTCGCACGAAGACATTCTGAATCAACTGTGGGTAGGTGCCCTGGTAGATGCCCACTGAATCGGCTAGTTCGTCGGTGCGAGGGAGGGTTGCCACATAAATAGGCGCGCCTTTGCCGTTTGCGCACGCGAGCACGTTTCTAATTTCGCTGCGCTGACACAGCGGTGAGAACAGCGAGACGGACTTAACAGCGCCCTTCAACGGGGCATACCAGGTCCGGTCTCGCTTAATCTTGGTACAAAAAGCCTCCAACAAACGCACGCCATCCGAATGCGATGCCAAGTGGACACTCTTGCCGAATTTCCGCGCGCAGTCGATCAGTGGCGTCAATGATCGGTAAAGCGGGAGGCTCTCTATGTGCGCTTTTGTCGCTGAATCAATTTGCCGCTCCATCCGCGACCAGAACAGTTCGCCGAATTCGCGCAGCTCCTTCTCGACGCGTAGGTTTATCGCCCGGTCCTGCGCGCCGTGACGTTGCATGAGCGCTACCTGGTTCGCATCAACGATGCTCACGATATGGGCGAGTTCGACATAGTTCCAGAAGATAAAGATTGGATAAATCTCTGCCTCCTTATACAGTCGAGTCAGCGCCTCAATGGTGTTGGCGTCCAGGCGGAGGCTGGCGGTGCCGCTCATGAAAAAGAACATCAACGAGTTGTAGTGTCGACCTGGTTTCTGCCCAGAGAAGCGTTCGCACAGAAACTTATGCGTAAACTGCAACGTAGAGGCGTCATTCGGGTAGCGGCCGCGGCGGACGTAGCTGGCTCCCGACAGATTCAGATAGTGCCCTGTGATAAAAAAGCGCGGCGCACCACTCAGTTGAGTGCCTGTGATAGCGTTGATCTGATTCCCGAAGCCACCCTTTCGAACAAACGCGTTCTCGGACGGGGCGCCTACGCGAAATACCCAGGCATCCATCACATGTCGGCGCCAGTCCTCGTAACGCCAAAGCGCTACGCCCGGCACGCCCGGATTGGGCTGATCGCGATCAACGCCCCAGCTCGAGCCCCAGCAGTTCAGCACATAAAAGCCTTCCTCATTGTAGCCGACAATCGCGAACGCATGACCACCAAGCAGCGTGGGTGCATCGTCGTATGATATTTCGTACGGAGCCAGCCTGCCGGTTGGTGCATCGGTAGGGGTTAGATTTTTCCATCCCTTGTGGATAACCCCAGATACCAGTATGGCCCCCACCTCATTCAGCGCGGCGTGGTAGTCGTAGATGTTGCTGGTCACGCGAAAGTAGGTGCCCAATGTGGTCAACCGAGCCTCACGCGCAAGCTCGATAGATAGCGTCCATTGCATGTCGAATGGCGTATACGGCGAGCTGCCTTCACTGCAAACACCATTGGTCCGAAACGCCTTAAGGGCATTGCGCAAACTCGACCCTTGCAGTTGGCTTTCGGGGGCGAATTCATAGCTGCGCGCCAGTTCATACAGCATGCGAGCGCTCGCCCGGTCGGTGGCCCATCGCTGCAATTTTGTCTGGTTTTGCGACAGACTAAAGTAATCACCTGTAGGGCGACCAAACTCACGCCGCAGTTTTTGTACGTCAATTACGGCGGCAAGGGCATGGCCGGTGCACGAGCCTTCGCCGCCCTGATCTCGAATTAGGCGTTTGCGCTGACGCTCCACCCGGCGCCGCTGGCGCAACTCCTCGCTCGGGTCGGCAGCCTGACCACCCTGTTGGGTGCTTTCATCGCGGCGTTCGCGCGAACCCAAGGGCCAAAGAAAATCGGGGATAGCCACGCAGGAGGCAATCTCGATCAAACCCGGTTGGTACACGTAGTCCCGTAGATCGCGTTCATCCGGCAGCACATTGTTCGGCGGGCCGGGCCGTCTGGGAGGCACTTGCGCCTGTCGCAGCGCGTGCTGCATGCGCCTTTCCATGCCAGGCAGCTGAAGTTCGATGTCCTGCCGACTAAGTGCACCCATTTAGATCACCGAATTGATGGTATCGCGGAATTCGTGGACCACAGTGGCGAAACCCTCATCGGTCGGGTGGATTTCGTCGTGCCACAGCTCGAGCCGGTTTGCCAATGGTTGGTGGGTCTGCAGTACATGCACGTTTGGGTGGGTTGCGGCAATTTCCATCTGGATGGCCCGAAATTTTTCCAACAGAAAGTCGGTAATTGCACGCTGATGATCAAACTCAACCACCCCCTGAGCAAACAACGGCGGTTGTATCCACTTGCCCTTGCGGTGATCCGCGCCATTGCTGGGGTTAAACGGGAACACACGGTCATAGCCATGAATGAAAATGGGCAAATCAGGGAAGTCCAGGTGCACCTCGCGCACCAGCGTGCTGTACCCACGGGTAATGAGGTCGAGTTGTTCCTGCAACGCATCGGGCACGAATGCAGTGGCCAAATCGAACGGTTCGTCCGGGGCGTGCGGGCGGACAATTAGTTCGAACACAGGCGTGTCGTTTTTCTCACCAAGGATGTCGTTACCGCCAGAGGAGAACACAAATCCGTTTGGCGCGCGCCCCGCGATATCGGCTGCGTCCTCAATCGCCTCCAGGAACTCGGGATTGTTGAACACCATGTTCTGGGTGGTGTCGCCAGCGGCGCCAACCGAGAAAACGTTGTAGTGATCATCCAGATGATCGACCACATCAAGAACGCGAAACGGGAACTGGAACCAGGAATCGCCTTCAGTGACCAGAATTTTCCTGTTCTTGGTGGAGGAGTTCTTCATGTTCCGGCGGAAGCGGCGCTTGCGGCGCAAGCGTGAAATGCTGTTGGCAAAATCGAACAACACCGCCGCTTCAGTGCGCGGATCGTCGCTGCCCTCCAGATCCACCGTGGTCTCGTCGATGCCGATGCCTGAAGCGAAGCCGTGCGTGTCGTCCTGGGACACGGTGAAGTATTGCGCCAGCTCGCGGTCATCAATGTCCAGATCTCGGAGTTTTTCTTTCAGTTGTGAATAGGATATTTTGTCGCTCATGGGTTTGTCGTCCTCGCATCAGGAGTTTCCCAGGGCAGGCCAGCCAGGCAGGCCAGCATGTTAGGGCACCTGTTTAGGTAGTGTCAGTACCGACCAATTCCTCGCACAGATGTTGTGTGTGCGGCCTTAGGTAGGCCCGAGTTTGCACTTGTTACCTGGATAGACGGCCACGAGGGGCTTTCCGGACACCGCGAACAGCAGATTCGGCGACTTGTCTACTACAAGCGCCAATCTGCGTGTGTGTCGGGGTGAGCGTGTCGCTGAGTATTGGCGCGAATTGACGTTGGCACTTGATGGCGAAAACGGCGAGGGGTAGGGAAAGCCTCCACCAGTGCGGGTCATTTGTGTTAGTCGCTGGGAGTATCCGCAGGTTAGTACTGCTGTACCGGATCGATCATGTTCATCAGCGGCTCGTTGTTCAAGAACCGGCTAAGGTTGTCGAACAACAAATCAAGGCTTCGTTCGGCGTGCTGTATCGGGTCGTTAGAAGAGGAGTGAGGCGTAACAATCAAATTGGGTGTGTGCCACAGCACCGACGTACTCTCAAGTGGCTCGACATCAAATACATCGACGACGGCGCTCATCTTGTTCTTATTCAGACGTTCGCACATGGCCTCGTAGTCCACCAGCCGCGAACGACTGTAGCTGATAAGGCCTGCCCCCTCCTTGCACAGGGCGAACTCCGATCGACCGAAAGCCCTCTCGGTGTCGGGGGTTTGTGGCGCAGTGATTGCGATAAAATCGGCACCCGGCAGAAGCGCGCGGAGTTTGTCCGGTGTGTGCATCTCATCGACATCCGGATGCGGCTTGCCTGACTTGCGCACGCCGATCACCTTTAAGTCGAACTTCTTCGCCTCGTTCGCAAGGCTTCCGCCGACCGCTCCGACGCCGAATATCAGAAGTGTCTTTCCGCCGATGGCGCTGGTGTTTATCTGTGCCCAACGGCGCTCGCGTTGCGCGGTCATCATAGCGGGTAGTCCGCTGTTCAGCGCAAGCACCGCCATGATCAAATACTCGCTCGCACGGTGGCCATGTGCGCCGCTGGAGTTGGTGAGCGTAACGCCTTTGGGAAGCCAGTCCAAGGGCAATAGATGGTTGATGCCGGCGCCCTGGATCTGCACCCACCGCAGCTGCGGTGCCGTCTCCACCAGGTTCCCGCGCTCGAAATTCCAGCCAAACAATACGCTAGCGCTTTTCATCGCGGCATCGAAACCCTCGCCGTCTTGGCCGAAGGTCACGTGCAGTTGTTCTGCGATTTGCGGATGCCGGGCGGCGGCAGCGTCGAATCGCTCGCGCGTAATGTCGAACACACTGCCAAGCGCCGTCGAGTTGTCGATGTGAAGATGCAGCGGCTCGGCGCGGCTGATCATTGTCCGTGCCTCAGGCAAAGGCGTAGATTCTGGCTGGATTGTCTACGATCAGGCTGTTTACCTGCGCCTCGTTAAGACCGCGGGCGCGCAGGCGCGGGACAACATTGGTAATGAGGTGATCGTACCC
>CBDUQI010000012.1:0-49909 GCA_965369325.1 uncultured Gammaproteobacteria bacterium
TGGCCAGGTTGTCGAACAATCCGTCGGAACCCATCACCAGCGTATCCCGCGCCGCCAGCGCGATCGGGTGGCCCACTTCCAGCGACATCTCGGCAAACCCGATCATATTGGAAACGTAGTGGCGGTCCTCATGATGCAATGCCTGATCCTCGTCCAGCATGCCGGACTTAACCGCATAGCCGACCGGCGAATGCGAGGTGGTTTTGAGTTTCATCTTGCCACGCTGGCCGAACACACAGGCCATCGAGTCGCCCACGTGATAGGTGCGCGCATGGCCGCTCTCGATCTCCACCACCATTAACGTGGTGGCGGCCCCCGGCGCCTGCTCGTTAACCTGTGCCTGGGCCAGTTCGAATCCGTCCAGAATGCCCGTGCGTATTGCCAGCGCCTTGCTCTGCGATGCTCGCAGGCATTGCTCAATGGCCTGTACGGCAATACGGGAGGCTTTGTCGCCGGCGGGCCCGCCGCCCATGCCATCCGCGACCGCCAGCACGCAACGGCCGAGCCCGAGATCAAACACGGCCGCACTGTCCTGATTTGGACGCTCCGGCGACAGCGGTTTGAGGAACGCAAGCACCTCGTTATCCGGCAGATCAACGTTCACCGGTGTGCCCGTGTCGGCGTTAACAAATAGTGTGGGGTTCAAGTGATCACTCCCCGGCTGTCCTGCCATACCATATTCTCCAGATACAGCCGCAGTTGATCGGCATTGGTGAAACGCTTGGCAATGAGTGTGCGGCGCAGGCCCCGAATGATGTCTTTTATTTCCTGCCGCTGCCCGGCGTAGTGGCGCTGTCCGCCCAGCAGATCGTATAGTAGCCGCACAATGTCGCACACATCGTCCAGCGCGTTCTGGCGATGCGCGTGGCCCCAGTGATACAGGTCCAACAGCTTAATGTCGAATCCCAGGCCGTGCTTGCGCAGGATAATGTTATCGCCGTGCAAATCGCCGTGGTGCTCACGCACGCGATGCATGGGCGCGACCGCCGTGGCCAACGCGTGAATCAGGTGCAGCGCCTCAAACTCCGGCAGACGTTTGCCCCGTTGGCGCGCTAGATAGCGGCTTAGCAATTCACCCTCCACATACTCAGATACCAACATGGTGATCTGCGCGTCGCCGAATGCTACTTGTTCCTGATTCAGATACTGAATGAGCGCGGAGCAGTAGCGCAGTTTGTGCAACTTCTTCGCGTAAGCGGTGACCACGCGATTTTGCGGGTTGCGCTGAGGGAAAAACAGCTTGGCCGCCCGCTCGATATCCGTTGCCAGCTCGCGCACGCGGTAAACCTCGCCTTCCCATCCGCCGCCGAGCAGATTCACGACCTCATATTTCTCGGCCAGCACTTGCCCTGGGGCAAAGCCGAAGGACTCAATTCTCTTGATCACTAACGCTCCTGATGCCGTTGTGTCCGGCGGCCGACAGAACCGGTGTCTGCCGTGCCTGGCAACAGTATAATTGATCCCATCATAATGGTTTGCCCGCGGTTGGGTGCGCGCATAACAATTTGGTTGAGCGCGGTGCCCGGCATCGTAAGGCGCGTGTTCAGTTGCGCTATGATGTACTTTTTCGAACTTGGGAGTCCGAATACATGGGTAGTTTCTATCCGCCGCAGCGCACGCTCATGGGTCCCGGCCCGTCGGATGTGAACCCCCGCGTGCTAAATGCGCTGGCGCGACCGACCATCGGCCATCTGGATCCTGCGTTTATCGTGTTAATGGACCAGATAAAGGGCCTGCTACAGTACGCGTTTCAAACCCAAAATGAACTCACGCTGGCGGTCTCGGCCCCCGGGTCGGCCGGCATGGAAACCTGCTTCGTCAATCTGGTCGAGCGTGGTGACACCGTCATCATTGCGCAGAACGGCGTGTTTGGTGCACGGATGAAAGAAAACGTGCTGCGCTGTGGCGCGACCCCTGTGATGATCGAAGATCCTTGGGGCCAGGCGATCAATCTCGATCGGGTGCGCGAAGTGATTGAGGCCCATCCGCAAGCCAGTGTCGTGGCCTGCGTGCATGCGGAGACCTCCACAGGTGCGTGCAGTGATGTGGGCGCGATCTGTCAGATGGCCGCAGCCGCAGGCATGCTTAGCATTGTCGATACAGTGACCGGTCTTGGTGGCATTGAGGTCGCAGTGGATGCCTGGGGTGCGGATGCAGTGTACTCCGGTTCACAAAAGTGCCTCTCATGTATTCCCGGGCTGTCGCCGGTGACGTTTAGTGACCGCGCGGTAACGCGTATCCAGGAGCGCAAGACGCCGGTGCAAAGCTGGTTTCTGGATTTGAACCTGGTGATGGGCTATTGGGGCGGTGGTGCCAAGCGCGCTTACCATCACACAGCACCGATTAATCCACTGTACGGGCTGCACGAATCATTGACGATTCTCGAAGAGGAAGGGCTGCAGGGTTCTTGGGCGCGCCACGCATTGAATCACCAGGCGCTAAAAGCGGGGCTGAACGCGCTGAGTCTGGATTTGCTGGTGGCGCCTGCCGCGCGGCTGCCGCAACTGAATGCGGTGCAGATCCCCAACGGTATTGATGAGGCGCAGGTGCGCGCTACGTTGCTGCAGGAGTTTGATCTTGAGATCGGCGCGGGGCTGGGCGCGCTGGCCGGCAAGGTTTGGCGTATTGGTCTGATGGGCTATGCCTCGCGCCCGTCCAACGTACGGTTGTGCCTGTCGGCGCTTGAGAGTGCGCTTGCTCGCCAGGGCCATGTGATTCGGGCTGGTGAGGCGATCGCTGCGGCCAACGCCGTTTACGCATAAATGCCCGCGCTAACCGCCGGCGATCGTAGGCCGGCTTCACAAGGCGGGTTTGTCAGGCGATGACCCGCAGGCGCAGCGGGCGCCCACTAAACCTGCAACGTGCCCTCGCTTACCATCACACAGGTGCCGCCCACGCCAGTGCGGGTGACGACGCCGTCTGCTTTGCTTGCCGTTGCCATAAGTGTGCTGGGCCGACCCATTTCCACGCCTTGGGCAATGCGCCAGCGGTAATCGCCACTGGCCGCTTCGTCGCAATGCGCCAGCAACCCTGCCAGTGCGCAGTTGGCGCTGCCGGTGGCGGGGTCTTCCGGGACGCCGTCCATAGGGGCAAACATACGCGCGCGCAAATCAAAGTCATCGTTGCTGCGCGTGTAAAGATGCACATCGGGCATCACACCGAGGTCGGCAATCGCCTCCAGCCCCGGGATGTTGGCCCGTGCCTTCTCCAGCGTCTCGCGGTCACGCAGCTCGGCCATCACAAAAGGCAGCCCAACGCTTGCGAGCAGCGGCGCGTGTGTGTCAGTGAGGATGTCCTGCGGCTGCAGTGACACGGCCTCGGCCAGCATGGCTACGCTGATTGCCTTGCCCACCGACACGCGCTCAGGCGCGGCCAGTTCGCACCAAAGCGGTGAGCCCTTCTGCGGCTGTACGTTCACCGGCACCAACCCGGCCTTCTCTTCGAAGGTGAGGGTTGTCGCTTGTGTCACCTCGCCCAACTCACCACTGCTTACCAGACAGAACGCTGTGCCGATATTCGGATGGCCAGCAAACGGTACTTCGGCCGTCGGGGTGAAAATTCTCACCTGCCGGGTATTGCCATGTTGGGCCGGCAGAACGAAGGTGCTCTCGGAGAAATTAAATTCTCGCGCGATCTGTTGCATCTGTTGTGTGCTCAGCCCGCGCGCATCCGGCAGTACCGCCAGCGGGTTACCGCCAAAGCGGGTGTCGGTGAATACATCGCAAATGAAATACCGATAGCTCATGCCAGGCTCCAGAAATATGGTGTTACCAGAAGTGCATTCTAATGGGCCCGCCGCCGTTGGCGGCAGGCCCAACAGTGCAGGCGTGCGAGGGCAGATTGTGCAGGTCGATTACCCATGCGGTTATCTGCCAGGGCTGACCCGATTCGGGCCTGGATCACGCCTAACAGGGAAGAGTCGGCACAACTTCGTAATATCGTTTCCAATCGGGAGATCACATAATGAGTTCTAAGGGATTGACTGCAAGGCGTATTTGTCGTCTCGTTGCGGCTGCGTTGGTGGCGCTGCCGTTGATGGCGCCAACGGCCGGCGCGCTCCAAAACCACGTGAGCGGCGGTGCGCTCGCCCCGCACGAGGGCGAGCAACTGCTGCGCGCGGTGCTGGCTGGCGGCCTTGATGGTGACAGTGACGGCGTCGCTGACTACGCAGATAACTGTGTCAATCTCGCCAACCCGGATCAGCGTGATACCAACCAGGATGGCTACGGCAATCTCTGCGACGCCGATTTGGATAACGATGGCTTTACCAACTTCGTGGATCTGAGCCTGTTCAAGAGCGTGTTTCTCACCGCCGATATGGACGCCGATTTTGACGGCGACGGCAACGTGAACTTTGTCGATCTCTCGTTGATGAAGGCGTTATTCCTGGCCCCGCCGGGCGATTCAGGTATGTCTTGTGCGGGCACCGTGCCATGCCCGGGGCCGTTGCAGTTCGACTGGCCCATGCCCGGCAACGATGCCGAGGATTGGGTGATAAACAATTACGTCGACCTCAACTTTGGTTTCGGCGTGCTGGATTATCAAGGCGGTGGCAAAACTTACGATGGTCACAACGGTGTGGATATCGATGTGGCCAATTTCCGTGCAATGGAAGCCGACTTTCCCATCCTGGCCGCAGCAGACGGCGTGGTGATCGATCTGGCAGATGGTAACCCCGATCGCAACATGGCCTGTGTGGGCGATTGGAACTTTGTGACCATCGGGCATGCGAACGGCTGGCGCAGCATTTACGGGCATTTGAAAAACTCATCCGTAACAGTGACGGTTGGCCAGTCTGTCAATGCGGGCGACATGCTTGGCGTAGTCGGCAGCTCCGGGTGTTCCACCGCGCCTCACCTGCACTTTGAAGTGCGCGATGATCAGAACAACGTGATCTCTGCGTTCCAACAAGCCATGTGGAATGCACCGCCAGTCTACGATACGCCGCTTGGCCTGCTGGACGTCACCGTGCAGGACATGGTGATTACCGAGTTTGCCGAAGTTATCGATCCGCCGCCGAATGCGCCGCTGGTGCCGCAGGGGCATTTTCTGGGCATCGGCTTATCTGTGGGCGGTGGCACAGTAGGCGACACATTGCGCTGGCGGGTGGCGAACAGCGCCAACGTGACCACGCATGAATTTGAACTCGCGTTTGAGCAGACCTGGCGTCATACTTTCTGGTGGCTGAATTTCAGCCTGGGGACCACGTTGCCCTCCGGCGACTACACGGTGGAAATTTACACCAACGGCCAATTGGCGCAGTCCGTGGACTTAATGATCGAGCCGTACCCATCCGACTGGCAGCAGGTGCATCACGCATTGCCGGTTGGCGACTTCCAGCAGGTGCTGGATGATGCCGATGCCGCCGGATACACCCTAAATTGGGTGGACGGTTATGAGGTCAACAACAACACCTTCATTAATGCGGTGTTCGATCGCGCGCCGCGCGGACGGGATGCGGTGGCCTTCAATCTGGATGCGACGCAGTACCAGAACATGTTCAACGATCTGCTGCCCAACGGATATCGTCTGGTGCATGTGGACAGTTATCTGGTGAATGGGCAGGTGCAGTACGCGCCCATCTTTCTGCAGCAGGGCGGCGCGGCGTTTAGCGCCTACCACGGCGCCTCCCTGGCCACGCATCAGGCTAACTTCACAAATTTGGCGAACTCGGGGTTTGTGGCGCAGGTGATGTCGCATGTGGACGTGAATGGCATCGAGCAGGTTACCGGCCTTTACTCCGCCAAACCAGTGGGTGCGAACTCCTGGTTTGCCCAGGAAAACATGACCAGCGCGGACTACCAGAACAACTTTAATATCAACACCACCGCGGGCCGCACACTGCGCTATTTGAACGCCTACACGCGAGCCGGCCAGCCGCGTTTCGCCGCCGTGTGGGCGGACAACAATCCGGTCGGTTGGGTTGCCCGCCACGACATGTCAGACAGCAACTATCAAACCGAGGCGGCCACCTGGGCCAGTGCGGGCTTTATCACCCGGTTGCTCACCGGGTACGACAACGGGACGGGTGTGGCGAACTTTGGTGCTTACTGGTCGGACTGAGTGGTGCGGATCACCGCGGTTCGATGGGTGTCGAGCTGCGGTGAGCTCTGCTCAGCCGTTTCTCATCCGTCGGCGGTATTGCATCACGACGGCGCCCACGCCGCCTGCCGCCGTTAGCAGTGCGAACGGCGCACCGTTGAAGGACTGCCATACCGGATGCAGCGCAAACAGCACGGCGCCGCCGATCAGGGCGATCAGCAACGCGCGCCGCCGTTCGGTTGTGGGATGCGTGGTGGGTTGGTCGCCGCCAGTGAAGGGCACTGCGGCGGTCTGGCGCATGTACTCGGCGTAGACCTCAGCGTATTTCGCGCGCAGCTTGCGATCCTGCAGCGGGATGCCGAGCACCGAGAGTATCGCGAAGCCGGCAAAGTACACTGCGCTGGCCCGCGTGCTGGCGGCCAGTGCGTGGGTGGCCATCAGCAGTGCCAGACCAACGAAGAACGGATGCCGTGTAATGCTGGCGACCACCCCCGGTGGGTGCAATGGCTTAGATAACTGCGCGGACGAGCGGGCGGACAATATCGCCATGGGCGATTGGCGATAACTGAACAACCCCGCGATCGTCAGACCCGCACCGGCAAATGCGAGCAGCCGCAATGTCCACAGACCGAGTGGCGTTGCGCCCAATGCCGGCCCTGGCGCGCCACTGCCGCCGACGTGCGCAACGGTCACCCCGAGCACGCTCAGGCTCAGTGCCGCGATTAGCGTATAGAGCAACGTAAATCCGCCCCTGCCCAGATGTCGGGACAGAAACTCTCGCAACCCGGTAGCGCTCAGCAGCAAATGCGAGCCACCAAACAACAGCCAGGCCCACAACACGGCGACGGTTGGGCTCAAGAGGGGGTCTCCATATCCAATGTGAATCGCTCGGCAATACGCTCGGCCATGGCAGTAATGGTGAGCGACGGGTTGGCGCCCAGCGACGTCGGCATAATGCTGCCGTCCACCACGTACAGCCCGGGGTGTCCGAAGGCCTCGCCGTTCTCATCCACCACCCCCTGTTCGGGCGTATCGCCCATCACGCAACCGCCCAGGTTGTGTACGGCGATGACTTTGCCCATATAGGTGAGCGGGCTGTCCACGTAGCGTCCCCCGAGCGCCTTGGCAACTTTCCTCATCTCGCGGCGCACCCGCTTGAAGTGCAGCTCGCTGGCATCCATGTTCCACTTGATCATCGGTGTGTCGTCCTCGCGCAAACTCACCACGCCGTCGGAACGGTCTCTACCCATGCCAAGCATCACCAGGGTGCGGCGGGCGAGGTCGTCCCGGTCCAGCAGACTTGCCACCTCGTCGCCCAGGTTAATTTCGCTGCGTTCAATGCGGGCGCGCCGGGAGCGGAAGATGCCGGTGAGAGCTTGCCATAAAAATCGTGCGCCCAGGCGTAAGATGTTACCGGTGCTGCCCGGCGATGGAAGCTTGCCGGCCAGGAACCAGGCAAGAAAGCTCGGAAAGCCACCTTCCTGAAGCAGCAGGCCGTGAGGAAAGCCATCGGGATAATCTTTGAAGCGATAGTCAATACTGGTAGCGATCACTGGCCCGTTGGTGGGGTGGGCATCAGGTTTGGGCAGGATAATCGTGCCCTCCAGATCGCCGTTGCCGCACCAGCGATGGCCCAACCTTGCGCTTAAGTGCGGCAGCCGCGTGTGCTTTTTCATTTTCAACAGCAAGGCGGTTGACCCGATTGAGCCGGCGCTGATAATGAGTTTTCGACAGCGCAACGTCTTGCATTTTTGTGGCACTCGGGGGTCGCTGTAGGTCACCTCGTAGCCGCCCTGCGCGTGCGGTGCAAAGTCACTCACCTGCGCGTTGGTGTGGATGTGCGCGGGCACCCCACGTTCACCCAGTAATGCCGCATTGGTGGCGCGTGCAAGGTAGTTCAGATCCAGTGTGTTCTTAGCGTGAATGTTGCATCCCACGTCGCACTCGCCGCACTTGATACAACTGGACTGGATGACGCCGTGGTCGTTAATTGTCTGGTGACCCGGAAAGTCCCCTTTGAAGCGAACCGCCAGTTGCGGGTAGGAAAAGCGCGCTGGCAGTAATGCATCGTCATCGTCCTGCAATCTCTCGAACGCCTGTTTCATCAGGTGTGCTTTCGGCGTATCGTGATAAAATGGTTGCTCGATTGGATAGCGTGCGCCGTCCAGCATCTGCAAAGCCTGCGCGTAGTACGGCTCGAGTGTCTGGCGGGTGATGCCGCCCGGCCATCCTTTAAAAAAATCCGCCGCCGGGCGCAGCAGCACATTGGCGTAAATGAGCGAGCCGCCGCCCAGTCCGCTGGCAGTGATCGCACTGGCGTCGCTGTCGGGGAAGGCGCGCACTTCCATGTAGCCGTAGCGCTCATCCTCCGGATCCCAAAACAAGCGCTGGCGAAAGTCGTCGACGCGACGTGGGAATTCGCCCATGCGGTAGCGTCGGCCGCGCTCCAGTAAACCCACGCGTAGCCCTTTCTCCGCCAGCCGGCAGGTCATCACCGAGCCGCCAAAGCCGGAACCGACCACAATCACATCATAGTCGTACTCATGCGCCATGACCGGCCTCCCAAATCAAATGCAGATACCCTATCATGCGTGTTGTACCCATAGCTGGTCCAGCAGGAGTCAGTGGATGATCCCACGGCCGTACTTCCCCTCGCGCGCCATGCGAAAACCGATGGTCAAATGGTTTTCGCCGGATATCCTGCTGCGTACGGCCCTGCAGTTGGTGCGCTCAGCAATCGTGGGCTCGCAATTGGATACCCGCGAACTGCAGAGCCTGCCAGAGATCGAAGCGGAGGCGGCTCGCGCGGCGCATGAGGATGCCAACCCGAACTCCGGTGACAACTACGATGCTGATGCCAGCGGTGCTGGCGAACGCCGCGCCGGGAGCGAAGCCAGACAGTACGAATTTGACGGCGAGGAAGACTTCGTCTTCGACTTTATGGCGGATACGGGCGATGGCTGGGATCCGACCTACTCGGTGGCCAGCCTGCTGGCGCGGGATCAGTTGCAGGTGCCCGATGCCAGCGGCGAAGGCAGCAAGACCACGTTGAGGCGAGGCCGCTTTGTTGTGCTGGGTGGTGATGCGGTGTATCCGATTCCAAGCGATCGCGCCTATCGCGATCGGCTGGTACGGCCGCTGCGCTATGCCTGGGACTGGTGCTGGGAAACCACTGTCTGCGCTCGCAAGGGCTGCGATCGGGAGTTTGGGGATTACGCCTTTCCCGAGCCGTCGCCCAAGATCTACGTGCTGCCGGGGAATCACGATTGGTACGATTCGTTAAGTGCATTTAAGAACCGGTTTTGCAACGTTTCGCGCCCGCGCCGTATCGGCGGCTGGGTGACCGATCAGTCGCGCAGCTACTTTGCGTTGGCGCTGCCTGAGCAGTGGTATCTGTTCGCACTGGATTTCGGCATCAACAGCTACTCGCTGGATAATCTGCAGTACAACTATTTTTCCGGGGTGATTGACACATTGCCCTCGCAGGCGCGCATCATACTCTGCGCGGCTGAGCCGGACTGGGTTAACGGGGCCGTCCAGAATCCGGCGCTGTATCGTCGTTACCAAAGCGTGGAGCGGATGATCAGTCGCCGCTTTGAAGACAGCGCAGAACCGGCGCCCCGGGTCATGCTTAACCTCTCGGGCGATACGCACAACTATCAGCGTTACGAGCGCCTTACGTCCGATCAGGTGAAAGACGAAGTTGCCGAGCTGGCGCAGCAGGATGGGCTGAGCGAGCAGCAGGCTGCGGATGCTTGCACCGCCTCACTTGAGCAGCACTACCCCCGGCAGAAAATTGTCGCGGGCGGCGGCGGCGCCTTCCTCGCCCCGACGCATGGCTTTAATGCAGGGCGCATGCGTAAGGTGCCCACCGAGCATTTTAAACGCGGTGCGGAGGTGGACGACAAGGTGGCCGAAGTGGCTGTGTCTGATCTGTATCAGTTAGCTTCATGCTACCCGGCGCCAGAGCTCTCGCGCTGGCTGGCGCTTAAGGCCGCCCTCCTGTTCGCGCCACGCAACGTTCTTTTGATGGGGTTTATTGCCACGCTGTATCTGCTCCTGGCCTGGCCCATGCGTGGGTTTTTGAATAGCTGGATCAGCGCGCCGGGGATCGAGTCGTTTCTGGACACCGGTCTGAATTTCATGTCGCTGGTGATTTCGATCACGCTGGTGGTGCTGTTCACGCTGCTGGTGCGCAGTCGGCCAAGCCTTGGGCTGACCATCGCGGGCGTGTTGCACGGACTGGCGCAGGTGGCCCTTTTGTATGGTGGCTACGCGCTGGTCTACTTTTACGTGGCCAAGTACATCGCTCCGTTTTTGCCGCTGAGCGAAGTCACTTTTCCGATTACGCGCGACATCATATATTTTGTGCTGATTGGTGGCGCTGCAACGGTGCTGCTGGGGTGGGCGCTGTGGCTGTTTCTTAGACTGTTCGGCGGCGCGCACGATGCGTTATTCAGCAGCGCCGCGATCCCCACACACAAGCACTTTTTGCGCATCGTCATCGCCAGGGGAGGGCGCCTGAGTGTCTACCCTATCGCGATTCCCAAGCCGGTCACTTATTCCCAGCCGGCCGAGGACGAACTGCACGCAAGCACCCGGGCGCGGCTGGCTCGTGTTAACGGTGAGGACTGGCAGCGCAAGCCCTGTCATGTGGCGCCCGATGCACCGTCGCGACAATCCGAGCCGATTGACTACCACCTGATTGAATCACCGATAGTGATCGACGTGCCCGACTCGCGCGCCCAAGGTTGATCGCTGGGGGCTGCTTTAACGCCCATCCTGTTTGCCGGGCGAGGTGCGCACCTGAATGTATGGAGAATGCTCAAGTGACCGTTTCTGCCTCGTCCATGGCGTACGGCGCCATCATATTTGCCACCGGCGTTGGTATCCCGGTGATGGCAGCCCTGAATGCCCATCTGGGGGCACGGATTGAAAGCCCCAATGGCGCCGCGTTGATTCTTTTTGTCGTGGCATTCAGCGTCGCGGCTGTCGGCGTGCTGATGACTGGCGTGCCAACCCGCGAGTCACTTGGCAATGTACCCGTCGGGTACTTTGGCGGGGGACTGCTGGTGGCGTTTTACGTGTTGTCGATTACCTGGCTGGCGCCCCGCATCGGCGTCGGCAATGCAATTTTTCTGGTGCTGCTGGGGCAACTGGGCTCGGCCGCTGCGATAGATCATTTCGGCGCGTTCGGTGCCACACCTTCGCCGCTTTCGTGGCGTCGCGGCATCGGCCTGATGTTCATGCTGGTAGGCGTGTGCCTTGCCCGGCAGTTCAGGTAGCGCCCAGCGCCTGCGGGTTAAAGCCGGCCACCCGGTACGGGAACAACTGCGCCGCCATCACGTTTTTGGCCACCGCCGGGTCGGCCTGCATCAGCGCTAATGCTTGCGGCTGATCAGGTGCTGCGAGAATCACCAGACCGAAGGTGTCGGCGTCGTTGTTCAGGGTGCGCCCGAACAATGCGGCCTTGCCCGCATCCCGCAAACCTTCAAGGTAAGCCAGGTGCTCGCCCAGCACGGCGGCCTCCTGCGCGTTGGGGCCCTCCGTCAGCAGGCCTTGGCGCTGCACCTTAAGGACGTAAATAAACTGTTCCATGTGTTGGCTCCTGTGGCGGACTGCCGATAATGCCTCACGCGGCGTATCTGGTCGATGCCGTGCACGCTGCTCCCCCCACGGTTTCGCTATACTGCACCCAAGACAGGGTCAATTCTGATTAGTGGAGCAGCAATCATGAGCGACTGGCAACCCAACGCCTGCATTCTGTGCGAGAACAACTGCGGTATTGAGGTGAAAGTGGGCGGTGAGGATGGCCGTCAGTTTCTCAAGATACGCGGCGACGATGCGCACCCTGCCTCGCAGGGATACCTGTGCCAGAAAGCCACCCGCCTGAATTACTACCAGAACGGCCGTGATCGTCTGATGGGCCCTATGCGCCGTCGCGCCGACGGCAGCTTTGAGCAGGTAAGCTGGGATACGGCAATCGCGCAGGTCGCGGAGCGACTGGCGGCGGTGCGCGATACTCACGGCGGTGACAAGATTTTTTATTACGGCGGTGGCGGTCAGGGGAATCATCTGCCGGCCGGCTACGCTATTTCTACCCTGCAGGCGCTGGGCGTAAAGCACCGCTCCAATGCGCTGGCGCAGGAGAAGACCGGCGAGGCGCGGGTTGCGAGCGCGATGTTTGGCGCGATGGCGCGCAATGGCGACTTCGAGCATTGCGAAGTCGGCGTATTCATCGGCAAGAATCCGTGGCAGTCGCACGGCATCCCGCGGGCCCGCGTGCTGGTGCGGGAAATTGCGCGGGACCCCGAGCGCACGTTGGTGGTGTTTGACCCTCGCGTGAGCGAGAGTGCGGCGATGGCCGACTTTCACATTCAGGTGAAGCCCGCCACCGATGCCTGGGCGCTGTCCGCTTTGTTGGGTGCGATGGCGCAGGACGGGCATGTGGATAGCCAATGGATGGCGGAGCACACCACGGGCATGGATGAGGTATTGGCCGTGCTGAGCCAGGTGCCGGTGGCCGAGTATTGTGCTTACAGTGGCGTGCCGGAGCAGCAGATTCGCGCGTTGGCGAAACGGCTGGGGCAGGCACAGAGTATCGCCTTCGCTGAAGATCTGGGTGTGCAGATGAATCGCCACTCGACCCTGGTGAGTTATCTGCATCGTTTGCTGTGGCTGATGACGGGTAGTTTTGGTAAGAAGGGCTCGCAGTACATCCCCAACGCATTGCGTGCCTTGCTACGAGTGTCCAGCGGCAGTAAGCGCTCGCCGGTCACCGGGGCCGAGATTGTGTCGGGCCTGATGCCGTGTAATTCCATTGCTGATGAAATCCTTACCGATCACCCGGCGCGCTTTCGCGGCATGATTGTGGAGACAGCCAATCCGGCGCACTCGTTAGCGGATTCCGCCAGGTTTGCCCGCGCGATGCGCGCGCTGGATTTTTGCGTGGTGATTGATATTGCCATGAGTGAAACTGCCCGCCACGCGGACTACATATTGCCGGCGCCCACACAATATGAGAAAGCCGAAGCCACATTTTTCAATTTTGAGATGCCCGCCAACTACTTTCATCTGCGACGCGCAATACTGGCGCCGCCGCCGGAGGCCGACGTGCTCACCGAGGCCGAGATCCACACCCGATTGGTGGAGGCGCTGGGCGCGATGCCCGATGAGCTGGCGCAACTGCAGGCAGCTATGCAGGCACACGGTCGCCCGGGGCTGGCCATGGCGCTAATGATGGCGAACCAGAGCAACCCTGAGATGCGAAACCTGGCGCCGGTGGCGCTGCATCGTGTGTTGGGCCCCACGCTGCCACCGGATGCCAGTAACGCGGCCGCTATCTGGGCAGTGGCGCACTTGTTCGCACTAAACAATGCCGACAGCCTGGCGCGCGCCGGCATTGAAGGCAGCGGTGTGGAGTTAGGCGAGAGTTTGTTTGAGAAAATTCTGAACAGCCCCAGCGGCATGGTGTTTTCAGTGGATGAGTATGAGCGCAGCTGGGAGGCAGTAACCCTGCCAGAGCAGCGTATCAACGGGCACATCGAAGAGTTGCTGGCGCAAGTGCCGTCGTTGCGCAGCGGGCCGCCGTCGCTGACGGATGCAGATTTCCCGTTTGTGCTGTCAGTGGGCGAGCGGCGTTCCTTCACGGCCAACACCATCTACCGCGACCCGGACTGGCGGCGCAAAGATCACGGGGGCGCGCTTTGCATCAGCCCGCAGGATGCGCAGGCATTGGGTTTGGCGGATGCCGGGTTGGCCCGGATACGCACGCGGGCAGGTGAGGCGTGCGTGGTCGTGGAGGTTTCCGATCGTATGCAGCCTGGGCACGTGTCGCTGCCAAATGGCACGGGCCTGGACAACGCGGATGGCAATGGCGCCAGGCGAGTCGGCGTTGCCCCCAACGAATTGACCAGCACCGACGACCGCGACCCGTTCGTGGGCACGCCGTGGCACAAATCGGTGCCGGCGCACATCGAGGCCGCGTAACGGTGCCGGCTTACTCGCCTGGGTACGAGGCCCTCGCGGCTAAGCTGCACCGTCACGAGAGCGTGGTGTTGGACGGCGCGGTGGCGACGGAGTTGCAGGCGCGGGGCGCACGCGGGTTCCATTTGTCGGATTCGGATCACTGGGGCTTTGAGGCATTGCATCACATGCCGCAAGCGGTGTCCGATGTGCACGCCAGCTATCTGCAGGCTGGTTGCGATGTGGTCACCACCAATACGTACAGCATTCTGGATGTGACCGCGCCGGGTGCGTTGAGTCAAAGCCCGCAGCCGCTGCACTGGATGGATCTCACCCGTACTGCGACCCGCCTGGCACATGAGGCAATCGCGCAGACCGGCAGCAGCGCCGCGGTGGCGTTCAGCATCGGCGGCGACGCGATGAGTGATGATCATCTGCGCACGGTGCAGTTGTTGCTGCGCTGCTTTGAAGACTCGGTACCCGATCTGGTGATGTTTGAGACGCTCTCGATGATGCAGGACAGCCGCACGCGCGAGGCGATCAAGCTGTTGATGGATGCCGGGTATCCGGTATGGGTGAGTTTTCGTCGCTGCCGCGAAGGGGTCTGCGGCATTCACGGCCAGCTGTGGGGCGGCCCCGAGGGTGATTACTTTGGTCGCCTGGCCGCTGAGCTGCAGGAGCTGGGCGTGGGGGCACTGCTGATTAACTGCTTGCCCGCGTTTAGGGTGGAAGGCACGCTGCAATGGCTGGCAGACTTTACCGATCTACCGCTTGGGGTGTATCCGAACCTCGGCCGCTACGTTGACCCGCAATGGCGCTTTGATGAGCACACGACCCCTGATGGATACGTGACTCAGGCGTTGGCCTGGCACGATGAGGGTGCCCGCATTCTGGGTGGCTGCTGTGGGGTACGCCCGGCGCACATCGCGGCGCTGGCACAGGCGCTCGACGGCAAGGCGGTGCCGCACGCAAAGAGCAAAAAAGCGCGGGTCTCACCCGCCCGCGCGCGACGCAGCGAGCCGGTGCAGCCGTGGGAGGATCAGGAGGGGCGCCCGGTGTTTCCGCTGCCGCTGCCTGAGATTCGCTGCGAGCCGGATGTGTTCGTGCCGACACAGGGGAGCTACCTAGTGTGGAAGTATCTGCTGAACCAGCGGATTGGTCAGGGCCAACGCTGCCTGGATGTGGGATGCGGTGCTGGGTTGCTCTCGATTCAGCTTGCGTTGAACGGAGCCACCCGTGTGGTCGCTATGGACATAGAGAAAGCGGCCGTTGCCAACACCCTGACCAATGCGTTTCGCAACGGCGTGGATAAGATTATTCGCGGGGAAGTGGCCGACCTGTACACGCTTGAGGCCAAGCACATGTACGACGTCATCGTCGCCAGCTTGTACCAAATGCCCACCGACCCCAAAGGTGAGCTCAGCGGTCATCGGCCGGTGGATTACTGGGGCCGCAATCTGCTGGATTACTTTATCTCGATGCTGCCCGATCTGCTGGCGGCGGATGGGGTTGCCTATATTATGCAGATATCGTTGCTGGGCCAGGAGGAGACCGCGCGGCAACTGCGCGCCGAGGGCTTCAAATCCCGTGTGCTGGATTACAACCTATACCGCTTTACGCCGGTGTTCCTGGAGAACCTGGAGCAGATCGAGCGGGTCGAGCAGGCCAGCGATGCGTACCACTTCTCGTACCGCGATCGGCACGTGATGGTGATGTACCTGATTGAAGTGACGCGCGAGTGATGCTGCTAGTCCTGGGCGGGGGGTGACTGGGACTCATCACCCGGGCACGGCTGGCCAGCGACACCCCAGGCGAGTACATCGCTAACGTGCTCCTGCAACGAATACGGTGCCGGTTCCCGATTGCCGCCGGGGTTCCAGCCCCACAGGACCGGGCCCCGATGACCGGCATCTGCCACCAGATGCCTGGCGAGCCCCATCCAGTCGCGTCCGCCGTTACGTGCAGGATCGGAAAGCTGTGCGCATATGTACGCGGGTGATTTTCCGAACCACTCATACGCGACCGGTGCCAGGCGCCAGTCCAGCCCAAAATGCGGCGGCGCGTGGGGCTTCGATTCACGTGTGCTGAAGGTGCGATGGCAGGTCTGGCAAAGAAGGGTCTCGGCCCCGATGCGGCTTGCGCCCGCCAGGATGTTCATGCCGTGCGGTCGCGTTTTTCCATAGCTGGGGCCGGACCACATTGGGATGTTGTCCGCACCCACATGACAGTTGGCGCAGCGCGGATGCGAGAGCACTTGATACACGCGCTCGAACGCTTGCAGCCCCTGCGCTGTGCTCACTGAGCCTTCGGCAGGTGGGTTGATGACGGCAAGCGGTTCGGACTCCGCCTGGGCTAGGCTTGCAGCAGCCGTGGCAACGATAAACAGCATTGCTCTCATCAGCCCGGCCCTCATACAAAGTTGATGTTTTGGTTAAACGGCATCTCACGCAGACGCTTGCCGGTGGCGGCGAAGATGGCGTTCGCCAGCGCCGGCGCCGCCGGGGGTACCGGCGGCTCGCCGATGCCGCGTACGATTGGTGAGTTCTCCAGGCCACGCACTTCGATCTGCGGGCACTGGTACATGCGCATGCCTTCATGCACGTGGTAATTATTCTGCTGGGCTTTGCCATCGGCGTACGTGATCTGACTGTTCATGGCATGACCCAGGCCCCACACAACGCCTCCTTTCACCAGGTTGTCAAAGTTAACCGGGTCGATGACTTTGCCGACATCCGCCACTACGAATACTTTGTCGATCTTGATCCCGCGTGGGGTGTTGGTGACTTCGATTACCTGTGCCGTCATGACGCCGAACGACTCGACGAACGCGATACCGCGGCCACGGTTCGGGGCCATCGTGCTGCCCCAGTCGGACATCTCGCCAACCGTCTCCAGCACCTTGCGCGCACGCGGATGATTGCTCAGGCGCAGCCGTTCGGCGAGCGGATCAGCGCCCGCGGCATGGATAAGTTCATCCAGGAAGCAATCAGCAAAAAAACCCGCACTTGAGGCGCCCACCGAGCGCCATGACGAGGTTGGCGCCAGTTCTGGTACCTTGTAAGCGGTGACCCGAAAGTTGGGGATACTGTACGGCAGGTTCCAGGCGCCGGCGGGAATTTGTACGTCGGGTCCAAACGGCGGAATCCCCAGTCGGCCCGATTGCGACGCGGATGCGGAGACGGTCGCAATGTCCAGATCCAGGGTTTGTACCTGGCCGTTGGCGACGGTGCCTCGGGCGCGCGCCATGCCGATCTGGCGCGGGAAGTCGTGCGCAAAATCTTCTTCCCGGGAAAACGTCAGTTTGATGGGCGTACCACGCATCTGATTAGCAACCTCCGCCGCCAGCGTGATGTTCTCAAATTCCAGTCGATGCCCAAAACTGCCACCGACATACTGGTTGTGCAGATACACCTGGTCGACATCGTGGCCGGTGATGTCTGCGATCTTCTGCTCCGCGAACCGCGGGATCTGGCTGCCGACCGAGATGTCCACGCGTTCGTCGGTGACTTGAATGAGCGCGTTTAGCGGCTCGAGGGGCTGATGCGCGACATACGGGGTTCTGTATTCGGCCTTGATAACACCGTCGCCAGCCAGCGCGGCATCGGCATCGCCATCGTGACGCCATTGTTTGTCCAGGTGCTCGTCGGTGAAAGCGCTCTCGACTGCCCGCCAGTGCTCGGCCTGCTCGGCGGGATACGGCGCCGGGCCCCAGTCGCACGGTATCGCATCGGCCGCCTTGAACGCGTACCAAGTGTTCTCAGCGACGACGGCGACACCGTTGGTGACGGGCAGTATCTTGCGCACGCCGCGCATCTGTTCAGCGGCACTGGGATCGTAGCCGTTGAGCGCACCCCCTTGGCGTGGGTTGACCTTAACGGTGGCGTGAAGCAGGCGTTCGGCGGTCTGGTCGATCCCGTACTTCAGGGCGCCGGTCGATTTGTCCTGGATGTCCAGCCGCTGCATGCGTTTGCCCAGCAGGCGCCAGGCACTGGTGTCGCGCAGCGGTACGTCAGTCACAGGTGTGAGCGTCGCGGCCACTGCCGCCAATTCCGTGTAGCGCAGATGTGTGCCATCCGGCAGCTGTACCGCCCCGTTCGCGGTTCGCAGGTCGCCAACAGGCACACCCGTCTGCTGGGCCGCGGCGAGTTTAAGCGTCTCGCGTGCCGTCGCGCCTGCCGCCCGAAGTTTTACATAGCAATCGGTCACCGAACTGGAGCCACCCGTCGCCTGCAGGCCGATCAGCTTTCCGACCGCCCCCATCAAACCGCGCATGGCGTTGGCCTGAAAGCTCTGGTCGGTGGAGAGGAAAGGCACCGTTTCGCCCGACAGTGCGGTGTTGTGATAGGCGGCTGCCGGCGGGCCAAAGTCGATGTCGAACTGGCCGAACTCAATATCCAGTTCCTCCGCGATCAATGCTGCCTGCATCGAAGCCACGCCCTGACCCATGTCCATGTGCGGCACGATCAGCGTGACTTTGCGGCTGTCGAGCATCACCCAGGGGTTAAACGCGGCAGCGTCCTCGCCAAGGCCCTCCAGCAGGGGGTTGTCGTGTGGTTTGCGAACCATGTAGGTGCCAAAAGCGACCCCGCCCGCGATGCTGGCTGAAGCCACCAGGAAGGCGCGCCGTGTGATGGTTCGTAGCCGGCCCATTTTAAGCGCCCCGCATTTTGTTAGCGGCGGACTTCACGGCCTCTCTGATCCGCGGGTAGGTGCCGCAGCGACAGAGGTTGCCGGACATCGCCCGATCAATATCCTCATCCGTTGGATTCGGTTTGGTCTTTAGCATGGAGGCTGCCTGCATGATCTGCCCCGACTGGCAGTAGCCACACTGAACCACTTGGTGTTCAATCCAGGCCTCCTGCACCGCGTGCAGGGTGTCGGCGTCCGCCAGATCCTCGATTGTGGTGACTTCGCCCTGGAGATCGCCCACCGCCACCTGACACGAGCGCACGGCCAAGCCGTTGATGTGCACCGTGCAGGCGCCGCACTGCGCGATCCCGCAGCCGTATTTGGTACCGGTCAGGTTCAGCTCATCACGCAACACCCATAACAAGGGCATGTCAGGCGAGACATCAACGTCATGGGCCTCACCATTTACTCGAATACGCATCCGCTTCTCTCTCCGAATTAGTCGCTAACGCAGCAGCGCGTGTTGTAACGCACGATGGGTTTCCTCGGGTTTTTCCGACATGCACATGTGGCCGCATTCGCCAATCTGCACCACTTCGCAGTCCGCTAGATTCGACGCCAATTTGTTCGCTGAACGCAACGGCGTCATCATATCTTCCTCGCCCTGAATAATGGTGACCGGGCATCGCACCGCCTCCAGCGTGGACTGCGCAGGACGGTACTTATCGCACGCATTCAGCCCGGCGTACATGATGCCCTTGCTCGCGCGTTCCACCAGTCGCACGCTGCTGTTCAGCACGTTCACGCCCGCAATCGGATTGCACCCCAGTTGCGCGGCGTAACCGACGCCATACAGGCAGAACATGTCGATAGCGCTTTGCGCATTGGATTTTGCAGCCTCCAGGAACGGGGGCGCAACACCCATCGGTAAGGCCACGCTAACCAGTGCCACGCGCTGCACACGATCGCCAAGCGTGCCGGCCATCTGTAGGCCGATCAGCGAGCCCATGCTGTGTCCAACAACGCTCGCCTGTTCGATGCTCAGGGCATCCATGATGCGTGCGACCCAGCTTGCCATGCCTTCCACATCGGCGATAGGCATGCCTTGGGAGTGGCCGTTACCCGGCAAATCCAGCGCAAACACATTGTAGCCACGACGCGCGTAGTAGCGCGCAAACAGTGTCCACACCGTGTTATCTAGCGCGGCGCCATGAATGAACACGATGTTGGGTTGCGCCGCGTCGTACTCGCGCCCGCCGGTGCTGCAAAAGGTTTGCTCGCCGTCAATTTCGATAAACATGTTGCGGGCCCGCCTATTTCTGCGACCGATGCAGGGCGCGGCCCAGATCATCGATTAGATCGTCGGCCTCTTCGATGCCGATTGACAAACGCACCAGGCCTTCCGAAATGCCGGCTTGCCTCAGTGCTTCGGCGTCCATGCGGCTGTGTGTGGTGGAGGCCGGATGAATCACCAGTGATTTGGCATCGCCCACGTTGGCCAGATGCGAAAACAGGCGCAGCGCGTCGATAAATTTGACCCCGGCCGCGCGGCCGCCTTTGAGCTCAAAGGTAAACACCGCGGTGCTGCCACGAGGCAGCAGGGCTTTGGCCAGTTCGTGGTCCGGGTGCTCCGGTAGATCGGGATGGGTGACCGTCTGCACGGCCTTGTGGCCATTTAGAAATTCAACGATGGCCTGGGTGTTGGTGATGTGCTTTTGCATCCGCACCGACAACGTCTCGATGCCTTGCATCAGCTGAAACGCGTTCATCGGGCTCATGCAGGCGCCAAAGTCACGCAATGCCTCTTTGCGCGCTCGCATCAGGAACGCGCTGGGGCCAAACTCCTCGGCGAAGTCCATCCCGTGGAAGCCCGAATAGGGTTTGCTCAGGACATCAAACTTCTCCGAGGCCTCCCAGTCGAAACGTCCGGAGTCAATGACAGTGCCGCCCAGTGCAACCCCGTGCCCGCCCATAAACTTAGTCAGCGAGTGCATCACCAGGTCCGCGCCGTATTTGAACGGCTGAATCAAATAGGGCGTGCTCAGCGTGGCATCCAGCATCAGCGGCAGCCCGTGTGCATGGGCAACGTCGGCGATTTTCTCGATATCCAGGACCTCAACCAACGGGTTGGATACCGTTTCTGCAAACACCAGCCGGGTGTTGTCCTGGATCGCGGCAGCGAAGGCAGCCGGGTCGCGCGGATCCACAAACGTGGTCTCGATGCCGAAACGTGGCAGGGTGTAGGCCAACAAGTTATGCGTGCCCCCGTACAAGGAACGGGAGGCAACCAGATGCGAGCCGGCACCCATCAGGGTCACGATGGCCATGTGGATCGCGGCCATGCCGCTGGCGGTAGCGACCGCGCCGACACCGCCTTCCAGTGCGGCTACCCGCTCTTCCAGCATGCCCACTGTGGGGTTGGAGATACGTGAATACACGTGTCCGGAGCGGGCAACATCAAACAACGATGCCGCATGATCGGCGTCACGAAAGACGAACGAGGTGCTTTGGTAGATAGGGGCTGCACGCGCGCCGGTCGTTGGGTCGGGCTGCTGGCCTGCATGCAAACCTAAGGTGTCAAAGCCAATGTATTTGGGCCCTGCCATGGAGTCCTCCGAAAAAATTGCCGCCGTCGATGCGGCCGGGCGGGTTCGCCACCGCCCGGCAGGACGGGTGACGCACCCCATCCGGGGCATGATAGCGAAACTGGCGAAGAAGTTTCGCGCGCCAGAATTGGCTGACGATCGGGGCTTGAGTGACGTCGCGTTGGTGGCGGGTGGCCGGCAGGGTATCAGCGACTGCCTGTTTTGCGGCGCGTTGTGGCCAACAGGCCAGGAAATGTCGCGCAAAATGCTTGTCCTGCGCACCTGGAGCCCATCACAAGCCCAAGCGAACCGGGTAAAATACGATGGCTTCAGGGCGCGGCGCGGGCCGTAAGGCAGCCTCGCTTGCGGACAGTGCAAAGGCACCGTCGCGCCCGGACGCGATAATCTGCCGCGGGTTCGCCGCCTTCCATACTTTAACGTCAGGATAATTCGTGATGAGTGACTACCACGCACCGCTGGAAGATTTCAGGTTCCTCCTCAACCATGTGGTGGGGTTGGACAAAGTCACGGCGCTTGCGCCCTTTAGCGAGACGACAGCCGATGTGGTCGATGCCATCCTGGAGGAGTCCGACCGGTTCAACCGCGAGGTCCTGCAGCCTTTGCGCCCGGACTGGAACGGAGCAGCCAGTCGCCTGGGCGAGGATGGCAACGTGCATGCCCCCGCCGGATATCTCGAGGCTTACGCACAATTTGTGGAAAACGGCTGGCAGAGTCTGGCGATGCCCGGTGAGTTTGACGGTCAGGGCCTGCCATATACGTTGAGCATGCCGTTTAACGAAATGGTCAACGCCACCAATATGGCCTTCGGTCTGTGCCCGCTGCTGACCTGCGGTGCGTTCGACGCGATTGAGATTCACGGCACGGCGGACATCAAGTCGCGCTATTTGCCGAAGATGGTCGATGGCGCTTGGACCGGCACCATGAACCTGACCGAGCCTCAGGCGGGTTCCGATCTGGCAGCCGTTAAAGCGACCGCCACGCCCGACGGTGATCACTACCTTGTTCGCGGACAAAAAATCTACATCA
Source organism: uncultured Gammaproteobacteria bacterium (assembly GCA_965369325.1). Taxonomy (GTDB): domain Bacteria; phylum Pseudomonadota; class Gammaproteobacteria; order Steroidobacterales; family JBCBZW01; genus CBDUQI01. The sequence goes on from CBDUQI010000012.1 coordinate 22,269, forward strand.
CCTGGGGCGACCATGAGATGGCTGAGAATGTGATTCATCTGGTGCTTGCGCGGTTGCCGGATGCGCCGCAGGGCATCAAGGGCATTTCATTATTCCTGGTGCCGAAATATCTGCCGGACGAGGACGGCGCACCTGGGACGCGCAACGACGTGAAGGCGGTGTCGCTGGAAGAGAAGCTGGGCATCCACGCAAGCCCCACGTGCGTGATGAGTTTTGGCGAGAATGGCGGCGCTGTTGGCTATTTGATTGGTCAGGCACACAACGGCATGGCTTGCATGTTCACGATGATGAATCATGCGCGCCTGGAAGTAGGTTTGCAGGGTGTCGGGGTGTCCGAAGGGGCCTACCAGCACGCGCGCAGCTACGCCGCCGAGCGAGTGCAGGGCCGTCTGCCAGGGGTGCCGGAGCGGGTCAGCATTGATCGTCACGCGGACGTGCAGAGGATGTTGCTGCAGATGCGCAGCATGACCGAGGCCATGCGCGGCGTGGCGTTAATGGGTGGCGTTGCGCTGGATTTGTCCCGCCACGCGGATGAGCCCGTGCGCGAACGCTATGGAGCGCGGTTTGGCATTTTAACTCCGGTGGTGAAGGCTTGGTGTACCGAGTGGGTCAACGAGGTCGCCTCACTGGGCATTCAGGTGCACGGCGGCATGGGTTTTGTGGAAGAAACCGGCGCCGCGCAATTTTATCGGGATGCGCGTATCTGCGCGATCTACGAGGGGACCAATGGTATTCAGGCGAACGATCTGATCGGCCGAAAACTCATTCGCGACGAAGGGCGCGCGTTTGCGGATCTTCAGCGGGAGATACAGGCGTGTGTAGAGGCGTTGGCGACACATGCGCACCCCACCGTTAATGCGATGTCAGGCCCGCTAGACGATGCATTGCAGGAATTGCAGGCAAGTGTGCGTTACATCTTGGATGAGGCGCGTGAGGACTTTGCCGTCACCGCCTATGTCTCGTTTAATTTTCTGATGCAGATGGGCACCGTGTGCGGGGCCTGGGTGTTGGCCCAGTCCGCGATGAAAGCGGTCGATGTGGACGTGTCTGACCGTTACCGGCAACGCAAACTGGTTTCGGCACGGTTTTATCTCACCCAGGTGCTGCCGCGCGCCGGGGCTTACCACCGCAGTGTGGTGGCGGATGCCACGCTTGCCCTGAGCCTGGAGCCCGCGCTGCTCTGAGCAAACCGTTCATGCGCGTCGTTGTTGCCATTGAGGCAAAGGAGTAAAGCATTGGGTAGCACACTGCACGCGGGTAACTCGATTACCGTCACGCGCGAGGACGACATCGCGCTGTTTGTCTTCGACCGCAAAGATGCGTCGGTGAACAAATTTGATGTGGCAACCATAAAGGAACTGCAGGCAGCCACACGTGCGGTGGCAGGCGCGGATGTAAAGGGTGTGCTGGTGAGCAGCGCCAAGGGCGTGTTTATCGTGGGCGCCGACATCATGGAATTCTCCGCGTTGTTCGGTCAGAGCGAAGCGCAGGTGCTGGCGTGGTTGGCCAATTGCAATGCCGGGTTCTCCGGGTTTGAAGATATCAACGTGCCAAGTGTGGTGGCGATTAATGGCTTCGCCTTAGGCGGCGGTCTTGAGATGTGCCTGGCCTGCGATGTGCGCGTGATGTCTAGTGTCGCAAAAATCGGCTTGCCCGAGACCAACCTTGGGTTGATTCCGGGGTTTGGCGGCACCGTGCGTTTAGCCCGCCTGGCGGGCGCGCGGGCGGCGGTGCAGTGGGTAGCGGGCGCTCGCCCCGTGGCCGCCGCCGATGCGTTGGCGCAAGGCGTTGTTGATGCGGTGGCCGAGCCTGACGCGCTGCTAGAGACTGCCCGGCAACACCTGCAGGCGTGTATCGCTGGCGAGATCGACTATCGGGTGCGCCGCGCTATCAAGCTGGCGCCTATCGAGTCCGGGCAGAGCAGCGATGAGATCTTCTCTGCCCTGCGCAGTGAGTTGGCGGATAAGACCGATCCGAATTACCCGGCGGCGATGACCGGACTGATGGCGATTGAGCAGGGCGCAGCGCTGGCGCGCGATGAGGCGGTGCGGATCGAGTCGGGGCACTTCAAAGACCTCACCCAAACCGATCAGTGTCGGGCGCTTTGTGGTCTATTTGTAGCGGATCAGGCGTTGACTAAGAAGAGTAAGGGGCTGGCCAAGTCCGCGCGTGCAGTCAGCCAAGCGGGCGTGTTGGGCGCGGGCATTATGGGCGGCGGAATCGCCTATCAATCAGCGTTCTCCGGCACCCCGATCTTAATGAAGGACATTACTCAAGACGCGCTGGACCTGGGTCTGTCGCAGGCCGGCAAGCTGCTGGACAAGCGGGTAAAACGGGGGCGGATGAGCGCGCAGAAAAAAGCCGAGGTGCTTGCGGCGATTACCCCTACGCTTGAGTACGATGGATTCTCCGACGCGCAACTGGTCATTGAATCGGTGGTGGAGAACCCGGCCGTCAAGCGCAGCGTGCTGGCAGAAATTGAAGCCGTGCTTGGCGAGGCGGCGATTATCGCCTCCAATACCTCAACCATCTCCATTTCGCATCTGGCCGAAGTGCTTCAACGGCCGCAGCAGTTTTGCGGTGTGCACTTTTTTAATCCAGTGCACGCGATGCCGCTGGTGGAAGTGATTCGCGGCGAGCATTCCGGTGAGCAGGCGATCAATACGGCGGTGGCTTACGCATTGGCGCTTGGCAAAAAGCCCGTGGTGGTCAACGACTGCCCGGGGTTTTTGATCAATCGCGTGTTGTTCCCCTACATGCAGGGGTTTTCGCAGCTGGTGCGCGAAGGCGTGCCGTTTTCCGCGATCGACCGGGCGCTTGAGGCCTGGGGCATGCCGATGGGGCCCGCCTATCTGAACGATGTAGTGGGGATGGATACGATGGTCCACTGCATGGTGGTAATGGAACAGGGATTTCCCGCGCGCATGGGGCGGAATTTCATCGAGGCCTCGCAGGCCATGATGGATGCTGGCCGGCTGGGACAGAAATCCGGCGCCGGTTTTTACGACTACACTCGTGATGAGAATGGCCGCCCAACTCGCACAATAACCGCGGCGGCAGAGCAAGTGCTGGCGCCGCATATCGAGGCGGCCTGCGACATGAGCGACACCGATATCGTTCGACGTTGCCTGCTACCCATGGCCACCGAAATGGCCCTGTGCCTGGAGGAGGGCATTGTAGCGAGCGCTGCCGAGGCAGACTTGGCATTGGTGTACGGCCTGGGGTTCCCGCGTTTTCGCGGCGGCATTCTGCGTTGGATGGATGCGGCAGGATTGCCGGCGATTGCCGCAATGAGCAAACGCTATGCGGATCTCGGCGAGATTTATTCGATGACACCCGGCATGCGTGCAATGCTGGCGCAGGGCGCCAGTTACTACGATTGAGGGTAACAATATGATGCGCTACGCAGTGATGTTGAGCCTGATGCTGATCGGCATCGGTGGATGCAGACCGGTGTCCGCACCGGATTCATCGCCGGTGCCGGTGCCGGTGGCGGCGGCATCTGCCGCTGCGGGCTTCGACTGCGCGCCTCAGGCGGTGGTGGCCGGCAGTTGCCAAGTGAGCGACGATATTTACGTTGGCTGGCGTATCTATCATTCATCCTGCAATCACTGCCACGGTCAGGACGCGGGCGGAAGCAGTTTCGCTCCCGAACTCGTTGAGTTGCTGAGCAGTATGGATAAACCCCGCTTCCTCGAGGTGACGGGTGAGGGGTATCAGGGCGAGCTCGGCGTGATGCCCGGGTTCGCCGACAATCCCAATATCAACGGCAAGCTCGAGCAGCTGTTCGCCTTTCTGCGTGCCCGCGCCCAGGGCTTGCCGCGGGGGCGGCCCGGCCGCCCTGCACCGCCATAGCAGAATTGCCCGAAATGTCGGCGCTAAAGAACTGGATGTTCCATATGTATCATCAGCTTATGGCGGGTATCAGTTTCGCATGGGCGGGCCCGGAGCCGACGTTAGAGCGGGTGCGTGGATGAGGTGCTCCGGCCGGTGCAGTGCAGGCGGTTCAAACTGCGGCGACGCACCGGATCGCCAGTGGGCTATATTGGCGGCATGACCCGCTCGCTCAAGGCCATGTTGTTGTCAGCGCTGCTCTTCCCGGGAGCCGGGCATCTGTGGCTTAAGCATTACTGGCGCGGCGCAGTACTAATGTTGGTCACCCTGGGCGCGGCCAGCATGCTGATCCGCAGCATATTTGAGCGGGCGATGACCGTGGTGGATCAAATCACCGCAGGCGATATTGTCGCCGACACCGACACAATCGCGCAGATGCTCGCCGCTACTTCGCAAGCCCGCGCCGCCAATCATGATACGGCGCTGGTGACGGTGCTCGCCGTTTGCTGGGTGATTGGTATTGCGGATTCGTTTCGACTGGGCCGCCAGCAGGGAGCCTCGCCTGACCCCTCGCCAGGCAGAGGCGAGCGGCCGTAATACGTGCAGAGCGCGCCGCCGATCTGGGGCGGGCGGCGCGCATGACGGCGGCAGTGTTAAGCGCGGGAGGCGTAGTAGGCGAGGACGCGCGGATCTTGCGCAACTCTTGCCTCGTGGGCGATCAGTCCCGGTGCCAGACGCTCGATGAGATCGCTCGGAACATGATCGAGTGTGCCCCTGGACATCGAGCGCACCTGCATGAACACTTTCAGATCGGCGATGCTAAGTGCGTTACCGGCAAAGTACTCCCCGCCACCGCGCGTGAGTAACTGCTCCAGCCCCCGCAAATAGACTGAGAGCCAGCCATCTACCAGCGCCTGGCGCGCTTCGCGCAATGCCTCACCCTCTAGTCCAAACGTGCGCACGACATGGTGAGTGAGATCCTCCAGTACACCCAGGGTCTCATCGCAATACAGCGCTTGCATTTCATCGGTGGGATACAAGCCCGCCATCTTGCCGACGTAACGGCACAGCGCGTTGGACTGGGAGACTTCGACGCCGTCAATTTCAAGCACCGGTACGCAGGTAAAACGGATGCCCTGGCGCATCTCGGAAAATTCCTGAAACGAAATCCGATGGTCTTCGAACGCAATTCCGGCCGCGTGAAGCGCAATCCGGATGGGCTCGCCCCGCCCGCCGTCAAAATCAAAATAGGTCAGCTTGTAGCTGGACATGGCATCAACTCCTCTAAGACTACGTGCGTAGCTTAACAGCAGCCTGAGTCATCGTGTGGATGGCGGTGGCCCGGGCCGATCAGCATAATCCTCTGAGGAGTTGGCGGTTGCTCGCCAAATCAGCCCGCGCCGGGCGGATGCTGGTCGGCGCCGGTGATGCGGACAATGTGCTTGCTATAGTGGCCATTGAAGTCGGTACGCCCGCTCAGACTGTACGCACCCAGGCCGCCGAACTCGATGTAGTCGCCTTCGCGGATGTCTACCGGCAAGGGTACTTCGCCCGGCATCATGTCGGCCGAATCGCAGGTGGGACCATACAGACGATAGCGTTGGGTCGGCCCTTGCAACGGCCGTCCGTTGCGATAGCTTAGCGTGGGGTAGCGGTCATGTCCGCCGCAGCGCAGTTCCCAGAAAATACCGTACATGCCATCGTTTAGGTACAGCCGTTGGTCTTTACGCAGCAATACTTCGCTGACGCAAGACAGCCCCGGCGCCGCCAGCGCGCGCCCAGGCTCGGCCAGCAACTCGCCGTTCGCGGCCATCGGCAGCTCGCGTAGCCCGTCTTTAAGTACGCTGAAGTACTCTTGCAATGGCGGCACTTCGAACCCGGGGTAGGACTTTGGATAGCCACCGCCCACGTCAATGAGCCGTAGTGGCGTGGGCAATTGCTCAAGCACCTCGCGTGCTTTGCGCAGCGCATATTCATAGGCATCGGGACTGCCTACCGATGAGCCCACGTTAAACGCCAGCGCTGGCTCCGCGCCGGCGTCGGTAATCGCCTGAATAAGGGCGGGAATCTGTTCCGGCGGGGCGCCAAATTTTCGCGAAAGCTGGTGCACAGCGCTATCGTGGTTGACTGCCATGCGTGCAAACACCACGGCCTGACGCATGCGAATCTCCCGCCCCAGCGAGCGCAGCGCATCCGGATGATCCACCACAAAGTGGCGTACCCCATGCAGGCGTTGCGCGGCCGCTGCGGCACCGCGCAAACGGACAGGCGACATGAAATAGCAGGTGGCCTGCGGACACACCCCCCGTGTGTGCTCAATCTCTGGTAGCGAAGCGCAGTCGAAATGCCGGACACCACCTGCGTGCAGTTCGCTCATGATGGCGGGCTCTGCATTGGCTTTGACGGCATACAGCACGCGCCCAGGGAATTCGCGTACGAACTCCCTGGCGGCATTGCGGTAAAGGTGTGGGTAAATGCAGTACACCGGCTGGATGGGTTGGTGCCGGATGAGCATTTCACCCACGTGATTGAAGTGTTTTTCCATGACACCCACTATACTGGCAGCCGTTAATCTAAACGCAAGTACCGTGTGGCCGCCCCAGCCGGTGTTGATTGGCGTGGTAGTTGTGGTTTTAGGCAGGAGACGATTTATGCGATGTGTTTTGTTCCTCAGTGCGCTGCTGCTGAGCATGCTGAGTGCGGTGCCGGCCGTTGCCTCGGATCACCCCTGGCGGCAGAAGGCCCGTCAGATCTTGGCTGACACCGTAGCGATGCGCACTGCAGTTGGGCATGGCCAGGTACCCAAAATGGCGGAGTATCTGGCGCAGCAACTGCTGGACGGTGGCTTTGCGCCTGAGGACATCCAGATCGAGCGCATGGGTGAGACGGCGACCTTTGTCGCCTTCTATCGCAGCAAAGCGGTGCTGGCCAAACGCCCGATACTGGTGCTTGCACATATGGATGTCGTCGAGGCAGATCCCAACGACTGGGTGCTTGATCCGTTTACGCTCACCGAAAAAGACGGCTACCTGTTCGGCCGCGGCGTGGAGGACAATAAGCTGGGTATCGCATTGTCTGTCGCCACGTTCCTGCGCTTGCGGGCCGAGGGTTTCGAGCCTTCGCGTGACATTATTCTGGCGTTTACTGGCGATGAGGAAACCAAGCAGGACACCACCGCGCGTTTGGCTGGGCGTGAGGATCTACGCAACGCGGAGTTCGCCTTGAACACAGATGCCGGTGGCGGACGGTTGGACAGCGCTGGCAACACCCTCGCTTACTTCATGCAAGCGGCGGAGAAAACCTACGCAAGCTTTGATATTACGGTGCGCAACCCCGGCGGACACAGCTCCGCGCCGCGTCAGGACAATGCTATCTACGCGCTGGCCGATGCGCTAAAAGCGGTGCAGGCGTATCGCTTCCCCGTGCAAGTGAATGACATCACGCAAGGGTTCATGAGTGCGATGGGCAAGTTGGAAACCGGTGAGGCGGCCGCTGCGCTGACGGCGTTGGCGGCTAATCCGAATGATCGGCGGGCGGCTGATTTGTTGTGGACCCGGCCTGATCTGGTCGGAACCACACGCACGACCTGTGTGGCCACGATGCTGAATGCCGGTCACGCCGAGAACGCGCTGCCCCAGCGTGCCAGTGCCACGGTGAATTGCCGCATCTTCCCGGATGTGGATCCAGAGCAGGTGCGCGCGGCGCTGCAGGTGGCTGCCGGGTCGCAGACGGTGGTGAGTTTGATCGACAAGGCGTATCTGGCATCGGCTTCACCACTGAATGAGCAGATTGCCGAAGCCGTCGGCGAGGCGGTGCAGGCGCGTGTGCCTGGCACGCCGGTGATTCCCGCCATGTCCTCCGGCTACACCGACGGCTCGTTCTTCCGGGCGGCGGGTGTGCCCACGTACGGCGTGGGCGCCGCATTCATGCGTCCGGAGGACTCGTTTGCTCACGGTTTGAACGAGCGGGTGCCGGTGGCCTCTTTGTATGAAGGCTTGGCGCACTGGCACAAGATACTCATGCGTTTGGCAGATTGAGGATGCAAGCGGGCGTGGCATGCGCGCTCGGCACCGACGCATCTGCGAGGGTTGGTGTTTGGGGGCGATGAACTGATGGCGGCAAACACTGCACCTGGGTAGTGTTTTACCCAGATGCAGTGTGGGTTTGTCAGCGTTAGCGCACGGTTGCCTACGCGCGGCTGTCTACTGCGCGTATTTATCCAGCATGGCCTGATAACTGCCGTCACCACGCATGCTTTGCAGGCTGGCGTTGATCGCCTGCACCAGGTCTTCCTCGACGCTTTGTCGGCTGAACATCATATGCACTTCGCCGCCTGAAATCTCCAGTGGATGTGCCTGGATCTCATCGCCCCAGCCCCTGCGACGCAAGGTGGTAGCCGCTACGAATGGATCTTCCAGAAAGCCGTCGATCTCAAGGTCGATCAACCTCGCATAGTTCAGCTCGCCAATGCTGGCGTCCACAAACTGTTCGGCGAAGATCGGGTGTTGCTGCAAGCCTGATACCTGCTCACCGTAGATGTACCCGTCGGTCACACCGAGCGTAAAGCCGCTCTCGAGCAGCGTCTGCAGTGAGGTGGCGTTGTAGTTATCAGCCTCGTCACGGCGCACGTACAACACAAACGACTCTGCACGATACGGTGCGGAGAAGCGGGCGAAGGACTCGCGGCTTGGGGTGCGCGTGGCACCGGTAAGCAAATCAATCTCCCCGCTGCGCAGGGCACTCAGCAGGGATGACCAGTCGCCCTGCTCAAACGCGACTTCGCATCCGGCTTTGGCCGCTGCTGAGCGGACAATTTCAACGTCCAGGCCCTCCACTTGGCCGTTAACCGTAAGGTACTGATACGGCGCCCACGGATCCCAGCCCATCGTGAGTTTGCAATCTGAACTAGCCGTCGGGGTACTTGGTTGGACCTCGGGTACGCCCGTAGGTTTCCCCGCATCGGCGCTATGGGTGTCCGGTGCGGTAGTAGTTGTTTGCGGTATGTCTGACTGAAACTGTTGTGTCGAGTCAGAACAAGCCGAGATAAGGAACAGGCAGATAACAAGCACTGCTGTGCGGCCAACGTGCGTGTGTCGCATGACTCCCCCCTTGAGGTTGCTCCAGGTAGTTGCCAGCGTTTTACTCTACGGCTTGCAGGCAGCCGGCTCAAGGGCGGGCGCACAATACGGTGCGGCGTATTGCACCCGCAGGCGGAGACGCCGGCCCACCGGCCGGTTCAAGCTGGCGCGGGTTTTGAACCGGTGTTGCTCATGAAACTCTCAGCCTGCGACATGGCCATTTCCAACAACATCGGGGTGAGTTCCTCTGCGGTCTCGGTGCCGGGACGCGTGTGCACCCAACCAATGTAGGTGAACGCGCGCGCCAGCAGGTGCAGGGGCAAGTCTGCCAGCATCTGCTCGCTGAGTGGCCGGTGCTCGCGATAGCCGGCGATTAGCGCGGCACGCGCGGTGTCGAAATACGGCTCCGCCTGAATAAAGTACAGCGCCGTTGCCAGCTCAAACAGATGCCAGCCGAACCCGGCATCGTCAAAATCAATCAATCTCACGCCGCTGCCGGTTACCATCAGATTCTCGGGCACAAAATCCGCATGGATCATGCTGTACTGCCCCTGGTGGCGGCCGCGGCTGCTTAGTTCGCGGTGAATGTGGTCGCGGCAACGTCGCATCAGTGCGCGTTGTGTCTCGCTCGCCGCCTCTAGTTCCCAAAACCGTCCCCACAAAGGGTTGGGTCCGGCCAGCCCGTCTGCATCCCAGGTGTGGCGGACGAAGCCGGCGGGCAGGGTCCAGCCGCTGGCCTGGTTGTGCACACGCGCGGCCAGTTGACCAATTGTGCGATAGGTGTCGGCGGCAGCGGCCGGATCGGTCACGCCGTCCTCTACCGAGCCCAGTTGTTCGCCATCAATCCAGGCGAACCGATCAACCTGCATCGGCCCCGGCATACCCGGCACATCCACCACGGCAAACAAAGCGCCCTCGCGGGTGGGCACCACGGTCGGTACGCAGATGCCCGCTGCATCCAGCGCGGCCATCCACTGTAGCTCTGAGGTAAGCGCCGCATCGCTGTGATAGTCGTAGCGATGCACGCGTACGGCGGTGCGAACGCCTCCAAGATCCACGCGGAACACCGCGTTCTCCCGATACTTGATCAGTTGGGGCACACAATCGCGAAGGCCCCAATGCTGCCCCAGCGCCTGGATGGCGCATTGGGCCATCAGGGCTGACTGTTGCAGCGCGCTCAGTGTGTGGAAAGGTTCGCCCATCAAAGGATCCCCAGCTGGAAGTCCAGCGTTTGCATCAATAAGTCGGCGTGCTCGATGGAAAACGGCAGTGGTGGGCGAAGCTTCAGTACATTGCCATGCTCGCCAATATTGCTCATTAAAATGCCCGCATCGCGCATCGCGTTGACCAGCTTGTGGGTTTGTTCGGGCGCTGGCTCGCGGGTCTCGCGATCCAGCACCAGATCGATGCCGAAGAACAGGCCATTGCCTCGCACGTCCCCGATGATCTGGTGGCGCGCCTTTAGCGCGTTGAGCTGCACCAGCACGTGTTGCCCAACGCGGGCCGCGTTTTGCACTAACTGCTCGGACTCGATGACATCGAGCACAGCATTGCCTACCGCGCAGGAGACGGGATTGCCGCCAAAGGTGTTGAAATACATCACCTCATTCCGGTATGCATCCACGATGTCGCCGCGGGCAACAACGCCGGCCAGTGGGTGGCCGTTGCCCATCGGTTTACCAAGCGTGAGAATGTCTGGCACGACGCCGGAGTGTTCATGCCCCCACCATCGGCCGGTGCGCCCGAAGCCAGATTGCACTTCATCCGCAAGGTACAGCCCGCCTGCCTCACGCACATGCGCGACGGCTTTGGCCAGATAGCCTTCGGGTACCTGGGGTAATCCTTCGTTCGCGAAGATCGGGCACACCAACATACCCGCCAGGCGAATGCCGGCGTCCTGCATCGAGTCGATTGCCTGGCGCACCTGCAGTGCATAGTGCTCGGCAAGATCAGCCCCGGCGAGTCCGTCCGGTGCGCGATAGGCATCGGGCCAGGGCACCATGCGTATGAATGGTTGCACGCCTTCAAAAGGGGCAAAAATGCTGGATAGTTGCGACACCAGCGCCGTGTTGCCGTGATAGGTCGCGTTGGTGCAGATAAAGCCGGTGCCGCCGGTGTGCTGGCGTGCCATACGCAGCGCCAGCTCGTTGGCCTCGCTGCCGGTGCAGGTGAGCATCAGTCGCGCCAATGAGGCATCGAACTTGCCAAGCAGGCGCTCGGCGTAAGTGAGAATGTTCTCGTGCAGGTAGCGCGTATGCGTATTGAGTGCTTTGGCCTGCGCACAAAGTGCATCTACCACGTGTGGGTGACAATGCCCGACGCTGGGCACGTTGTTATAGCAATCAAGGTACCGGCGACCGTCTGCGTCATACACCCATACCCCGTCTGCGCGCACCAGGTGCAGCGGGTTGTCGTAAAACAGCGGATTGCCCGGGCCGAGCAAGCGTTCGCGCCGTTGCAGCATGTCTTTGGTGTTCACGTCAGACCCCGTGGTTGTGAGTTGAGCTAATTCGCATCAGTGCCGGCGAGCGTTTTGATACTCTCAAGTTCTTCCAGGAACACAGGGCTTTCAGGCAGGGTCGATCCACCGTCCACGCAGATGGTTTGTCCGGTGATGTAACGGGCCTCATCGCTGGCCAGGTAGAGCATGCAGTAGGCGATGTCCTCCGGCTCGCCCAGATAACCAGCAGGCACGTATTTGGCCATCTGCGCCAGCCCCTCCTCGTCGGCGAGCAAGCTCATCGCGGCGGTAAGAATAAACCCGGGTTCCACCCCGTTGACCGTGATGTTCTCGCGCGCAAGTTCCAGCGCAGCGGTACGAATAAACGCATTCATGCCACCCTTGGAGGCGGCGTAGTAGGCAGTGCCGGGCATCGCGACGCGCGGCCCGGTGACAGAGGAGGTAAACAGCAGGCGCCCGCCCCCTTGTTTGCGAAAATACGGAATGCAGGCTTTGGACAAACGAAAGCAGGCCTTCAGGTTTACTGACAGCACGGTTTCCAGGTCGTCTTCGGAATAATCATCCACTGGCCCGCCCAGGAACGAGGCGGCGTTGTGTACCATGATATCGATCCGACCCCAACGGCCGGCCGCAGCGTCGACGGTCTTCTGCACATTGGCCTGCGTACCAATATCAATCGCTAGCACCTCGGCCACGCCGCCACTGTCGTTAATCTGCGCGGCCGTCTTCTCGCCGTGGCTGGCGGTACGTGTCGCGATCAGTACTTTCGCGCCGGCCGCCGCAAACACCCGCGCAATCCCTGCGCCAATGCCTTGGCCGCCGCCGGTGACGACGGCGACTTTATCCTGCAATTTTGCAAACACGCTCTGCTCCTATTGTGTTAAGTGTGGCTTGGTCCGGGCTCGGCGGGCAAGCCGGTTGCTGCGCGGGCTTGCGCGATGACGGGCGGCAGAATCAACACCAGACTCAACACGAAAAATACCGCACCCATGCTCAGCACCGGTTGCATGCTGCCCTCACCGATGGCGGCTGCTGCGAGGCCCGGACCAATCGCAAGCCCAGCCATCTGCATCGCGACCGCATACACCACCACGCGTCCACGCCGATCAAAGCTGGCCATCGCCGCCAGCAGGAACGGGTGAGTAAGGTTCCACGCGAAGTTGTAGATGCCAACGGTCAGTGCGAATTTCAAAAAGCTGAATTGCCCGGTAAGAAAGCTTAGGCAGACGGCGCCGCCCAGCACCCCCAGTGTGAGCGGCAGCGCGCGGCCTAGACGGTTACTCAGCAAGGCGGCGAGCAGGGCGCCCGCAATGCCAGCGAACTGCGAGAGCATCAGCCCATTAGCCACCTGCTGCTCGCCCAGGCCGCCGTCGAGCCCGATAAGAAACAGGTAGGCCCACACCACCCCCTGGGCGACAAAGTACGCCAGCATCGCGAACAGTGCGGCGCCTTTAAGCGGCAGCGATAAGTTGACTGCCTGCGCATCCACCTCGGCCACCTGCTCGCCGCTCCTCGGCAAATATTTGACAAACGGTAAGGCAACCAGCGGGAATAGGGCGAAAAACCACAACACCAACGCCATGCCGCCAAGTTCGTAGGCGCCAGGCATCAGCCACAGGCCAATGGCGCCGTACACCAGCACCCACATGATCATAAAACCAAAATTACGATCGGGGTTGTCGGTGAGCCCGACACACGCAAAGCTCAGCGAGACCAGACCACCAGCGCCCAGCCCCGCGACAAACCGCAAGGCGGTGAATACGGTGAGGTCGGTTGTGAACACGCACAGTGCGTTGGCGGCAAAAATGGTGAGCAGTGAGAAGACAATGATGGTGCGCCAGTTCATTCGATGCGCCGCGAACGTCAGCAATATGGTGGTAGCGGCAATGCCGAACATCTCCACCGAGGCGACCGCGCCAGCGGCTTGCTCGCTGAACCCCACAAGCGCGACCATGCCCTGCACAAAGCCGGGCTGTACGATAAAGACTTCCGGCCCGATCACCCCCAGCAAAATAGCGGTGGCCAGCGCGGCGCGGGTATTCATGGGGTTTTCGTTTTGTGTCATTAGGGCCCTGTTTTTTCGTTAGTAGCCGCTCACCCAGTCCGGCAATATCACGTTGTTCTGCCTCGCGTACACGTCCCAGTGGGCGATCAACCGCTCGCGCACCTGAGGATGACGGGCAGACACATCGCGGGCCTCGCCGATGTCCTCATCTAGATTGAACAGTTGCCAGGTATTAGTGCCGTAAGGGGGCGGCAGGTGAGATATCTTCCACTTACCCTGGCGCACGGCGCGTTTGCCAAACAGCTCGGTGACCAGCACTCGCGGTTCGCCCTGCTGGGCCTGCGGATCGCCCTTAAGCATGGCCACCTGGGAGCGTCCGGTGATGGGCTCAATTGCCTTGTTCGGGTCTGCGGCACCGTCGTGGCTAACTGGCACACCGGCCATCTCCAGCACCGTGGGGGTGACGTCCACGACGGGGAACAGGGCATTGCTGATCGACTGACGTTGAAACCCGCGATAGTGGGCGAACGCGGCGACCCGGGTGCCGCCTTCGGTCGGGAAGGCTTTGTACAACTGGTAGGCCGCGTTGCCGGCACGAGCCCAGTTGGGGCCGTACAAGGTATAACTGCCCGGATGCCCCATCGCGTCCAGGCTAAAGTCGTGTGTGGTGTCTATCGTTGTGCGGATCTTTGGGAACAGCTTCGGATCCCAGGTTTCATCCAGATCGTGTCCCTCCGGGCCGTTATCCGACATGAACAGGATTACCGTGTTATCGAAACGTCCGCTGGACTTCAGATACTCGACCAGCCGGCCGGTGTGCTGATCCACCTCGTCAATCATGGCGGCATAGACTTCCATCGCGCGCGCAGCGCTCAACTTGTCATCGTCGCTCAGGCGGTCCCAGGGCTTGTGCTTCGGTGGTGCCGCCGCAGCGGGTGCATCGGCCGGGATTACGCCCTGCGCTTTGGCGCCCGCGAGGCGCGTGCGCAACAGCGCGTCATAGCCGTGGTCGTAGCGGCCGCGGTATTTTTCGATCGACTCGGCCGGGGCTTGTAAAGGCCAGTGCGGCGCGGTAAAGGAGAGGTAAGCGAAGAAGGGCTGCTCGCTGTCTGCATTTTGTTTCAGGTAGCCGATCAGCTTGTCGACGTAGTACTGCGAGGAGTACTCGAACTGTTCGGGCAGCGCGGCAAGCGGCTGGCCGTCTTCGTGGTACAGGGCCTTGGCTTTCGGATCGGGCGCGTAGGCGGGGCGCATGTCCGCGAAGTGACTGGCGCCGCCGGTCAGTAGTGCGAATGAATGCTCGAAGCCCCGAGCCGCCGGACCCGTCTCGGGCGTTAGCCCAAGATGCCACTTGCCACTCATCATGGTGTCGTAGCCGTGATCGCGAAGCCGTGTGGCCAGGGTGACGACGCGATCGTTCAGATAGCCTTCGTAACCGGGCTGGCCCTTTTGGTTGGGCGCCGTCTCCTCCAGCATGTTGCCCAGCCCGGCGCGGTGCGAGGTCACACCGGTTAGCAGCATCGAGCGAGTCGGTGAGCAGGTGGTGGCGGTGTGAAAGTTGGTCAGACGCAGGCCCTCCTCGGCCAGTGCATCCAGGTTGGGCGTTTCGATCTCACCGCCAAAGCTTCCGATGTCGGTGTAACCCATGTCATCCACGACGATCAGCAGGAAGTTCGGCCGCGCCGGCGGCGCGGCCAATGGTGGTGCAACCGGTGCGTCAGGCGATTGCGTGCAGGCCGCAACAATTGCGGCAGCCAAAGCACTAGCCCAACGCAGGCGCATGATGCGCCTTACCAGCGGTAGGCGACGTTAAACCCGCTCCAGCGCGGCGGTGCGTACACGACGGTGCCGCCCAAAATACCCAGGTCCAGTGCGTATTGTTTGTACACCTCATCACTGGCGTTCTTTACCCACGCCCGTGCGGTCCACGCCTCGTCCTGGCTGGTCCAGCTCAGGCTGGCGTTTACCACGCCGTAAGCTTCCTGCAGCGCCGCGCCGCCGTTGCTCACTTCCAGATACTGGTCATCGTTCCAGATGCCATCCAACTGAACAGCCATGTTGCCGTTCAACGCATCCCAGTTATAACGCACCAGATAGTTGAGGCTGATGCCCGGCGTGTTGGGTAACTCCACGCCGTTCAGAAAGTCCACTGGCCAGTCGACTGGAAAGCCGACCGGGGTGACCTGCGATTGCGGTGTCTGCACGTTGTCCACTTCCGAGTCCTGCAAGGAGAGCCCCAGAGAAATATCCCAGTTGTCGCTTGGCAGCAGAATCAGTTCGACCTCGGCGCCCACGTTCTGCGCATCGGCGTTGGCTACGCTGGGCGTGCCGGTGGCGAAGGTGAAGGCCTGGTAGTCCTCATAGTCGTAGTAGAACGCGGTGGCGTTCAGGCGGGCGATGCCGTCCGCGAACTGCGTCTTGAGCCCAACCTCGTAGGCGTGCAGCACTTCTTCATCGTGGCGGATGTTCTGCACGGTGACATTCGCTGAGGGGGCAAAGTTGCCGCCTTTGATGCCACGATTAAAGGAAGCGAACAGCAGGGTGTCGTCGTTGAGGCGCCAGTCCAACTGCAGGCGGGCGGCGAAGTCGCTGTAATCGACCGTGTCCTGATCACCGCCACCGTTGGCCGCGATCGCGCTTTGCAGGTTGAACAGGTCCGGCACGTTGATGCCGTCGGCCGGCGATTCAAAGGCGGTGGCAAAACGCATGGTCTTGTCATCGTCCGACCAGCGCGCGCCGGCAATCAGCGTGACGGTATCGCTCAGGTTCCACTCGCCCTGACCAAACAGCGACCAGTTGCGCGAGTCCAAGGTGTAGTCCTGGATAACGGCCGGGTTGGTGAGCGTGCTGGGATCGAAGCCCAGGTCCGCGGCAACGCCCGCGACGGGTGCTCCGCGGGTAATCACATCAGCATCGGTTTCCATATCCAGAAAGTAAGCGCCAACGGTCCATTGGGTGGTGTCGTTGCCACCGGACAGGCGCAGTTCTTCAGATATCTGGGTGAAGTCGGCCACCGTGGTGAACTCGATAATCGGCACCGGAATGCCGTCGCCGTCCTCGGTGTAGAACTTATCTACATTGGCATAGTTGGTGATGGACACCAGGTCCATGCCGTTGTCCAGCGCAAAGTCGAACCGGCCGGTGACGTTGATCGTGTCCCGGTCCATAAAACCAAGATAATCCGAGAAATGCTGGAACGGCGTGGGGTGATCACCCTCAAACACCGTGCGCCCGGCCGTATCGACCGGGGTAAAACAGTCCAGCTGACTGGGACAGAAGAAGATATCCGGTGTCGCCTCCGCGGGCGCCCCAATCACGTTTACCACAAAGTCTTCAAACTCTGGCGGAATGTACACATTCGGGTCGGAAGTGTTGGCGTACGGCAAAAAACTGTAGCCGCCGGTGGGCACTTTGTCGTCTTTGCTGTACTTAAGGCGCAGGTCGAAGGTGGTGCTATCGCTCAGGTCGAACTCGAAGGCGGCGCGCGCCGAGAAGCCGTCGCGGCCGCCAAGGTCTTGGCCACTGGCCGGTAACGGATTGCCTTCCGGGAAGGCGGATGATTCGATGTAGCCGTCGGACTGCTCCGCCCGTGCGGCGAAGCGGTAGCGGGCGGTGTCCGAGATAGAGCCACCGACGGCGCCCTCAACGTTCCAGGTGCCAAATTCTGAGGCACCAGCTTCCACGTAGCCGTTCAGTTCTTCCTCATCCGCGCCGCGGGTCAAATAATGAACCACGCCGCCGGTCGCGTTGCGACCGAACAGTGTGCCCTGCGGCCCACGTAGTACTTCCACACGCTCTACATCAAACAACTGTCCGTTGATGCCGTTCATGCTGGCCAGGTAGGCATCATCAATATAAACGGCCACCGGGGCTTCCAGATTGTCGGTAAAGTTATTCTGCGAGACCCCCCGAATGTTGAACACGGTCAGGTTTGGTGAGAACTCGATCATCTGCAGGGCAGGCACCTGCTGGGTGATCTCCACGGTGTTGGTCACGCCAAGCGCTTTCATCTGATCGCCCGAGTAGGCGGTTACCGAGATGCCGACATCCTGCATGTTCTGCTCGCGCTTCTGCGCGGTGACAGTAATCTCCTCAAGCACTCCGCTGCCTTGAGCAAAAGCGTTGAGTGCGGCAAACAATGCTGCCAAGACGGTGAGTATTCGAAGCATAGGTATCCCCTCGCGTGTTTTCGGTGCCTCGCTGTTGCCAACCTCGGCCGGCACCCTCGGAATTGTGACACAGTGAATTTTTCTGTGCTTGTTAGCTAGCGTGCGCCTTGTACCAGAGCGAATGAACGCGGCGCAGCATGGTTGTTGGGCGGATGTAACGTACGCCTTGGCGCCCGGCGCTGGCGAGTATGCGCAGCGGCTCACCTTAAACTAAAATGCATCTCGCGTGGACGCTAGATCAGCCGGGGAGGAACCAGATGTGAAGCGACATAAGACAGTGGAGGCATTTATTGAGACGCACGCGCAGTGGCAGCCGCAACTGCTCCGCTTACGCCAGATCATGCTTAGCACCGGCCTGCAGGAGACGGTGAAATGGGGTGCGCCCTGTTATACCGAGAAGGGCAAGAACGTGGTGATGATCGGGGCGTTCAAAACGTATTTCGGCCTCTGGTTTCACAATGGTGCGTCGTTAAGCGACCCGCACTATGTGCTGATGAACGCGCAGGAGGGGATCACGCGCGGCCAACGGCAGTGGCGTATGACCAGCAGCCGGGATATCAAAGCACGCATCATCAAAGCTTATGTGCGCGAGGCCGCGGATCAGGTGGGCACAGATGCGCGGATAAAGCCGAACCGGGCCAAACCACTGGTCATTCCGGCACAACTGGCCACCGCACTCGGCAACAATGCCCGCGCGGCTGCGGCGTTTGAGACGCTGAGCAAAGGCAAGAAGCGGGAATACGCGCAGTACATTGCCGAGGCAAAGCGCGAAGACACCAAGGCTCGCCGGCTGCAGAAAGTGATTCCGATGATTCAAGCCGGGCAAGGGCTGAATGATCGCTACCGTAACGGCTAAGCAACCTCATGGATATGCTGTTCCACATCACCACTGCGACGGACTACGCCCGAGCCCAAGAGCAAGGGCAAGAGCAAGGGCAAGGGCAAGGGCAAGGGCAAGAGCAAGGGCAGGGGTACTACCTGCCGCTGCCGTATGCGGTGGATGGTTTTGTGCATTGCTCGTTCGCGCGCCAGGTGGCGCCGGTGGCCAATCGCTTCTATCGGGAAAGCGATGATCTGATCGTACTGATGATCGAGCCGCAAAAGCTCAGTGCCCGGGTGGTGTGTGAGAACCTGGAAGGCGGTCAGGAACTGTTCCCGCACGTTTACGGCCCTATCCCGCTTGAGTCGGTGGTCATGGTGCTGGCGTTGCACCGCACCGTCGAAGGCGCATGGGCGTTCGATCCCCCCTAACGCTTCGGCGCAGGTGAGCTAGCTGGTGTCGCCTGCAAGCCAACTGACTGGGTGATCCGCCCATGGACACGGCCGTCTGCGCGGGTCGATTGTGTCCTGGTCCGCTTAGGTAGTATAAGGCCTGACACATGGCGCCATGACCACTGGGCGTCCCCTGCCCGCGTCCGGGCGAGGTGAAGGAGACGAGATGAGCAACCGGCGTATCCCCGTTGATGAAATTATTACGCTGGCTAGCGCTTGCCTGCAGCGCCACGGGTGCGATGAGGCCAACGCCAACGCCGTCGCTGACGTGATCGCTATGGCCGAGCGCGACGGCTGTCATTCACACGGTTTGATGCGACTGGCGGGGTACGTGGCCGCCCTGGATAGCGGCAAGGTGAACGGCAAAGCGCGGCCCGAGATCGAGCAACTGGCTCCGGCGGTTGTGCGGGTGAATGGCAACAGCGGGTTTGCGCCGCTGGCCTTGGCACACGGGCGAGAGCAATTGATTGCCAGCGCCCAGCGGACCGGCATTGCAGCACTGTCATTGGTGAACATCCACCACTTCGCCGCCTTGTGGACTGAGGTTGAGCCGGTGGCTGCCGCGGGCCTCTGCGCCTTCGCCTGCACTTCCTACAAACCCGCGGTGATTCCGGCAGGCGGCACCCAGGCGCTCTACGGCACCAACCCAATGGCGTTCGGCTGGCCGCGTCCGAGCGGGCCGCCGATGGTCTTTGATCAGGCCTCCTCAGTGATGGCCCGCGGCGAGGTGATGCTGGCGGCCCGCGAAGGCAAAGCGCTGCCGCCCGGCGTTGGCGTGGATGCGCAGGGCAACCCCAGCACCGATCCGCAGCAGGTGCTAAAGGGAGCGTTGCTGGCATTTGGCGGGCACAAAGGCTCGTCCATCGCCATGATGGTGGAGCTTCTGGCGGGTGCGCTGATCGGTGAGAGTTTTAGTTTCGAGGCGCAGGTGCGTGACAACAACGACGGCGGGCCCCCGCAAGGTGGCGAGCTGATGATCGCAATGGCCCCCGGCCTGTTCGGTGATGCTGATGGTTGGGCCGATCACGCCGAACGTTTTTTCGATCAGATTTGTGCGCAGGAACAAACGCGTTTGCCGGGTGACCGGCGTTATCACAATCGGGCACTGGCAGCGCGCGAGGGCGTTGAGATCTCCCAGCAGGTGTTGGAGCAGATTGCCGCGCTTTAGTGGCCACCACACAATACAAGGCAGCTAGATGAGCAACGAAGTAACCGGTAGCTTGATTAATGGTCAGTGGCACAGCGAGGGCGATGTCTTTGTCAGCATTAACCCCTCGGATACCGCTGATGTGGTTGGACGCTTTGCCAGCGCGGATGCCGCCCAGTGCGAGGCGGCTATTAGCAGTGCCGGCGCAGCGTTCGCGCAGTGGTCGCAGAGCCCGCTGGAGCAGCGCAAGGCAGTGCTGGATTTTATCGGCAATGAGCTAATTGCCAACAGCCAGGAGCTAGGCAAGCTGGTGGCACGCGAAGAGGGCAAGCCGCTGGCCGAGGGCGTCGGCGAGGTGTACCGCGCTGGGCAGTTCTTTCAGTACTACGCCGCCGAGGTGTTGCGGCAAATGGGCGAGATGGCAAGCTCCGTTCGCCCGGGCGTTGATGTGGAGGTGACGCGCGAGCCGCTCGGTGTCATTGGCATTATCACGCCGTGGAATTTTCCGATCGCAGTGGCGGCTTGGAAGATTGCCCCGGCCCTCGCCTTTGGCAATTGCGTTGTCCTTAAACCGTCCGAAGTGGTGCCGGCCAGCGCCTGCGCGTTTGCTAATATTATCCACCGCAGCGATCTGCCCGCAGGCGTGTTCAACCTACTGCTGGGTCCCGGTGAGAGCACCGGTGAGGCGCTTGCCTGCTCCTCACGCCTGGATGCCATTTCCTTTACCGGCTCGGTGCCGATCGGGCGGCGCATCGCGCAAAACGCAGTGCAGAACATGGCGCGCGTACAGTTGGAGATGGGCAGCAAGAACGCACTAGTGGTGCTGGACGACGCTGATCTGGACACGGCAATCCAGTGTGCTATTAACGGGGCCTACTTTGGCACCGGGCAAAAGTGCACGGCCTCCTCGCGGTTGGTTGTTGAGCGCGGCATTCATGAGGAGTTTGTTGAGCGCATGATTAGCGCTGCCGATGCGCTGGTTGTCGGTCATGCGCTGGACCAAGGCACGCAGATTGGTCCGGTGGTGGATGAGCGTCAACTGAAGAAAAATCTGGGCTATATTGAGCTGGGTCGAACCGAAGGTGCCAGTCTGGCGACGGGCGGCGAGCGGGTGAGCATGAGCAGCGATGGATACTACATGCGCCCAGCCCTGTTTGTAGAGAGCACCAACAGTATGCGCGTGAACCGCGAAGAGATGTTCGGACCAATTGCCTGCGTGATCAAAGTGGATGACTATGATGAGGCGCTGGCCGTGTCGAACGACTCCGACTTTGGGCTCACCTCAGGCATCCTCACCGGCTCGCTGCATCGGGCGGCGCACTTCAAACGCCACTCGCAGT
Organism: uncultured Gammaproteobacteria bacterium; assembly: GCA_965369325.1. Taxonomy (GTDB): domain Bacteria; phylum Pseudomonadota; class Gammaproteobacteria; order Steroidobacterales; family JBCBZW01; genus CBDUQI01. The sequence continues at coordinate 43,575 of CBDUQI010000012.1, forward strand.
CCGGGTGTGTGATGGTGAATTTGCCAACGGCAGGCACCGACTATCACGTGCCGTTTGGCGGGCGCAAGGGCTCCAGTTACGGACCGCGCGAGCAGGGCCAATACGCAAAAGAATTCTACACCGTGGTGAAGACCAGTTACATCAGTGCCTGATGCTACGGATGCAAGCGATATGCTGATTATCGATGGGCTGCAGTACGTTAATTGGAACCGCGCGTTGTTCGAGCAGGCTCGCGAGGGCGGCGTCAACGCGATCCACGTGACGATTGCTTACTGGGAGAACACGCAGGAGACGCTGGCGAACGTTGGCGACTGGCGTCGGCGATTTGTTGAGTACGCCGATCTGATCATGCCCGTCAGTACGGCGCAGGATATCGGTCAGGCGCGCGAGCGGGGCCGCGTGGGCATCATTCTGGGCTTTCAAAACTGCTCGCCCCTGGAGGATGATCTGCGCATGGTGGCCACCTGGCATGAGCTAGGTGTGCGCATCATGCAACTGAGTTATAACAACCAGAGCCTGCTGGCGACCGGCTGTTACGAAGAGGCAGATGCCGGCATTACCCGCTTTGGGCGAGAAGTCATTCGCGAGATGAACCGGGTGGGTATGGTGGTGGACATGTCGCACAGCGCCGAGCACTCTACCCTGCAGGCGATCGCCTTGTCGGAGCGCCCGATTGCCATTACTCATGCCAACCCGGCATCGTTTCATGCTGCGCTCAGAAACAAGTCCGACGCTGTGCTCAAAGCGTTGGCGGAGTCCGGCGGAATGCTGGGCCTGAGCTTGTATCCGTTCCACTTACATAATGGGTCGAATTGCACCTTAAGCGACTTTTGCAGCATGGTTTACGACACCGCTGAACTGATGGGCGTCGAATGTATTGGCATTGGCTCGGATCTGTGTCAAAACTGGGGTTACGAGACGCTGGAGTGGATGCGCAGTGGGCGTTGGGCAGCGGCACCTGATTATGGTGAAGGCGACGCGAGCAACGCCGATTGGCCGGCTCAGCCAGGGTGGTTCAGCAACAGTCTGCACTTTGGCAACATCGCGCGAGGCTTGGGCGAGGCTGGATTTGATGCACAGGACGTACAGAACATTATGGGGCGCAACTGGCTGCGGTTTTTCGAGCACGCCTTTATCGCGAGCTAATCGCGCCCACCCGGACATGGAGGCCACGGCATGCAGTCCGTGAGCGTCCCCGCGACACTGCGCGCACCAGAACGGGTGATGGACTTGCGCCGACTCGGCAGCCTGTACCAGTACCCGTTGAGTTTCATGCGCATCGTGGTCCGTCACATGATGCGCGAGCGCTGGCGCATCACGGCGCCTCGCTTCGATCTGGATGAGCTGGGCAACGGTGTTGCGATCTATCAGATCGAGACCCCTAGCGAAGTGTTCAGTTTTGTGGTGTTCACCAACGATGTTGATCCGGCGTACCGGGTCGACCGGGTGATTGCCGAAGTGTGGGATATGACGGTTACGTTGTGCGCCGGGCCCGTGGATGCCGCACGGCTGCGGCGGCTGAGCGAAAACGTCCCCCGGCAGGAAAAAGGCCGCTTCGATTCGCGCTGCATCGTGCTGTCGCGAGCCAACAAGAGCATGCGCAACTTCCAGTACGTGGTGGATACGCTGTCCGCGGGTGCGCAGCCGGAGCTGGCACAGATGGCGCGGGTGGGGTATCTGTATCGCACCACGGCGGTGTACGGCAGCGGCAAGTTTGGCATGGCGGACTGGGAGCGCGTGCGCACCCGTTACCCCGATTTGTCAACGCCTTTTGCGGCAGAGATGCTCACCTGCTATCTGATTCGCCAGTTTTCGCTGGATCAGGCCGACTATCTGGCTCGCCGTCGTGCGCCGGAGACCGCGGTGGCGATGGATGAGAAGATCAAACGATACATGGGCATTGGCAATGCGACTGGCCTTGGCATGGCGCCGTATCTGATTACCCATCCGTTGTTGATTGATCGCTGGGTGTCGGTGCGCGAAACGGCGCTGGCCCGCGTGCTAACGCAAACCGAGGTGCAGCCGGATTCTCTCGCCCGCCTGGATAAGCTGTTATCCCGCGCCGCAACGCATCTTGCTCAAACCGAGACTGGTAGCCCACCACAGAATGCGCTGAACAAATTGATACGGGAGGAGGTGCTGACCTGTCAGCGGTGGTTGGCACAGCACGGCCACTCCCTGGCGGGCTGGCCCGCGCTGTGCACACATGCGCAGAAACACTACGACGTGGAAACACAGGAGCTGCTGAACTCCTTGCTGATGGAACTGTACCCTGAGTTAATCGAGGATCTGGAGTCCTCGCTAAGTGTGAGCCAGGAACAATACCCGCTGCAGGCGCAGATGCCACTCAGCCGATTGCGTGAGTTGATTGAGCAGCGCTATGCGTGGGCGCTGGCATTCGATTTTTCGTCCGCGCATGAGCAAGCTGTGTTCTGGTACCAGTCGGAAGACAAAATGGAACCTCGGCTGGGTGATCGCGCGGTCGAGCCTGGCGTGCGCCGCGAGCTTGGCATGGGCGTTGCGCGCGCGGTGCAAGCTTGTTATCAGACGCTGCTGCACAGTACGCATGCCTTACCATCGACGGTTGGCGAGTTTGTGTGCACCCACTCTGAGCATCGTGCCACGGTCTGCCGTATTCAGACCATGGCGAACACCCCCTACGGTGATATCCAATCCAATCTACTTTCGGCTGATGTGCTTCCCACGCAACTGCTGCGCTGCAAGCTTTCATTCTTTGGTGTCGGCAAGTTCGATCCTCAGTCTCGCTTGTGGGTGCGCAACACGATGTTTCAGGGGGCGCCGATCAGCAGCGACATCGGCCAGCCGTTTGAAGATGATTGGTACTTCCCGGTCGCCCCGACGGGCAGTGCTGCGCCTTGCGCTGGCGATGCCGAGCGAACAGATGAGGACGGCGAGGTGCAACATAGAGCGTCGGTGAATGAGTTGCAGGGTCTGCTCTCGCGTGCTTTCAAGGCGCTGTACGGCCAAGGCTGTGATAGCGCTGAGTGTGCAGCGATGGTGTTGTGGCTGCAGCGCCACGGACTGGGTGGTGTCGAGACGTTAGCCGCGATGTTGCCGGCACTTGAGCAAGACCCGACTTGCGGGCTGGTACTAAGCGAGTCTGACCGGCGCCATGCAACGCTCGACGTGCGGGGCTCGAACGTGTGGTTAGCGCTGTGTGCCGCGACCGATCTGGCCATCGCCAAAGCATCCGCGGATGAGGCGGTGCAGTTGCGCATCGCCCGTCTGGCAGCGGTGCCCATGGGCATCGTGCCAGGTGCGGCGCGTTGCGCCGCAGCCGGCCTTTTTGTGTTCGCCGAATGGTATGACGTGTGGCAACCCGGTCGTTACCACCGGGTAACCGCCACGCCGCAGCACTCGCACCCGCACTATGAGCAATTCGACCTGGCCCCGCCTGCCAAGCCCGCAACGACGGATGAGGGCCAGCAGCCGGATATGCTCACCCTGTGGTGCACGGCCAATGCGAAGCAGTATCGCGCCGCCCTCGCCAAGGGGGTTGATGTTAGTCGCGCACAGGCACATCGTGAATGGCTGCCTGAGTGGCTGCAACAGTACGCACAGCAAAGCGCGAGATGGGGGGTGAGTGTGCCGCGCCCGCACTACGACGCGCTGACCAATGTGGCGGCGCGGTTGCTGGTGCCCAACAGCGAGCAGTCCTACCGCAGCGCGGGGTAAAACCTACCTGTGCTGTACCCCGCATCACGCTCCCGCGCCTGCCGTGAACGCCGCCCTGAGCGGTTGGGGTATGCCGGTGCAGCGCTTGCTATTGCGTGCGCATGCCGCCATGCTGGCGACCCATTATGACGACACCAGTGGATTCTTCGTCTCCCTCTTCCGGTGCGCCCGGGATCGAGTGGCTTACCTTCGGCCTCAGCGGTGGCTTGCTGCTGCTGTTCGTGCTGTTTGCCGCCGCCGATCTAGAGGGGCTGACGGCGCTTGTGGGTACCACGTTTTCCTGGTCAACCCGTTTGTTCGGGGCCTATTGGCAGCTGCTGATGTTGGCCACCTTTTTTGTGGGCCTGTACGTGGCGCTGGGCTCGGCGGGCGCTGCCCGCCTCGGCAATCTGGCCGCGCCGGAGATAACCACCTTTAAGTGGTGCGCCATTTTGATGTGCACACTGCTGGCTGGGGGCGGCGTGTTTTTTGCGGCGGCTGAGCCGCTGGCGCATTTTCTGTCTCCACCGCCACTGTTCGACGTGGCACCGGCCAGCGCGGCGGCTGCGTACCCGGCGCTGGCGCAGAGTTTCATGCACTGGGGCTTTCTGGCCTGGGCCATTCTGGGTAGCCTGAGCACCATTGTCCTGATGCATCTGCACTACAACAAGGGGTTGCCGCTGCAGCCACGCACTCTTCTGTATCCCGTATTTGGGCGTTTTGCTATCGATAGCTGGCTGGGCAGCGTGGCAGATGCGGCCTGCGTGATCGCAGTGGTGGCCGGTACCGTAGGTCCGATCGGGTTTCTGGGGTTGCAGGTGAGTTCTGGGCTGGCCGAACTGTTCGGTGTTGCCGATGAGTTTTCCACCCAGGCAACGATAGTGGTCGGACTGATTTTTATTTACACGTTCTCGACCGTGTCGGGCATCCACCGCGGTATCCAGATACTGAGCTCGTTCAATGTGGTGCTCGCGTTCTGCCTGATGGCGTTTATTCTGCTGGTCGGACCCACCGCGTTTATCGTCGACAGCCTAGTGCAATCGACCGGGGTGTACGTGTCTAACTTTATTCCTATGGCCACCTATCGGGCTGAACCTGCCTGGCTGGATTCCTGGACCGTGTTCTTCTTTGGCTGGTTTATCGGTTACGGTCCGATGATGGCCATGTTTATCGCCCGTATTTCCAACGGCCGTAAATTGCGCGAGGTGGTGATTACTGTTTCGGTGCTGGCGCCGATCGTCACCATGATCTGGTTTACCATTCTAGGGGGCACGGGGCTGGCGTTTGAGTTGGCCAATCCCGGTTCCGTGTCGGCGCCGTTTGAAGGCTTTAATATGCCGGCCGCGCTGTTGGCGATTACTCAGCAGCTGCCGTTTGGCTTTGTTGTCTCGTTGTTGTTTCTGGTACTGACTACTGTGTTTGTCGCGACGACCGGCGATTCGATGACCTACACGGTCTCCATGGCCATGAGCGGGCAGGAAGACCCACCCGCGCCGCTGCGAATTTTCTGGGGCGTAATGATGGGTGTGCTGGCGATTGTTTTGATCCGGGTTGGTGCCGGGGGCATTTCCGCACTGCAGTCGTTTATCGTGGTTACCGCGGTACCGGTATCGTTAATTTTACTGCCGGCGCTGTGGTCGGCCCCGGCCATCGCACGTCGTCTGGCGCACGAGCAGGGGCTAGCAGCGCGTTGAAAAGTCTCAGCCGGCGCGATACTACGTTGGCGGGTAGGGCAGGCATGAAAAAACGCGCGACCCGGTGGCGTCCTGCCACACGAATCGCGCGTTGTCGCCGCAGCGACTGGGAGAGTGGGAACTGCGCCCGAGACGCTAGCCTAGCGTGCGGCCAGTCCGGAGACGCCAGCGGGCAGGCCGCTGTTGGAACCTGCGATGCCGGTCAGCCCACCGTTGGCCTCCACGATGTAATCGCCGATGCTGCCTGCGCCACTGTTCAACACGTAGAAGAAGCGCCCGTCAGCGGTTAGCGCTATATCCAGCGGGGCGTCGCCGACATTGGCGGCCGTCGCTTCCAGAAGTTCCAACTGCCCGTCAAAAGACACGCCGAAGCTGGAGACCGTATCGCTGCCGGTGTTGGACACGTAGATCAACCGGCCACCCGGGCTGGCAACCACCCAGCAGGCCGCGGTCTGCTCGGTGATGCTCTGGGTGTCCAGATTACGCAGCAGGCCATTGCGGCGCAGGTTGTGGGCGGAGACCATCGACTGGCCTTCGGCACCGCCGTTGGCCAGGCTGACGAAGAGCTGGTTACGCTTGCCGAAAGCAAAGCCGAAGGGTGTGTCGGCCTGGGCATCCAGCACCTCATGGTTGATTGGCGTGCCGGTCGGCCCCAGGCGATATACGTCGATCACGTTGGTGGCTTTCTCGGTGACGTACACTGAGGTGCCATCGGGGCTGAAGCCAATCTGCGCCGGCGCTGTGCCGGTGCTGCTCAGGCTGGCGTTAGCACCGTTGATTTTGAACAGACGTCCGTCAAACAGCAGGCGAAAGCCGGCAATGGTGTCATCGCCAGCGTTGACTACGTAGACCAGCTGGTCGTGCTGTGCCACGCTCACTGGCATCAGGCCGCCGGAGTTGATGGTGTGCACATGCGAGAGCCCGTCATCCAATCCCGAAAACACACTGAGGTCGTTGCTGCCAGCA
>CBDUQI010000013.1:0-49215 GCA_965369325.1 uncultured Gammaproteobacteria bacterium
ATCTTAGCTTTGGCACCGCCGGCACCACCGCCCGCGCCCGCGCCTCCGCCGGCACCACCACGACCGCCACCACCGGCGCCACGGCCACCGCCGCCGCCTCGCGCGCCAGCGCCACGACCACCACCGGCGCCGCCGCCAGCTGCCGCTGGTGCCGGTTTGCGCCCGACGTCCTGTCGTCGCTCACGTAGTGCTTTAAGTTTTTCCCGACGCTGTTCGGCCTGATCTTCGTTCGCCATGGTTCCGTTGTCCTCCACAAATATTCCGATTGGTGCGCCTACGCCGCGCGTTGCAGCTTCATTGCTGCAAAGTCAGCGGCTAGGGCTCGCGTCCTTCCACGTACGGCACCTCAAAACTCATCCGTGCATGATCGGCCTGTATAACCCGAAGCATTCATGCTCGCCAAAACAGTTCGCCGTAACAATAAGTTGCGTATCCAACAGAGACTTTCCATCAGATCGCCCAGCAAACCGTCTACATATCTATCCGCTTGTGGTCGTCAAAAACCTGATTCGGCATCATGAACGCGTCCGACGGCGCTGGGCATCACCCGAACGATCTAAGTCGGGGGTTGAGATCCGCACAAAGCTGTCGTAACGACCGCTGTCCGTAATGGTAAATGTCAGATGACTCGCCATCAGTTTTACTGGGCACCACAACTGCGGAGCGAAATGACTGTCCCCGCCATCAGACGATGGCCAGAACTTAACGAAAAGATATCCGCCTCGGTTGCTGGCCCGAAACGGCTTTTTCGCCCCTGAATTTTCTTAAACGCACCAAAACGATTGGTGCACGGTCCTTATTTTTCTGGGCTCGTGGCTGCGTCGCGCCCCTAAGCCCAGATTGTAAAGGAATCTGTCTCAACAATAAACGGTTGTCTCATCAGGCAGTTACACAGAGCAACTGCCTGATGTGAGTAATCGCGACTCGAATCATCAACTACCGCGGCGGCGCAGACGCAGCGCGCGGCGTTTCTTACGTGCACGCGGCGGGTTCTCGCCCGAGCGACGACTGTCTGCAATCTGCTCATAAACACGGCCGAACGTCTCGCGGAACGCCTTCGCCTTGGCCTCGGTATCAAGCGGCGATCCGCTGATTTCGGCCAGCTCTGGAAAACGCTCGGTGAGGTCCTGCGAGTGCAGTAACGTGGCTTCGTACTCGGCCAACGCGGCGGGATAGTGCCCCTGGGCGGCATAAACATCGCCAAGCATACGGTGAACCGTGCCCGAATCGCCTTTCTGCTTGACCATCTGCTGGAGAATACCCAGCGCCTGATCGTGCTTGCCACCCGCCGTGTATGCCTTGGCTAGCTGGAACTTGGCGGCCGGCATTTCCGGATTGAGGTTAACGGCCTCCTCAAGCGAGGCGATTGCCGTATCGGGCTGCGCCATCGCCATGTAGGCCATGCCCAACCAGAAGTGCCCAAGGGCGTTGCCGTCCTGCAGCTCAGTGACCAGCTTGAAAGACTCCACAGCTTTATCTAACTGATTGTTTTGCATGTGCAAACGGCCCAGCTGGTAGTGGCTGGCCCAAAGATCGGGCTTGGCGTGGACAGCATGGTTAAGCTCATCAATGGCGGCCGCGGTATTGCCCTGTTTCTCGTACAGGTCAGCCAGCATCAGACGTGCAGCGGTTAGCTGCGGGTTAAACCGAAGCGCTTCACGCAGCGACTTCTCGGCCGGCTCGAAGCGTTCCTGCTTGGCGTACAAACGGCCAGCGCGCACCTGGGCGCTCGTCAGCTTCGGGTCCAGCTCAACGGCTTCTTCGTACTCCTGAAGCGCGCGATTATTGTCGCCCAGCTTCATCCGCGCGTTGCCACTCATCATAAAGGCCGGCGCCAGATTCGCATCAATGGTGAGAGCGCTCTGATAATGCTTTAGCGCCAGCTCGTAGTTGCCCTGCTTGAAGTACACATTGCCGATGGCGAGATGTGCGGGTGCCATGTTCGGATTCTGATCCAGAACAGCCTCGAACTCGGCCAACGCTTGGTCGTACCGCTCCGCTTGCATATGAGCCTTGCCTAATTGCATGTGGGCGCGGGTTCCGCGTCCAAGCCGGCGGGCCTGGGGTTTCCATTCTCCGGCAGTCGCTGCCATGACCGTACTCCTGTCGATACTTGTGTAAATTCTTGATTCTGGCTTAGAAATCCGTCCTAGGACTCTCTATGTTATGTCTGCTATCCGCTTATCGTTAGTGGTAATAACCCTTGCTTGGAAGCAGCAGATAGCCAAGTAGTGTGCGCATCTTATATGTCAACGTCAATCCACTCGGTCCAGTTTTGGGAACTTTATTCGCGGGAAAAAACACAAAAGCACCGCATCGCACCAATATCCCCCGTAGACTACGCTGAAACGTACACTCTTCAAGCGCCCAATACTCAATTTCGCGGTCCGGCCGGAATGCGCGACTTGGGCGGGACTACGATGAACCTCGCCGCGTGCGGATTCCTCCTCTATAATGACACAGCGTCAAAACAACGAAGAATACCCCGTGCAGTGCAGCAACTTTTGGCCAGGTGCGAAAAAAACCTGCCAACCAGTTCATTGACAAGGGTATCTGTTGCGTAGATCATAAGTTTTCTGCGGTGCACAGAAAGCCCAAATGGGTGCCCATAAGTAAATTGTGCCGCCAAAACCGAATTCTTGGCTTTCCAGTATTCTCCTTAAGCGAATCTATAGATAGGGACAATGTCAAACAACACACAAAATGCAGCCGCAGCGCAAAATAGCGACACCGTCATCACCGGTGTCACCCAGGTAATTACCGAGATGGTCGCCGATTGGGACCTCGATCAGCCAGCGGGTGTCACCCCGCAGACGAGCCTGATGGCGGACCTCGAGTTCGAGTCCATCGATATCGTCCAGCTGGCCGTGTCTCTTGAGCAGCACTTCGATCAAAGCGGACTCCCGTTCGAACAATTGTTCATGCAGGACGGCGATTATGTGGAAGACCTTAGTGTCAGCCAGATCGCCGACTTCATGCGCGAGCAGATGAACGGATAGCCAACCGGCTAGCCTGCAACCAGCTTCTCGCGCGAGGCCCAACAGAATAATGCGCGCTGGGCATGCCTCAGCGCATGCGTTTGCATTCGCACGCGCAATAATCTGGAGTTCCGTGCCATGAGCAAGGTCTAATCCAGCACACGTTTGTTCGAAGCTTATGGCTAATATTCTTCAGCGAGATCCCCCGCTGCACTACCAGGCAGTGGGCCAGGGCGAGCCGATCGTATTGATCCACGGCCTCGGGGCCAATCTTGCCTTCTGGTTCATGAGTATCGGGCGGCGGCTGGCCAGGGATTATCAGGTAATCTGCTACGACCTGCGAGGCCACGGTGCCAGCGGTATGCCGCAACGCGACTACCGACTCCCCCACATGGTGCAAGACCTCAACGACCTGCTCGATTACCTGAAAGTTGATCGCGCGCACATCGTTGGGCACAGCTTTGGGGCGCGGGTTGCTCTGGCGCATGCCATTGCCAACCCCACTCGGGTATCCACGCTGACAGTGGCGGATACTCAGGCCAAATGCCTGCAAGGCCCCACGCGCCTGCGTGAGTGGCCACACTGGCCACGCTGGAAACAGCAACTGGCTGAACAAGGCCATCGTGGCCTGCCGGAAGATGATGAAATTATCACCTTCGAACTGCTGCGCCACTTTAACGATATCAGCAGCACTTTTACGCACGGCGGGCTGGCGAAAAAGAAAGCGGCGAAGAAAAAGAAAATCGCTCGCGTCAATCCATCGCTGAAGCGACGTGATATGGGCCGGCGCGGCGCCGCCCGCTGGGACAAACTAATGTCCACCACCAGCGCAAGCCGTGAGTTTGCCGATGAGGCTCCTTTGTCCACGAGCGCCATCGCGCAGATACACGCGCCCACGCTTGCGATGTTTGGGGAGTTCTCACACTGCCTGCCAACGTGTCGCCGTCTGAAGCAGCTAATTCCTGATTGCGAAGTGTCCATCGTGCCCGAGGCCGGCCACTTCCATCCGGCCGTTAAGCCACGACGCTTCATTGCCACGCTCGACCATTTTTTGCGCAAGCACACAGCTCTGCCTCCCGGCTAACCCGTCCGGCGGAGGCCTGCGCCCTCGAGGCATGCACGCAACGGCGGGCGCATACGCAAAGATCAAACAAGACCTGGTGCGCATTCTCGGCCCACCCGGGCTGTGTTCGAGGCGAAGACCCGTTATTATTCCGGCCGACATAACACCCATCCGACAACACCGGCTGAACGCTAACTTAAAGAACCCGCGCATGGATCCAACCGACAGCACCGCCCCGCAACGCCCCCGAGTGGCCATCGTCACCGGTGGCAGCAGCGGTATTGGGCAGGCGATTTGCGTACAACTGGCTCGCCACGGTTTTCTGGTCGCGGGGCTGGGCCGTAGCGAACCGCGGATGGCGAGCACTATCGCGATGATGTGCGAGGTTAGCGGTCGGGCGCCGGAGGAGTTTCTGGCGCTGGCGCTGGACGTGCGCGAGGAGACGGACATGCAGGCAATGGCGCAGCGCACAGTCGCACGCTACGGTCGTATCGACCTGCTGGTGGCAAGCGCCGGACTGGGCAAGCGTGACGACACCCAAAGGGTAATGCCCCATCCCAGCGCCGAACTGCCGCTGAGCGAATGGGACGAGGTGATCAAGGTCAACCTGCAGGGTGCATTCCTCAGCAACCGCGCAGTACTTGGCACCATGATCGAGCAGGGCGTCGGACAGATTATCAACGTTGGCTCATCCACCACACCCGCCGGCCTGCGCGGCACGCCATTCGGACCGGCCTATTGCGCATCAAAGTTCGCGCTGGTAGGGCTCACCGAATCGCTGGCAGCCGAAGTGGAGCGGGCTGGCATCCGCGCACATGTCATTTTTCCTGGCCCGGTGGAAACCCCATTGGTCGACCAGACGATTCTGGCCCGCCCGTTTGGCGGGCCGATCAAGGCCGAGCACTTTGCGGAGGCCGTCCTGTTCATGGTTGAACAACCACCCGATGCCGTTCTTATCCATCCCCATGTGCTGCCGGTGCGCGGCTACTTCAAACGCAAATAGGAGCAAATAATATGCAACAATCGCTCGCTGATAAATCCGTTATCGTGACAGGTGCCGTTAGTGGCATTGGTCGCGCCTGCGTTGAACTGCTGGCGGGTGAAGGCGCCAACGTCGTGCTAGTAGATCTGCGTCAAGAGGCGGTGGAACAAACCGTGCAGGCGCTGGTAGAGGGCGGAGCAAATCCCGACAAGTTACTAGGCATCGCCGCGAGCATCGCGAGCGAGCCAGATATGGCCGCTATGGCCGAATCCACGGTGGAAAAATTCTCCCGTATCGACGGTTTGATCGCCTGCGCTGGCATCCTGCGAGTGGGCGAGAAACTTAGCACGATTGCCGATACCAGCCTGGAGGAATGGAGTCGCATTATCGACACCAATCTGACCGGGACGTTTTTGAGTAACCGCGCAGTGCTGCCGGCAATGATGAGCCAGCGCGAAGGCGACATCGTCAACATCTCATCCACCTCCGGCCTTAAAGGGCGCCCGTTTGACGGCCCCTACTCTGCCTCCAAGTTCGGCATCGTCGGGCTCAGCGAATCACTGGCCGAAGAACTTACCCGCTACGGTGTGCGGGTGCAGACGGTATTGCCAGATGCGGTCTCAACACCGCTCTGGGATCAGAACGGACCAGCCGCTTTGAAACCTACCCAAACCTTACCACCGGAACGTGTCGCTGAGTTTATTTGCTATCTGCTCGGCCTGCCACGCGATACCTATCTGATGAACCCGGTGATCGCACCATTTAAGGCGCGCAAGAAAAAACGTCGCTCCTAAGAAGAGCGACGTCCAGCAGATGAGCGATGAGCAGGCAATCTTGCCTGCAGCGGCGTCGCATTAGGGCAGCCAAGACCAGAATTCGATCAGGAAGAACCTGACGATCGCCCGCGAGAACGCCACAATCACCGGTTTGGTGCCGCCGTCGATTTTCCCGAAACCGGTCATGCCGGATTTCAGCACACCGTCCGGGTTGTCGATAACGGTGGTGACAATCACCACGTTGCCCTGCTCACCATCATCTACGGCAGGCGCAATGTCCACTACCTCGCCGTTAAAGGTCTGATCCGGATAGGCCCAGATTTTTACCTGCGCCTGGCCGCCAATATCCACCTCGCCAACATCGGCTTCGGGAATCTTAAATTGCACCCGCACCGAACTTGCATTCTCTACCTTGGCGAACAACTCGCCCTGATTCAGGTACTGGCCGGTTTTGTCTTTCAGGTTGATCGTGACGATGCGCCCATCGAACGGCATCACAAACTGTGTGCGCGCAAGCTGTGCCTCAAAGTAGTTGAGCTCTTCGCGCAACCCGGCAATTTTCTGTTCGGCCGCTTCAATCTCTTTGGGATGCGCCCCGGTGCGCACGCGTGACAGGTTCGCGCGAGCTTCCTGCACCTCGGCCTTGTCCACCTCGTCTTTCTTACGCGCCTCCTCGTAATCATCCAGCGCGATATGACCGGCTTCGTAGATAGACTTCAGCCGCACCGCATTCTCGGTACTGAACTTGGACTGCACCTGAGCAGTCTCCAACTGCTGCCTGGCCAACGCGATATCCTCAGGCCGCGGGCCCGCCAGCAATTCATCCAACTTGGCTTGCTGCTCGGCGATTGATGCCAGGGTGGTTTGCACACCCTTGGTTTCTTCAGAGGCGGTAATCTCGGCGATCACAGTGCCCTGCTCAACGAGCTCGCCGCCGTCAAAGCGTACGCCCTGCAGCATGCCTGACACCTCTGCATGCAGTTCCTGTTGCTGCATCGGCATGATCTGTACCGGTCCGCCACTTTGATAGTCGTACGGCAACAGCATGATGGCCGCGATCACGGCGAGCACGCCAAAGCGGATAAAGGGATTGCCCGGTTTGGCGGGCGGCGTTTGCGGTGCGCCGGGGAACCCGGTGCGCGCAATGTTTGGATCATACTGTGCTGGCAGATTAGCCCCGCCGCCGCCAGCCGCCGCTGGCAGGCGCGCCAATGCACCGCGCGACATCTGCCCTTCTGCCATGCGCTGTGCGCGCTTCTCTTCTCGCTCCAGTAGGCGCTGCGCACGGCGCTCGGTGATTTGTGCCCGAAAGCGCAGCACCAGAAACAGGAACAACACCACAAACACGGCAACGCCTGTACCCTGGTAGTTCAGTTCCAGCCAACGCGCGATAAGTATTAGGGCGAAGCCCAGGATGAGAATCAGAAACGCAAACGAGGCCAATGCGTAGGCACGCAGAGCCAGTTGGTTGCGCGGATCGGCCTGCTGCTGCTGGCCCTGTCCTTCGCCGTTCCCCTTGCCCTTGCCACGGCGAAACAATGCCTGATTGGCCCGCTGGCGCAGATCCGGCATGTCCAGCAGAACGGTGAGCAGATTATAGCCATTGTTATTGCGCATCAGCGGATTTGCGCTGAATACGAATGACAACAGGCTGATGACTGTCAGCATCAGCGCAAACGCCGTCATCTGAGTGCCGGAAGGGCGCGACATCCACCATAGGCAGGCCGCGCCACCAAACAGCGCCAGTCGCACCAGTATCGGGCCTCCATGCACCCACAGCAGATCGCGTCGGCTCAGGCGGCTGAGGCCACTCAGCGACGTATTGAAGCGGGGGATCAGACCAAACGCCATTTTGATGCCAAAGCTGTAGGCGTTGCCACCCACGCCGCAACAGATAACGCCGCGCGCAATCTGGGTAATCAAGTTCACCGTCACCAGACTGAACAGCAGCCGCTCAAAGAGCGTCAGCGGCGAACGAAACTGCCCAAAGTCCTGCATGAAGGCGCCGGCGTTGTTGTAAATCGTGACCGCGCCCACACCCACCAGTAACGGCAGGATAAACGCCAGGAATTTGAACGGGCGCAAGATGGAGGCGAACAGGGAGAACATCCCGTCCGGATTAAACCAGGACCAGTGTTTTTGATCCTCAGCATCCTGGAAGCCGGAACCGAACACGGGTTCTGGCTCCATCTGCATACCCATCGGACCGCTGTGTCCCATGGCGCCAGCGTAACCGCCGCCCATGCCGCCGCCGCCCATGCCACGACCCATGCCGCCGCCACGGCCGCGCCCCATACCGCCGCCCATGCCGGGACCCATCCCGTACAGATCGTCGTCATCTAAACCAAAACCATCACCAAGGTCGGCGCCGAAACCTGCCCCCGACAACTCATCCAAATCGTCCATCGGATCATCGAGGCCGCTGTTGAGCATCTGTTCGTAGTCCGCGTTCGCCCCGCCCGAGCTCGGTGAGGCGGGTTGAGCAGGCTCAACCTTTTCGTCACGTAACACGACCTCCGGTTCAGGCGTGCGGTCTTTCCTGGTTGGCTTCGCATTTGCGGCAGCCTGGGCCTGGGCGGCCCGCTTTGCCATTTTTTCCCGGCCGGGGCGCGGTGGCGCCTTTTTGGCTGCGCCCTGCCGTTGCGCCCCACCGTGGCGCTGACGCCCGCCTGCCGGTTTGCTACCTGCTTTGCCTCCGGCGGCCCGGGCAGTGCCCGTGGTAATCGGGATCACGCTATCCGGATCGGATTCCAGCTCAGGCTGGATTTGCATGCCAGCAGCTTGGGGATTGGCACCAGCGGGGGCGGACCCTTGCTGAGCGCTCTTCAGCAGCCCCCACTCGCTCACCATCTCGATGTAGGCTTGAAGCTGGTCCGGCGACAACGCAGTATGGAAACGCTGTTCGAACAGATGGCAGGTCATCTCCGCGCCGGAACGCCCATCCAGGCAGCGCAGAAGAAAGTAATCCTTGTCGCCGAACTCAAACAGTTCGCCGGAACGCGGATCGGTGACCAGAAATGCGTCGGCGCCGCCTTCTTTAACGCGCGTGATATCCAAATCATCGCGCATCACGGGCCAGCTGCCGCTGGTGCCTTTTGGTTCAGAGCTGAGCAAGTAACCCCGCCTTGGGTAAACCCGGTTAGACCTGTTCTGCTGGTGCGCCAGACCGCATGCCGTAACGTGGGCCTAAACGGTCACCCCCCCAGACTTCACATAATGACATTATTTCGACGCGCATCAGATCGTTATGGGGGAAAAATAGCCTTTTTACAAGGGTGTTTGCAAGGAACCAGTTCCTCGGCAAACCCACCTGAATGTGTTTATTGACGCACCGCGACAAGATGGTATCACGCGCCACGCTCGCCAAATAGCATCGTGACGTTTAAACGCCGGTTAAGCAGCCCTTCGCGAAAACTGAACTGATCCGTTTCGTGAATAAGATTAGATCGGAACAATACCAAGCGGTTGCAGCGGTATGGCACCACCACTTTTTCGCTGCCTTCCACATATTGACGCATTTGTGCCGGATGATTGTTATAGCGTTCAAAGTCCCACTCGAGGGGCGCCTCCCGAGTATAGATGATCAGACCACCGCTGGACGAATCAATGTTGGCGGAATCCGGGGTCAACCAGAAATTCAGGTTCATGGCTGCCGAATCCGCATGCAGTGTAATGCCCTCGCGCTCGCAATCGTAAATATAACCCCACATCTGACGCAGCGGGTGTGCGCCAAGCAGATCCGGCAGCGCGGCTGTCAGCTCTTGCACCAGCGCGCCCAGCAGTGGCCCGGCGAAGCCATCCTGCATATAGGCACCGCTATAGCCACCGGCCTTGGCGTAATCAAACCAGAACGTGCTTCGGCGCAAGTATCGCTGCAGTGCACGCAGGCCGTCCGGGCTTAGAAAATCGTCAATCACGACAATACCGGGTGTCCGAGCCATGTACTGCGCGGTGATCCGCGCGCCATCCAGATGCCGGTTCAACATGCCGCTGGCGGGCGCTTCGCCGGCATCCAGGTACAGCAACCGATGGGTCAGATGTCCAATGGCGTCCATCTGCCGCGCGCTCAACTGCACGCGCCCAGGCCCGCCGCCCGCCGTGCGCACCTGAGCCACCACCTCACCGACCTGCGCTGGCGCGCCGGCCCACTGCGGCGGAAGCAGTTCCAGGCCCCGCAGATGCCCCAGTTGTTCCTGTAACAGCTTTAAACTATGCAGCGAGCTTTCGCGCGCCAGTGCCTCATCCGGGTCGCCGCGAAGTGCTGCTCCCTGGCGGTAGGCTTGCAAGGCCTGGAGCAACTGGCCATCACCAAGCAACGCCGTACCCAAATCACGCCACACCGCGCTGTCTGCTGGGCGCAGCGCGGCCAATTGGCGCAGCAACGCCGCGGCCTCGGCCCACTGCGCCTGCTTTGCTAGCGCCGTCGCCAATCCTTCAATGGCGGCCTCCAGGCGCGGCTCGCGCGCCAGCACACGGCGGAAGTAGCGCTCAGCCATTGCCGGCTCACCGTGGGCACCACACGCCTGCGCTACCGTGCATAGCATGTCGGAGGAAACCTCTGCATGTGGCAACAGCCGGTCCAGCACATCCTGTGCCTGAGCCCGCTGGCCGGCTCCCAGCTCACTCAAGCCGAGGCCATACAGCCCGCGTGGATGGTCAGGCTGGAGGGTCACAAACCGCTGCCAGGCGTCCCGAGCCTGCCGGTGCTGGCCCACTTCCAGATACAGTTCGCCCAGCTGAGCATGCACTTCGGGAAAACTGCTGAGGCCCGCAGCCACTTGTACCAGCGTTTGCAGCGCCAACGGAATATTCTGCTGCTGGCGCAGCTGGACGCCGTAGAAGAACTGAATCCGCAGGTCCTGTGGA
The DNA here is from genome assembly GCA_965369325.1 of uncultured Gammaproteobacteria bacterium. Lineage (GTDB taxonomy): Bacteria > Pseudomonadota > Gammaproteobacteria > Steroidobacterales > JBCBZW01 > CBDUQI01. The sequence goes on from CBDUQI010000013.1 coordinate 10,666, forward strand.
TAGCGCTGCAACAGATGTTGCAGCAAGGCCTGCGCCTCACTCAGGCGGGCAGCATCCTGCAGTCGGGCAACTTCGCCCAGCGCCCGTTCAACGTCTTGCCCCAAGTCCCGCGCCACCCTGCCTCTCCTAAACCATTGGTCAGAAAGAATAATTATCTATTGCTACGGCCCGCCAGCCTGCCGCCGCCTCGCCTCAATCCGGGCCCAGCCGGGCGAATGTTAGCAATGTACCGTACGAACCGCGCCCGCTGAACGCTAGAGGCAATACTCAAGTTACGATGCCCCAGCGCCGACAGTACAGACATCTCCACTCATTGGCAGTTCTGAAGGATCACTATGAACCGCTCTCCCGTGTTGTTCGTCGATGATGAAGACAACGTACTGCAAGGTATACGTCGCAACCTCTACCGGCAGTTCAAACTGGATACCGCGCTTGGGGGGCCCCAAGCATTGGAGAAAGTGCAAGCGCAGGCACAAAACGGCACGCCGTATGCTGTGGTGGTGTCGGATATGCGAATGCCCGGTATGAACGGCGTAGAGTTGCTGGAGAAGCTGAAACAGCAGTCGCCGGACATAGTAAGAATCATGCTTACCGGAAATGCCGACCAGGACACCGCAATCCAGGCCGTTAACCGCGGCGATGTTTTCCGCTTCCTGACCAAACCGTGCAAGCGCGAGTCCCTTGCCCAGGTGGTGGAGGCCGCGCTACGCCAGCATCAGCTCGTTGTCTGCGAGCGCGAATTGCTCGAGCGCACGTTGAGCGGGGCTATGCAAGCGTTAACCGACATCCTGGCAATTACCCGGCCCGAAGCCTTTGGGCGCACCAGCCGCCTGTCGAAGCATATGAAGCGCCTGGCCGACTGCTTTGCGGACGCCGGGCTGCCGCGCTGGGAGGTGGAAACGCTTGCACGGCTGTCGCAGGTGGGCTGCGTGCGCCTTAGCTCCGATCTGCTGGACAAATTGCTCGCCGGCGAGCAGATGAACGACGATGAACATCGGGACTATCAGGCCCATCCTCTACTGGGTGCAGAGCTCATCCGCCATATCCCGAGACTGGAACGCATCGCAGAGGCCATCCTGTATCAACATAAGTGGTTTGATGGCAACGGCTTCCCGCAAGTGCCCCTGGCGGGCGAGCAAATCCCGTTGCTGGCGCGAATGCTGCACGTAGTGATCGCTTACGATGAATTGCGCAACACGGGAATGGCAACCGTCGAGGCGCTACAACGGCTGTCAGAGCAGCCGGGTCGGCTCGATCCGCAGGTGCTTGAGGCCTTCGGGCGCATTGTCGCAGGTGAAGACGGGCAGCCCACCCAAGAGCTATGGCCAGATCAGTTGGTGGACGGCATGACCGTGACCAGCGAGGTCTACACCTCGGACGGACACCTGCTGGTCTGCGACGGCATGCTCGTGACGCCCTCCATTCGCGAACATTTGCTGCGCTACCACAGCGACGGCAGCCTGATCGCCAGAATCACGGTAACAACCGCCCGCCCGGATCAGGTGCCCGAAATCACTGACGGCTGGGAGGAATGGAGCGCCTGACCTGGTTGGACTATCCGCCCCACGCGAACCGCCGGAGGGGTGCGGACACATTTGTGATTATTTCGTGACACTGGCTCGACCCCACTGGCTCAGTATCGTCTGCGCTGGATGGCCAGCATATAACCAACTAACAACTTTCAGGGGTTTACGATGAAGAAGATTATTGCTGCAGCCGCGATGACGCTTGCCGTCAGCGGTCCGGCGCTTGCCGCCGATTTCGAAGTACGTGTTACGAACCTGACACTTGGCTCCAACTTCACACCGCTTCTGGTCGCTGCTCACACCCCCGGCATCGCGCTTTACGAGCTGGGCACTCCGCCGTCAGCGGAAGTGGCCAACATGGCCGAAGGCGGCGACACCAGCGGCATCGAAGCCATCCTGGCCTCTGCCCCTGACATGGTTAGCGATTTCGGCAACAGCGGCGACCTGCTGGGCCCCGGCCAGTCAGTCAGCGTTATCGTTAGCGGCACTACCGTCTCGAGCCTCATCAGCGTGGTTGGCATGATGCTGCCCACCAACGACAGTTTCGTCGGCGCTGACGGCCTGCGCGCGCCGCGTGCGGTTGGGGCTACCCGTGATTACTTCGCCGTTGGCTACGATGCCGGCAGCGAGCCTAATGACGAAGACTGCGCCAACATCCCCGGCCCGACTTGTGGCGGCGCGGGTCCTAGCCCCGATGACGGCGGCGAAGGCTACATCCACGTCAGCCGCGGTATCGCGGGCAGCGACTCTCTGACTGCTGCCGGCTACGATTGGCGCAACCCGGTTGCGCGTATCTCGATCACCCGCCTTAACTAACCAACAGGGCAAGCCTGCCGCTAGCGCGGCAGGTGATTGCCCAACGCGCCAGCGCGGCAGGCGAGCCAGCCCCCTCCCGGCAAACCTGCTGCCGCTGCGATGGGCGCACCACAGCGGTGGTGCGCCCATTGACTCGCACCGCCTGTCCCGCCCTGGCAGTACGCGTGGCGCAATCTGCGCTAGGACGATCTCTGCGCGGCAAGGATACACACCCAGTCGATAGATCGGCGATCGCAGTCCTGCTAGCCTCATCCGCTTGTGCACATCACCGCTCAGGCAACTCATCCCGCACGCATGGCAATCGACCAACATCCGATGAACACCACACAGGTCGCCCGAGGCCTGCTGGCGCTTGTGGCCACCGTGTACCTGGCCGCGCCGGCGGCATGGGCCCAGGACTCGCCTCCTGATCCAGCGCCGACGATGCAGCAGTGGCATCCCTTTGCGCTGCAGGCACTGCGCGATACGGCGGCCCAACGACACTATGCCCCGGCACGCATCGCGATGGCTGATGCCGGGTATGTCGCCCGGCTGGTGCAGGCGCTGGATCCCCAGGCCACCGTGCTGGATGACGCCGCTCGAACCCAGCTGACCCGAACGCTAGGCGCACGGGCCCCCGGCGATTCGCAGGCCTGGGCACAGCAAGGGTTCGCGGCATACGCGGGATATCATGCGCAGGTGTTACGCTGGCTGCGCAGTGACCAGCTGGCCCGCCTGATCGACCAGGCGAGCACCTCAGTTCACCTGCCCCCGGCGTCCGATTCATACAATGCTGAAACGGCACAGGCGCTGCCCGCAGCCGCGACTTCCGCGCTCACCCAACGCCGCCTACTCGTGTTGCGCGGCGAGGCCCAGCAACTGGCCAGACGTGGTATTCGCGCAGAGCAGGTAGGAGCACTGTTACGCGAACGCTATCGCCAGCTGGCCGAGCGCCAGCGCCAGACCCGTGCCCGCGATGTCTTAAGTACCCTGGCCAACGCCTGGGTAAGCGCACTGGATCCGCACAGCGAATACTACCCGCCTCGTGAACGCCGCCCACGCGAGAAGACCCGCGCACCATTGCAAGGGATTGGCGTGCAGCTCAAATATGATGGCAAGTTCATTGCGGTGCGGCGAGTGTTCGCAGGCAGTGCTGCCGAGCGCTCCGGGATGCTGACCCGCGGTGATCGCATCCTCGCACTGGCCGAGGGCGAAGCGCCGTTTGTCGACGTTGTCGGCTGGCCGCTGAAGCCGGTGGTACAACGCATGCGTGGCGCCCCCGGAACAACCATTCGGTTGCTGGCGCAACCCGCCCAGGGCACGCCGCAGATACCACCGCGCGTAGTATTCATTGAGCGCGACACCATCTCGCTCGAGCGCCAACGGCTCACGGAGCGGCTGGTGCTGCAGGACGGACAGCGCATTGGTATTTTGCAGGTGCCGGCTTTTTACGTGGACTATGCAGCCCTAGGCCGCGGCGATCCACGAGCAACGGCGGTCAGCCGCGATGCCCGCGCGGCCCTGCGGCGTCTGGCCGAACAGGATATCGCCGCGTTGCTGGTCGATTTGCGCGGCAACAGCGGCGGCGCACTAACCGAAGCGGTCGCCCTGAGCGGCATGTTCATCGATCAAGGGCCCGTGGTCCGCGTGCAGCACGGAGACGGGCGCATAGAGACCTTCGACGACAACGCGCCCGGCACCGTGTACGACGGTCCGCTGATGATTCTGGTCGACTGCGCCAGCGCTTCCGCCTCGGAGATTTTCGCCGGCGCCATGCAGGAGCATGCTCGTGCGACAATTGTTGGCGAGCGCACCTACGGCAAAGGCAGCGTGCAAGAAACCCAGCCGCTTGAACTGCCCGGCCAGCCGCATGCCGACCTCGGCCGCTTCCGTCACACGATGGCCATGTACTTCCTCCCTAGCGGGCGCTCCACCCAACGAGACGCGGTGGTGCCGGACATTGCACTTGGCAATGCCTGGCAAAGCTGCCACCTCACGGAGCGAGATATCCCGCAGGCATTGGCAACGCAACGCATTGCCCCCGCGCCGATTCACGGCGTCCACAGCAAAGGCCCTCGCGCACTGTTGCCGTCGGTGCCGCAAATTGCCAAAGCGTTTGGTTCAACAAAAGGCGACCCTACGGCGGGCGATTTGCGCGAGCGTCAACGCGCGCACACGCTGCGCCAAGCGGTAGCTCTGCTAGCCAGAATGGCGCAGGATATTACATAAGCGCAAAGCAGCCCGTGCGCAGACGCAGATGATTTCCAACTCTGTGACCCAAATCGGTCACACAAACGTATTCCCGGCGCAGTATTGGGGGTAGCTATGAGGGGCCGCCAGCCAATGCACGAACGCCGAAACTACTACCGCACTCTTCAAGTTCAGCCGGACGCGACACCAAGCGTTATCCGCAACAACTACCGCGCACTGCTGCAAAAAGAAAAACTGCACCCGGACCTTGGTGGATCTGATCAGCAAGCTGCGGCGCTGAACGCCGCTTACCATGTCTTGCGCGATCCGGCGCGACGGGCCGCATACGATCACGAGCTGCTGCGCCGTTACAGTATCAATATCCTCACGCAGGCACGCCCAAACGTGCCCGGCGGCAGCGATGGGGATGCCAGCTGGGTGCCCGGGCGCAACCGGCGTAACTACTACCGCGTGTTGCAAATTCAAAAGGACGCCAGCCCCTCCATTGTGTACGCTAGCTACAACGCGCTGATGCGCGAGGATGGCGCCGACCATGCCTTGCTGAGCGAGGCTTATCAGATACTCACCGACCCAGACCTGCGCGCCAACTATGACCGCTTCCTGGTTGACCTTACCCACGTGCAGGCCACCCAGCGCCTCACGGCGCAGTACCTGGCGGCCAAGGGCTCCGCCGGCACCGATTCAGTAGTGGCTGAAATTCACCGCTCGCAATCGCCGGTGCCCACTCCACCTGCCAGCGTTGATCACGGGGGCGGTTCTTACCAGCCGCTGATTACGCGGTTTTGTGCGTTTTGCAAAACCCCGCATAGCCAGATGGACAGCAGCTATGAAGTGGCCGCCTGCGCCGAGTGCGACAGCCCGCTTTACTGCCCGGTTCATGACATGAAGTTCAGCTCCCGGCGCGATGCCATGCGGATCCCGCAATCGGCACAGATCAAGCTGTTTACCTATTGGCCGTGCCGCCCAGGTGGCGCCAAATTGCTCGATCTGTCACCCAAGGGCGCGCTAATCGCCTCCGGGCTAGAACTGGAGACCGGGCTGATCGTGAAGATTGACGGTGAGCAGTTTCGCGCTGTGGGCGAAGTCGTGCACAGCAATCGTACCGCGCAAGCCTTCCATGCCGGCGTCAGCTTCCGCGCAGTGTGCTTCCTCCGCGCGCAAGGCAACTTCCTTTCCGCCAGCGCCTGAATCAGAGCCAGCGCGCTGGCCGGCCGCGCTCTAAAACCCAACTCAAAGGTATCAAGTGCGTGCGAATCTGGTCCAATATTGGTAACGTGTAGCCCGCCCGTTGGGGCCATCGAACTTCGCTGCTACACAATCCGTATATCCTAACCACCGGCAACGCGGGCGTATCTCACGCTGGTGGCTTGCCGTGGTATTGCACGCAGCGCGGCAACGATGGCCCTGGCGGACGGGCATAGCCACTGGCCCTGCACAGCGGCAGCAGCACATTCGGGACCATAATGATCGGACGACAAAGAACACGACTGCTCAGCGCCGGCCTACTGGCAGGGCTCTGTCTGCAACCCCACGCGGCAGTTGCGCAAGGCAATGACGATCCGGGCAATCTGGAAGAGATCGAAGTGGTCGGCACCCCAATCGGCGGCGGGGTCGACCCGCAAACGCTACCCATCAACGTTCAGAGCGCCGACGCGCAGGCGCTTAACAAAGCCCTGGCGCTCGAGCTTAGTGAGTACCTTAACCGCCACTTCGCGGGTGTGTTCGTCAACGAGGGGCAAAGCAACCCGCTGCAAAACGATGTGCAGTTCCGCGGCTTCGTGGCCTCCCCGCTGCTAGGCCTGCCGCAAGGCCTGGCCATCTACCAGGATGGCGTGAGGGTGAACGAGGTTTTCGGCGACACCGTCAACTGGGCGCTGGTACCGGAGGGCGCGATCGCCACCGTAGACCTGGTCCCCGGGTCCAATCCGGTGTTTGGACTAAACGCGCTGGGCGGCGCCATTTCGATGCGCACCAAAAACGGCTTCAGTGATGCCGGGCAGTCGCTACAGGTCAGCGCCGGCTCTTTCTCCCGCGTGGTGCTAGATGCCGAGTCGGGCGGCACGCTGGGCGCGAATGAACGCTTTAGTTACTACGTTGGTGGCTCGTACTTTGATGAGGACGGCTGGCGCGACTTCTCACCATCACAAACCATCCGGCTGTTCGGCAATCTGGGCTGGCGCGGCGAGCAAAGCAACGCCGACCTTAGTCTTACCCAGGTAAGCACCGACCTCATTGGCAATGGCGCGGCACCCGTGCAACTGCTCGCGCAAGAGCGCAGCGCGGTATTCACCCGCCCGGATCGGAGTGAGAATGAGATGAGCATGCTCAGTCTGCGCGGGGATTTCCATCCACGCGAAAAAGTGGCGTTGGACTGGAATGTGTACTACCGAAAAAGCGATATCGACACCCTGAACGGCGACGACTCGGACTTTGGCGAGTGCGAATCCCCGGAGAACGCCGGCTTCATCTGTCTGGAAGAAGACGACGACGATGATGAGGAGGAGGTACAGTTTCGAGCGGCCCGTCTTGAGCCGTCCGCCGGCACCGACACCGATCCACTCACTGGTGAGGATGTGGGTGAGGACGAGGAAGAGCCTGTGCTGGATGCGGCCGGCAACCCGATTCCCGCCAACGCCCAGAGCATCGGCGCAACGATCAATCGCTCGCAAACCCGCCAGGACGCTTACGGTGCCACCGTGCAGTTCACGCTGGACAGCGAGTTGTCCGGCGATCGTGCGAATCGCCTGTTGCTCGGCGCCAACCTGAATATCGGTGAAGTGGGTTTTGACGCCAGTACCGAGCTGGGTGCACTGGATGATACCCGGCTGGCCGTACCCGCCGGCTTTCTGGTCGGCGATGCGTTCACCTCGCTGGACACTCAGGTGAGCACCCTCAGTTTGTACCTGATGAACAGCTATACCGTTGGGGAGCGCATCGCCTTGACGCTTTCCGGGCAGTACAACAGCACCGATGTAGAACTGCGCGACCAACTCGGCACGGCATTAAACGGCGATCACAAATTCGAACGCTTTAACCCCAGTGCTGGGCTCACCTGGCGCCTGAACAGCCGTGCACAAGTGTACGCCGGCTACGCCGAATCCAATCGTGCACCCTCCCCGGTGGAACTCACCTGTGCCGATCCGGAGGATCCCTGCCGCCTGCCAAACGCCTTTCTGGCAGACCCTCCGTTGGAACAAGTGGTCGCCAAAACTTATGAACTCGGGCTACGCGGCGCGCATCGTTGGTTTGACTGGCACCTTGGGTTGTTCAGCACACGCAGCGAAGATGACATTATTTTCATCAGCGCCGGCGCCGCCACCAATCAGGGCTTTTTCGACAACGTGGGCGACACCAAGCGCTACGGCATCGATCTGAGCTTTCGAGGTGCACTCGGTGAGCAAGGCAACTGGTTCGTGAACATCTCCACGCTCACTGCTCAGTTTGATGAGAACTTTAGCGTCTCCAGCCCTAACCATCCGCTGGGCGAGGATGGTGAAATTGACGTTAGCCGTGGCGATCGGCTGCCGGGTGTGCCCGAAGTATTGGCGAAAGCCGGGTTTGATCTGCCGTTGAATCACCGATGGTCCATCGGCGCCGACATGCAATACAGTGGCGACCGTATCCTGCGTGCCGACGAGGCGAACCTGTTGAGCCCCGTGGGCAGCTTCGCCGTTCTGAATCTGCGCGGCGAATATCGGTTCAAGGAAAATGCCAGCGTCTTCGCCAGCGTCCAGAATGCGCTCGATCGGGATTACGAAACGTTCGGCCTGCTGGGAGAGGCGGCGGAGGTGCTGGGTGAGGGCTTCGATAACAACCGATTTATTTCGCCCGGCGCACCACGTGCCGCCTGGATCGGCGTACGTGTCGCTCGTTAATCCGCTTCTGCGCCCACGCGAGTGTGCACCGGAAAATTCACGGAGTTGGCGATAAAGCAACTGTGGTGCGCGCGCTCGTGCAAAGCCCGCTCCTGTGTCGCATCCGGGCCTGGCCCCACGCCGTAGCTGACCTGGGGCACTAGGCACACGCAAGTCATTGCCATGCGCCCGTCATCCCGGGTACCCATTTGCCCGACCGCATTGTCTTCGTATCGCTCTACCGTATGCCCGGCGTCGTGCGCGTACTGAAGAAAAAACAGCATGTGGCAACTGGACAACGAGGCGACCAGGGCCTCCTCCGGATCTACCGCCTCGGCGCTTGAGTAAGGCAACGGCACGATGTGCGGCGAGGCTGAGGCCGGCACGGATGTCCCGCCATCAAAAGTCCAGGTATGCGCCCGGCTGTAGCGCCTGCCTTGCGCGTCCGGCTCACGTTCCCAGAGTACTCGTGCGGTATAATCAGTCATCGTATTCGGTCCACCGTCGGCGCAGGATCTGCTGAGGGGGATTATGCCATGCGCCCGTGCGCCGGCTCCAAAGGGGCTGCGGGCGTTCACAGGCATCGCCAGCGCCCGCAGTGATCTGCGATAATTGTGCTGTGGACATATCGATCACCAGCAAGCTGCCCGACGTCGGCACCACCATCTTCACCGTGATGAGCCAGATGGCGAATGAGTATGGCGCCATTAACCTGGCCCAGGGCTTCCCCGACTTCGAACCGCCGCAGGCCCTGCTGGACCGGGTGACCCACCACCTCAATGCCGGCGCCAACCAATATGCGCCGATGCCAGGCGATACCGATTTGCGTGTAGCCATCGCCAAGAAAACCGAGCGCGTCTACGGGGCGCAGACAGATCCCGACACGCAGGTGACCATTACCGTGGGCGCAACCGAGGCACTGTTCAGCGCCATCGCCTGCTGCGTGCATCCGGGCGATGAGGTGATCGTTTTCGATCCTGCCTACGACTCCTACGAACCGGCCATCCGCCTAGCCGGCGGCATTACCCGCCACCTGCCACTGAGCACGCCTACGTTTTCGATCGACTGGCCAGTGCTGGAAGCCTGCCTGAATGCGCGCACGCGACTGCTTATCATAAACTCTCCCCACAACCCGACCGGCGCAATGCTCAGTCGCGACGATCTGGCGCGCCTCGGGCAGATGCTGGAAGGCACCAACACGCTGGTGTTGTCCGACGAGGTGTACGAGCACATCGTGTTTGATGGCCGTACGCACACCAGCGCAGTCAGCGTGCCGGAGTTGGCAGCGCGCGCATTTGTCGTCTCCTCTTTTGGCAAAACCTATCACGCCACCGGATGGAAAATCGGCTACCTGATCGCGCCACCCGCCCTCACCCACGAGTTCCGCAAAGTGCACCAATTCGTCCCCTTCACCGTTTGCTCACCGATGCAAAAGGCGTACGCGGAGTTTGTTCGCTCAACGCCAGAGCACTACCTCGGTCTCGGCCAGTTCTACCAACGCAAACGCGAGCACTTTGCGCACTTGCTGAGCGACTCGCGGCTGCAGTTACTACCGGTGGCCGGCAGCTACTTCCAACTGGTCGATTACAGCCGCATCAGCGACGAGGATGATATGAGTTTCGCCCGCCGCCTTACCTGCGACATCGGTGTAGCCGCCATTCCCATCTCTGTGTTCTATGAGCATCCGCCCAGGCAAACGCTGGTGCGTTTTTGTTTCGCCAAGGATGACGACACACTGGCCCGCGCCGCGGAGAAACTATGCAAGATCTAACCGTAACCATCGTACAAAACGCGCTCGCCTGGGAGCAGCCGCCGGACAATCTTCGCGCGTTTGAACACACCATTGCCGGGCTGAGCGCGCCAGGTGACATCATCGTCCTGCCCGAAATGTTCACTACTGGCTTTAGCATGAACGCCAGGGCGCTGGCGGAGCCGCCAGACGGGCCCGGCATCCAGTGGATGGCCGAGATGGCCAGCCGCACCGACGCAGCGGTGTGCGGCAGTCTGATCGTTCGGCAAGACGGGCACTACTACAATCGCTGCATATGGATGCCGCCGGACGGTGCGCTGCACACGTATGACAAGCGTCACCTGTTCCGCATGGCGGGTGAACACGAGCACTACTCATCCGGCAGCGAGCGGCTGCTGGTGAAGTTCCGTGATTGGAACATATGCCCGCTAGTGTGCTACGACCTGCGCTTTCCGGTTTTCAGCCGACACGCAGGCACCTGCGATCTGATGCTGTTTGTCGCCAACTGGCCGGCGCCGCGCAAGCATGCCTGGCGCACGTTGCTCACGGCGCGAGCGATTGAGAACGTGTGTTACGTGGCGGGCGTTAATCGCATCGGCGAGGACGGCAAAGGCATCCCGTATCCGGGCCAGAGCGGTATTATCGATTATGTCGGTGAGTGGCTGGCCGATCCAGGCGAGCACGCCGGTACCAACACCGTCACGTTGTCCGCCACATCGCTGCTCAAGTTCCGTGAACGTTTCCCGTTCCACCTGGACGCGGACGCGTACCAGGTGCTCCCGCAAACGCAGGATTAACGCACCGCAGAGCCCACACCCGTCGGGCGTAATGCCTGGCACTTGCCGACACACCCGGGGGCACGACGAGCGCGCGCGTCAGGGCGTCTCGCGGTGGCGAATTCGCCAGCAGTGGTGGATACGCGGGTTTCGCTCGAAATCGCTCGGCAACGTCAGCCGGGAAATATTCTCCACTTGATACTGTCCCTCGATCGCCGGGTCCAGTCGGAACCGACGCAGATTGTTGGAAAATATCAGGTCGCCCTGCGGCTTCAGAATACGCATGGTTTTGTCGATGAGCATCTGATGGTCGCGTTGGATATCCAGCGTGTCGTTCATCTGCTTGGAACTGGAAAAACTTGGCGGGTCGAGAAAGATCAGCCCGTAACGCGCAACGCTTCCTAATCCGTCCAGCCATTGCAGACAATCGCTGTGGATGTACGCGTGATGTTTGTCGTCAAACCCGTTCGCCTGCATATTGCGCTGGGCCCAGTCCAGGTAGGTGCGCGACAGGTCCACGCTGGTGGTCGAGACCGCGCCACCACGAGCAGCCGCCACGCTGGCGGTACCAGTATAAGCAAACAGGTTCAAAAACCGCTGCCCCTTGGCCAGGCCTTGCAGCATTGCACGCGTCTTGCGATGGTCCAGAAATAACCCTGTGTCCAGCCGGTCCTGCAAGTTCACCAGGTAGTTGCAACCGCTCTCTTGCACCTGAAAATACTCATCGCTTTGCGCCAGACGCTCGTACTGGGCGTTGCCGCGCTGGCGTCGACGCTGCTTCACGTACACATCACCCAGCGGCACCTGCATCTGCTGCGCGATCACACCGATCGCCTCACGCAACCGGCGCTGCGCCAATTGCGCATCAATCGAGGCCGGCGCCTGATACTCCTGCACGTGCACGGCCGTGCGCTCGCCGCTGTACAAGTCCACCGCTAGCGCGTACTCCGGCAAGTCCGCGTCGTACACCCGGTAGCAGGTAATCTCATCGCGACGTGCCCACCGCGCCAGATGCTTCAGATTCTTAGCCAAACGATTCGCGAACATGCTCGCGCCCTCGCTGCGTCGGTCGGCCGGCACCGGCCGCGGCCCGCGGTAACGCGCATCCGCGGGATCTTCAGGCTTACGCGCACCACCGGACTCGACGCTTGCATCAGCGTTTACGCCAAACTGCAGCAGCCGGCACTCGATGCGCCCGTTGAAAAACTTGTGGCTGCGCTCGGCGCGCTGACCCAGTAATTTGCCCAGTGGCGGATTGCCTGTGAACACCGCTGCGCGCCAGCCCTGGTAGTGCCTCTGCAAGGTCTCGCCAAGTTGTTGGTACAGCGCCGGCAGCTGTGAACTCTCGCCCAGGCGCTCGCCGTAAGGTGGATTTACTAGCACCAGGCCAGGCGAGGTTGAGGGCGAACCGCGATGAGCACCTACGCTCACCTGGCGCACCTGAATGTGCTGCCCCAGCCCGGCAGCCTGAATGTTGGCGCGAGTGGCTGACACCGCGGCTGAATCCTGATCAAAAGCACTGATCGCCTCACGCCGTTGGCCCAGCGATCTAACGCCCGCCTCCCGCGCCTCGCGTGCTTCAGTGGTGAGCGTTTGCCAGACATCCGGCAGGTGGTGCTGCCAGTGCTCAAAGCCCCAACGGGTTCTGAGCAGCCCTGGGGCGATATTGGCAGCGATCATGGCTGCCTCCAGCGCCAGCGTGCCAGAGCCGCACATTAGATCGACAAAGCTGCCGCCCCGCGCCGCAATCTCGGACCAGCCGGCGCGCAACACGATGGCAGCCGCCAATGTTTCCTTCAGCGGCGCCTCAACGCTACTGACGCGGTAGCCACGACGATGCAGGGCTTCGCCGCTCAAATCGAGACTGAAGGTCACCTTGGTCTTGCGTACGAACACGCTGATGCGCAGGTCGGGGTTACGTGCATCCACCGACGGCCGCGCACCGAACCGATCGCGAAACTGATCGGCAATCGCATCTTTCACTTTCAGTGCGGCGCCGTGGCTGTGCGTAAGCTGCGCGGCAGACAGAGTGCAGTCGACGGCGAAAGTATGCGCCAGATCAAAGTGCGTATCCCAGCGCAGCTCGCGCGCGCTATTGTACAGCCCCTGCAGGTCGTCAGCCTCGCCCTCCCCCAGCAACATCAGCACCCGGCTGGCTACCCGCGACCAAAGACACACCCGATAGGCCAGTGCCACATCGCCTTCAAAGAACACGCCGCCAGCGGTTTCACGCACGGCGCCCGCGCCGAGGTCGCGCAGTTCCTGCATCAGCAGCGACTGCATATTACGTGCGGTGGTGGCGAGGAATCTGCTGGTCACATGGCTGGCCTGTTCAACGGTGAGCTATTGTACCCACCGAGCGATGCGCGCGCCTGCCCGGCGGGCGCTTTACTCAGGCGATCTCGGCGATGACGGGGGCATGGTCTGACGCCGTCATGCCGTCAATTTTCTTGCGGTAATCGCGATCAATATAGACGTCGCGCACACGTGCCATCAGCGGCTGACTGGCCAGCAGAAAATCGATTCGCAGCCCCATCTTGCGATGAAACGCACCGCCACGATAATCCCACCAGGAAAATGCCTGCGTGTCGGGCTCGCGCTCACGGTAGACATCCACGTGCCCGGTGCCCAGCAGCCGCGCGAAACGTTCGCGCTCAGCCACCGTGTGGAAGATATCGTCCCGGAAGCGGTCCTCGTTCCAACTATCAAGGCCAGTGGGGCAGATGTTCATATCGCCGCACAGCATGCTCGCCCGGGTGGCATCGTGCGTTTGCTCAACGTACTCAATCAAAGCGTCGTACCAGCGTAGCTTGCCCGCATAGTCGGCATGCGCCAGATTCTTACCGTTGGGGCAATACACGGTGGTGAAACGAATGTCCCCAACATCGGCGGTAATTAGTCTGGCGCCAAAGTCTTCCTGTCCGGCCAGGCCACTGTTCACATGTTCGACCGGTGTGCGTGTCAGGATGGCGACACCGTTCCAGCTCTTCTGCCCGTGAACGAGCGCATGATAGCCCTCGGCCTGAAACTGCAGATGAGGAAATTTGTCTTCACTCATCTTCAGTTCCTGCAGCCCCACCACATCGGGCTGCCGCTCACGCAGCCAGTGCATGACAAAATCCATCCGGGCCCGGAGCCCGTTAATGTTCCAGGTAGCCAGTTTCATAACGTGCTGAATCTCAATTAGGCAGGGGTGGAATCACGATCGCCGCATCGGAATCGTGCTCACAAAATGCCGGGCCACGCCCAGGCAGTCCGAGCAATTGTACCGCGCTACCCGACATCCGTTGCAGTAGCGCGGGGTCATCGTGCAATTTGGCCAGCACCAGCAGGCCCTGAACGTAAGCCAGCACGGCCTGCGCCGCCTGATGGGTATCCAGCGGCGCCAGTTCGCCGGCTTCTATAGCCTCCTGCAATGCGCCGGCAATCAACTGCGCCTGCTGATCGAAAATATCCAGCAGCTTGTTGCGGACCGCCTCGCTTTGGGTGCTGAGCTCGACTGCCAGATTCCCAAAATGGCAACCGGGCATGCGCCCACATCGCTTGCGTGCGTCGCTCTGCGCATCCGCGAATCCTTCGATAAACCGCTGTATGCGCAACAAGGGAGGCAAAGTAGAGGCAAACACCGGCACCATCACCTCGTCACGGATACTGATCCACTGCCGATCGAGCGCCTCCAGCGCCAACACTTCCTTGGAGGCGAAGAAGTGATAGAAGCTGCCCTTGTTCACACCCGCGTGAGCGCAGACTTGCTGCACGCCTACGTTGGAGTAGCTGCGCACATTGATCAGTTCAATCGCGCTGTCCAGCAGGCGCTCACGTGCATTGCTTACCCGACCCATTGCCCGACTCCTTGACGGCTGAGCGGTCCGCTCCCCCCGGATACTTGTCCGGGAATCCACCGCGGACCGGCATTGGCGCGGGTCGACTGTGCGGCGATGCCAACCGGCATGCCGCACAGGCCTATCCGCGCGCGCCTGTGCGCTAGCTGATGAGCGCTTCTAGCTTATCTTCGTACTCCTGCTCCGGGCGTACACCAATCATGGTGTCCTGCACTTCGCCGTTGACAAAAAGCAGCACGGAGGGGATTGAGCGAATGCCGTAGCGACGCGCCACTTCAGCCGCACTGTCGACGTCTACTTTGGTGACTTTCGCACGCCCGTCGAACTTGTCGGCCAGCTTCTCGACGATCGGCCCAAGCATCCGACATGGACCACACCACTCGGCCCAGAAATCGACCAAGACGGGCACGTCGGACTTGAGCACATGCTCATCAAAACTGCCATCGTCGAGATGCAGCAGCGCGTTACTCTCTGACATTACATAGTCTCCATTAGTACTTGACCGGTCGTCTATTATAGTTGACCGAGCGGTCAAGTCAAGCCTGAGGCATCAAGCAGGCCATCGGGACCTTTAGACTGGTATAACATCCCGTAACGAAACGGATTTTCCACGAAAAAGCGCAATCAGGTTATGCGCTTGGTCCCGTACTTCCACATCGTAGATGCCGGTACGAGCTGTACGATGGCGCTCCCTGGCTTCCGCGACCAGTCGGTCACCCTCCTTCGCCGGGCGCACAAATGAGATATCGGCTGCCGCCGCCAGTGTCACCTGCCCGTACCCGTTACAGGCGTAGGCAAAGGCCGAATCGGCCAATAGGAAGAGATAGCCTCCATGACACACGCCATGTCCGTTCACCATACGGGCGGACACTGTCACCGAGGCCTGCGAAACGCCAGCTGTACTCACTTGCGCCGTGATGCCAAGATCTTGCGCCACTTGGTCGAACTTCATCATGGTCGCGGCGCAGGCACGCGCTAGTTCGTCGCCCTCCAGAGCTGGCTTATCACTCATCGGCGCCGCCTCACGCAAACAGGTCGCGCAACACGATAGTGTGGTCGCGCTCGGCGCCAGTGGACACGATACAAATGGACACGCCTGCCAATTGCTCAATACGCTGCAGATAAGCTGTCGCTGCCGCCGGCAACTGGTCGTATTGAGTTGCACCCGCCGTGGGTTCGCTCCAGCCCGGCACCGTCTCGTAGATGGGCTGGCAGGCCTCCAATTCCGCGCTATCTAATGGGGGCAGTTCCAACCGCTGCCCGTCCAGTTCGTAAGCCACGCAGATGCGCAGCGATTTCAGCCCATCCAGCACGTCCAGCTTGGTAATGCACATGCAGGTAATACCGCTGGCCATCACCGCGCGCCGCAAGGCGACCGCATCAAGCCAGCCACAGCGTCGCGGCCGCCCGGTGGTGGCGCCGAACTCAACGCCCACGCGCCCCAAGTGCTCGCCGGTGTGATCGTCAAGCTCGGTGGGGAACGGCCCTGCGCCAACGCGCGTGCTGTACGCCTTCACAATCCCCAGCACCTCGTCCAGCTTGCAAGGGCCGGTGCCGCTGCCGGTGCTGGCAGTGGCGGCAGTGGTATTGGAGGAGGTGACAAACGGGTAAGTCCCGTGGTCGATATCCAGCAATGCGCCCTGCGCCCCTTCAAACAGCAAGTGACGGCCCTGCGCCCTCAGTGCGGTAATCCGTTCGGCCACATCCACCACCATCTGGCCCAGGCGCTCACCCAGCGATAGTTGCTGCTTAACGGTCTCCTCAACGCTCACCGGCTCGGCACCGTAATATTCGGTAAGCATGAAATTATGCATGTCCATCAGCGACGCCAGTTTGTTGCGGAACCGCTGCGGATGTGCCAGATCGCACACGCGCACGGCACGGCGAGCCACTTTGTCTTCATAGGCCGGGCCGATGCCACGACCGGTGGTGCCGATGGCGGCATCGCCACGACGCTTTTCACGCGCGTTGTCCAGTGCGATGTGCGATGGCAGAATTAACGGGCAGGCACCGCTGACCACGATGCGTTTTTTCACCTGCTTGCCCGCCGCCTCAAGCGCATCGATCTCCTCGAACAAGGCCGGCAGCGACAGAACCACGCCATTCCCGATCATGCACTGCACACCTTCGTGCAACACTCCCGAGGGGATCAGATGCAGTACCGTTTTGTGCCCATCGATAACCAGCGTATGCCCAGCGTTATGCCCCCCCTGATAACGCACAACACCGCCCACGGCCTCGGTGAGCAGATCCACAATCTTGCCCTTGCCTTCATCGCCCCACTGAGCGCCAATGACCACTACACTGCGGCTCATGCGACTTGTCTTCCTTTAGAAAAGAACGCGTACATCAGCTACAGCACTCGCACGATGTAGAGCATGATCAGCCCCGCACTGATGGCGGTAAGACCGATGAATCGCAACTGACCGTCGTTAAGCTGACTGATCATTGAAATGGTACGCCGCAACGCTTGCGGATTAGCGAACGGTGCCAACCCTTCAAACACCAAAAACAACGCGAACCCGGTAAAAAAGTCCTGCCAGTCCATCAGCGCTCGCGTTGTTCGGCCGCACTATCCGAGGCGCGCCCGCGGACAATGCGGGCGCTCCGCGCTTTCCCCGCAAGCACTTATTCCTGCCCGGTAGAGCTGTTCAGGTATTTGAAGAAGTCGCTGTCCGGCTGCAACACCAGCACATCACCGTTACCGCCAAGGGAATCCCGATAGGCCTGCATGCTGCGATGGAAGTTGTAGAACTCCCGGTTCCGGTTGTAAGCGTTAGCGTAGACTTCGGCTGATTTTGCATCGCCTGCACCACGGGTAATCTGCGCTTGCTTGCGAGCGTTCGCGCGAATCACCACCGCCTCACGATCCGCCTCAGCACGAATCCGCTCTGAGGCCTCGTGCCCCTCAGCGCGTAACAGATTCGCCACCCGTACACGCTCCTGGCGCATGCGGTTAAACACCGATTCGCTGACCTCGTCCGGCAGATCCAGGCGCTTCACCCGCACATCCACGATGACAACACCCAACTCAGCGGTCGTTGGCGCGGCCTTGGACAGCACCTCGCCCACCAGCTCGGTACGCTGCGCGGTGACGACCTCTTGTACGGTGCGTATGGCGAATTCGGCGCGGATACCATCTTTGATAATCTCAATCAGGCGCTGCGCCGCAAACTCTTGCCGTCCATTGGTCGCCCGGTAGTACTGGGCGGGATCTTCAATCCGCCACTTCACAAAGAACGTGACCAGCAGGTTCTTTTTCTCGTTGGTCAAAAACTCTTCGGTCGAGTTATTGATGGTGAGGATGCGGCGCTCCAGCAGCAACACGTTCTCGTACGGCGGCTTAAAGTGTAAGCCAGGCTCGTAGTCGTCCTTGAGCACTTCACCAAAGCGGAATTTCACCGCGTGCTCCCACTCGTTGACCGCGAATACCGACATCCGGCCAATCACCACAATGCCCACCAATACAAGTAACAACACGAATCTTCCGGTGCTCATTAGCGTCCTCCCCGGCTGCGCGCATCTTCACGAGTGCGCCTTGCGGTATCGCTCGTAGGCGCAACCGCCGTTGCACTGGGCCCGCGACCTGCTGGGCCGCTGCTGCGACCGCGTTGCTGCTCCATCAATTTGTCGATAGGCAGGTACAGCAGGTTTCCACTGCCATCTGAATCCATCAGCACTTTGTTGGAGCGACCGTACACTTCCTCAACCGTCTCCAGATACAGGCGCTGACGGGTAACCTCGGGCGCCGCTTCGTACTCTTTCAGCAAGGCCAGAAACCGATCCGTCTCACCTTCCGCATCGGCGATCACCTGATCGCGATGGGCGATCGCCGCCTCCAGCTCACGCGCGGCAGCACCACGCGCCCGTGGCAACACATCGTTGGCGTAGGCTTCGGCCTCCAGGGAGAAGCGTTCCTGGTCCTCACGGGCCTTGATCGCGTCTTGTACCGCCGCCTGCACCTGGGTAGGAAAATTCGCATCCTGAAGGTTGGCAGAGGTAATTTGGATGCCGGTTTCGTACGCATCAAGTGTGGTCTGGACGAGCTCCGCGGTGCGCTGTGAAATATCCGCACGACCTTCGCGCAAAATAAAATCCAGCGTGCTCTCGCCGACCACTTCGCGAATGGCGCTTTCGGACACTTCGTTAAGGGTAAACTCCGGTTCGCGTACATTAAACAAGTACTGCGCCGGATTGGCCCGCCGGTACTGAATGGCCAGATCCACCGCGATGATGTTCTCATCCGAGGTCAGCATGCGGGTGGAATGCTGGTACTTCTCAATGCTGGCGACGTTGACCTTGTAGACCACCTCGATGGGCCACGGGAAATGCCAGTGCAGCCCTGGAGTGGTGGTCGCGACGTACTTACCAAAGCGTAACTCAACGCCGCGCTCCGGTTCGTCCACCTTGTAAAGCCCCGACAGCGCCCAGGCCGCCAGCAATGCGATGCTGATAAGGCCCAGGCCAATACCGCCACCGCCCGAGCCGCCAGCACTACTGCTGCCACCGAACGTGCCAAATTTTCGCTGCATGCGCTTTAACAGTGCATCCAGATCGGGTGGACCCTCGCCGTTTCCACCATCCCAGGGATTTTTCGGTCCCCTGCCTTCATTGCCGGCCATTTGTATCTGTGTCCTTCACCCGGGCGCGCCAGGCGTAGCATCCGCCTTCGAAGCGCGCGATTGTAAGAAGCCACCGGTATCAGCACAAGTCGCGTACCGGGCTGGCAGTGACAACTCGAAACCCTCGTCCTTGCAGATGCGTTCCAGCGCGCGCTTGGCGAGCCCCACCTGCACATCCCATCCTCCGTCCTCGCACACCTGCTCGCCCTTGACCGCAGCGGCCTCAAACAAGCGGGCTCGCATTCGGGCATGCTGCGGCCCGAGATGTAGTACCCCGTGATACCACGGTGGGCGCAGACGTTGCGCGATTGCATCCAGCAATTGCGGCATTCCTTCACCAGTGGCGGCGCAAACCCACACGCGTACGGCGAGTCCGTTTTCGTCCCGATCCACGCGCGCAACATCGCCACTGAGATCGATCTTATTCCAAACTTCCAGCTGAGGCAGGTCATTCGCACCAATCTGCTCCAGCACCGAGGCGACCTCGGCCATGCGATCGCGTCGCTGCTCATCGCTAGCGTCAATCACATGCAGCAGCAGGCTGGCTTCACGCGTCTCCTGCAAAGTCGCGCGAAACGCCGCCACCAATTCGTGCGGCAGCGAGCGCACGAAGCCCACGGTGTCGGCTAATACCGCCGCATCGCAGTCAGGCAGGGCTAACTGCCTGAGGGTGGGGTCTAACGTGGCAAACAACTGATCGGCTGAATATACATTGGCCCCGGTCAGGCAGTTGAAAAGGGTCGATTTTCCGGCGTTGGTATAGCCCACCAGCGAGACCGTCGGCACTTCCGCCCGCTGACGGGTCTGTCGCCCCAGGTGACGCTGTTTGTCCACCTTATTCAGGCGCTGGCGCAATGTACGGATCCGATGCCCCAGCAGACGGCGGTCAGTTTCCAGTTGGGTTTCACCCGGACCACGCAAGCCGATACCCCCCTTTTGACGCTCCAGGTGAGTCCAGCCTCTGACCAGGCGCGTGGACAAATGACGCAGCTGCGCCAGTTCCACCTGCAACTTTCCTTCGAACGTGCGTGCCCGTTGGGCGAAGATATCCAGGATCAAACCGCTACGATCCAGCACCCGACAGCTCAAACGCCGCTCCAGATTGCGCTCCTGACTGGGGCTGAGCGCGGCATCCACCAGCACGACATGCGCCTCTGTCTGTTCCACCAGATCGGCCAGCTCGTCGAGTTTGCCGGTGCCAATCAGATAACGTGCCCGGGGGCTGCGAAGGCTGGCACTGAGCGCGCCCACCTCCTGCACGCCTGCAGAGTGGGCCAGATCACTGAACTCCTGCCGGTCCGCAGCGGCCACCCGATCATTCAATGCCACATGCAGCAGCACTGCGCGCTCGGGGCCGCGTAATTCGCCATCCGGTGCGGACGGACGATCTATGCTACTGCTCATGTGACTATGCCCAACTGGCGAGCGCGAAGAGGGGGCCACTGGTGCTAAGCCGCGCATAGCACTGCCGTGCACGGCGCATCCCCGGCAGCCGGTATGAATTTTGGATAACTGTGCGCCGAATCGCACCAGCGGGTAAGGCTGATGCAAACTGGGTAGCGAACGACTTGCGCGAGAGTACTACGATATTTTGCCGTCCTTCCGCGGGTGTTTAGTCTTCACCCTTGGAGACTTCTTCAGGGTTGGGCAGACGCACATTGCGCGCCGGCACTACCGTGGAGATAGCATGCTTGTAGACCATTTGACTCACACTGTTCTTCAGTAGCACAACAAACTGATCGAACGAGTCGATTTGCCCCTGCAGCTTAATCCCGTTTACAAGGTAAATCGACACCGGCACGTTCTCGCGCCGCAATGTATTGAGAAACGGATCTTGGAGAGATTGCCCTCTGGCCATCACGCTCACCTGTTGTTTTAAATGTCTTCGTTTTGCCTTTTTTCAGGGCAACTTGAGAACCGCGCCCTGTCAGCGACAGGCCCGTCCTGGTTCTAACGCAGTCTATATTTGATCACAACGTTCCCTACCCGGCCTATGGGCGAGAACGGTTGCGACCTGCTCCAGAGCGCGAGTGTAGCCGCTTAAGTCGCTGTTATCCAGCCAAATTAGGG
The DNA here is from genome assembly GCA_965369325.1 of uncultured Gammaproteobacteria bacterium. Classification (GTDB taxonomy): domain Bacteria; phylum Pseudomonadota; class Gammaproteobacteria; order Steroidobacterales; family JBCBZW01; genus CBDUQI01. The sequence continues at coordinate 32,112 of CBDUQI010000013.1, forward strand.
CGCGTTCGCTGCGCAGCCAGGTCATTTGCCGTTTCCCGAGCCCGCGGGTTGCATGCAAGGCCTGCTCTCGTGCCTGCGCGAAAGCGCATTCCCCCGCACAATAGCGCCAGAATTGGCGATACCCAACCGCCCGCATCGAAGCCATCTTATCGGTCAAATCACCGCGTTCATACAGCCCCCGCACCTCCTGTACGAACCCCCGCGCCAGCATCTGCTCCAGCCGGACCTCAATTCGCTGATGCATCGTGGCGCGCTCCGGCGCCAGCGCGAACTTAACAAAAGCCAGTTGCGGCAGCGCGGCGCTCTCACGCGCCTGAATGACGCTAAGCGGTTCGCCTGTCAAACGAAATACCTCCAGCGCCCGCTGAATTCGCTGGGCATCATTAGCGTGGATGCGTGCCGCCGCCACTGGATCCACCGCCGCCAGGGTGGCGTGCACCGCCGGCCAGCCCAACCTGGCTGCCTCTTGGTCAATCTCAGCGCGCACCTGCGCATCAGCCTGCGGCAGCACCGCCAGCCCCTGTTGCAACACGCGGTAGTAAAGCATGGTGCCGCCGGCGAGCAGGGGCACGCGACCTGCCGCATGGATCGCCTTAATGTGGCTCAGCGCATCGCTCAGGAAACGCCCGGCCGAGTAGGCCTCGGTGGGTTCACACACATCTATCAGCCGATGCGGCGCGCGGGCCAGCTCGGGCACGCTGGGCTTGGCCGTGCCGATATCCATGCCGCGATAGACCATGGCGGAATCGACACTGACAATGTCCATGGGATAGCGCTGCACCAGCTCCATCGCCAAACTGGTTTTACCCGAGGCGGTGGGGCCCATCAGGAGCACCACCGGCAGCTCGCCGTTCGGGCCTGGTGCAATGCTGTGCATCGTAAGTGTCTCGGGTTAGGCGTGGCTCAGCGGCCACGCAGAAACAGCTTGTCCATCTCGGTCATGGTCAGTTGGGTCCAGGTGGGGCGACCGTGATTGCATTGATCGGCGCGTTCCGTGCGCTCCATCTCCCGCAACAAGGCGTTCATCTCCTCCAGCCCCAGTTTGCGGCCGGCGCGCACGCTGCCGTGGCAAGCCATGGTCGAGAGCAACTCATCAATACTGGCGCGGATACGCTGCACGCCGCCGTGCTCGTGAATATCACTGATGACATCGCGCACCAGCTGCTCCGCATCAGCATCGCGCAGCAAGGCCGGCACCTCGCGCACCAGCAGGGTTTCGGGCCCGCGTCGATCAAGCACCACACCTACCTCCAGCAGGTCCTCGCGGGCCTGCTCGGCCAGGTTCGCCTCCCGCTCAGACACCGCCAACTGCACCGGCACCAGCAGCGGCTGGCGGCGCACGCCCCCCGTCTCGAATGCCTGCTTCATTTTCTCGTAGGTCACACGCTCGTGTGCGGCGTGCATGTCCACCAGCACCAGCCCATCGCGGTTCTGCGCCAGCACGTAAACGCCATGCACCTGCGCCAGCGCCAGACCCAGGGGCAAATCGCTTTCGGGCAGCGCGGCTTCCGAGACCCTGGCCGTATCGGCCACATCGGCCATAGCCGAAGGTCCGCCGGATTCGTGTAGCGCCCGATAGGCGAACATCTGTCGGCCCGCCTCAAGCGCCAGATTGTTCTGCGAGCCGCGTGCAGACATCGGCGGGCGCGGTGACAACAAACCCTTCCCGAAGCCGCCTGCCGGGGAAGGCGTGCCGGGCTCGCCGGACCCGCCCGAATCCTCGGCGCCGGATAACAGCACATCGCTGGTGGTGGGCGCACTGCCCTGCCCGCCCCCTGGCCGGGTGTCACTCAGCACGACCTCAACGGTGCGCCTGACAAAGTCGTGCACGCCGCGGCTATCGCGAAATCGCACTTCGGATTTGGCCGGATGCGCATTAACATCTACCCGTTTGGGATCCAACTCCAGGAACAGCAGATAGGCAGGCTGTCGACCGTGGAAAAGCACATCTCGATAAGCATGCTTGACGGCGTGAGAGATGAGCTTGTCCCGCACCATGCGGCCGTTGACATAGAAATACTGTAAATCGGCTTGCGCACGCGAGAAGGTAGGCTGCGCGACCCATCCACTCAGATGCAGCCCCTCGACTTCGTGCTCCACATACAGCGCATGCTGCATAAACACCGTGCCCAGCGCGCCCGCCACGCGTTGCTCGCGCGCACGCAGATCGGTCGCGCCTGGCAGCCGCAACACCACTTTCGAATTGTGCTGCAGCGAGAACGTGACATCGAAGCGACTTAGCGCCAGGCGCCGAAAAAGCGTATCGATATGGCCAAACTCGGTCCGCTCGGTCTTCAGGAACTTACGCCGCGCGGGGGTGTTGTAGAACAGATCGCGAACCTCAATGGTGGTGCCCGGCGGATGCGCCGCCGGCGCCGGATCACTGATCTGCCCGCCCTCGACCTCCACCTGCCAACCGTGCTCGGCGTCGTGCTCTCGCGAGATCATGCTAAAGCGGCTAACTGAGGCGATGGATGGCAGTGCCTCGCCGCGAAAGCCCAGGCTGGCGACCGCCTCAAGCTCTTCCAGACTGGCAATCTTGCTGGTCGCGTGCCGGGTCAGCGCCAGCGCCAGCTCATCCCTGGCAACACCGCAGCCATCATCGCGCACGCGGCACAACCGACTACCGCCCTGCTCGACGCTTACCTCGAGCGTGCGTGCGCCGGCATCCAGGGCGTTTTCCATTAACTCCTTGATGACCGACGCCGGGCGCTCGATCACTTCGCCAGCGGCAATCTGATCGATCAGGTGGTTAGGCAGTTGGCGAATCGGCATGGGTGGGCAGGATACCCGCTGAGCGCGTCCGAGTTAACCCGCGGGGCGCTGTTCGGCCCAATCAGCCAGGCGCGCGTTCAGCGCCGCGCCCGAATGCGCAGGCTCAGGAGTCTTTTCCGGGAATGGTCAGTACCTGACCAATTCGGATACTGTCGGACTTCAAACGATTGGCCGCGCGCAACGTGCGCAGACTTATATTGAATCGGTCAGCAATATCCGACAGCGTATCGCCGCGCGAAATCACGTAAGTCCGAGTAATCTCCCGATCAATGCCCAACGCCGCAATACGAGTGCCTGGCGGCGGATTGACGTAAAAATATCCCCGAATACCGGCCAGCAGCGCCGCCGCCCAGCGCGCCTGCTCTTTACCATCGCGCAGCCGTTTTTCTTCCGCTGGATTGGAGATAAACGCAGTCTCCACCAGAATCGACGGAATGTCTGGCGATTTAAGCACGGCGAATCCGGCCTGCTGAACGTCACTACGCCGTACCCGGCCGACTTTGGCCAGCTCGGTCAGTACGTGCTCGCCTGCTGTCATGCTCGCGCTGATAGTCGCGGTCTGCGACAAATCCAGCAGCACCGAAGCCAACACATCGTCTTTGTCATCCAGACTGACCCCGCCCACCAGATCGGCGGCGTTCTCGCGCTCGGCGAGCCACAGGGCCGCCTCGCTGCTCGCGCCCCGGCGCGACAGAATGTAGACCGACGAACCACGCGCGCGCTCATCCTTAAAGGCATCCGCGTGAATCGACACAAACATATCGGCATGCTGCTGACGCGCAAGCTCGATCCGCCCGCGCAGAGACACCTGATAGTCGCCATCACGGATTAGCTGCGCACGCATCCCTGGCTCCTGATCGATCAGGTTCGCCAACCGCCGCGCAATGCCCATCGTGACGTCTTTTTCGCGCGTGCCGCGCCGCCCGATAGCGCCGGGGTCTTCGCCGCCGTGGCCGGGATCAATCGCGACAATCACATCGCGCTCGCCGACTGGCGCGCGCTTGACATGGGTGGTCTTACCTTCGCGCTGTCCCAGCCCCAAATCGACCACCAGGCGATGCCCGTACAGGTCATTGGGCGCGACCACGAAGCTGTTTGGGCGCACGGGCCGATTCAGATCCAGCACCACACGCAAGTTGCCCCCCGCCCGACGCCCATGGCGAATGCCGGAGACTGCACCCGCCAGCTGCGGGAGCTGGGGATGCTGACCGTCAAGCCAATCGGCCTGATCCAGGTCGATAACCAAACGAGCCGGATCGGCCATCGTGAAGACCCGGTGTGAGACCGGCGCACTGATATCCAGCACCACGCGCGTACTTTCAGGCCCCGCCCAGAGCCTCAGACCCTCAACAGAAACCTCGTCCGCAATCGCCTGGCCGCCAAAGAAAATTGGCAGAAACCACAGGAAAACCAGAGATTTGTTATGCATTGTTGATCAATCTCTACAAGCCCGGAGGCAAAGCCTAGCGCTTCCATTCGCCGGTGGCAAATTTTCCATATGAAAATTAGACAGATGAGTGGGACTTTTAAGGTGGCACCATAGACTTAAGCACTGCGTCACCATGACCTGAAGCCGCACGCATGGTGATCTCCCGCCCCTGGCCCTGGTGGCTCAGCGTCAGATCAATATCGGCGCGCGGTGCCACCCCCTGCCCCTGTTCGGGCCATTCGATCAGCCAGATGGCCGATGCGCTAAGTAAATCACGAATTCCAATAAATTCAAGTTCTTCTGGCGACTGCAGACGGTAAAGGTCCAGGTGATAAAGCGCTTCGCCCGCCGCCTCATACGGCTCCAACAACGTATAGGTGGGGCTTCGGATGGGCCCCAACACACCGCAGGCCCGCAGCAGCGCGCGGACCAGCGTGGTCTTGCCCGCCCCTAACTCACCACGAAGATACAACACGGTACTCAGCCCTGGATGGAACCGGGTCAAGGCCTGAGCCAATCCTGCTCCAATCGCCTGGGTCGCCGCCTCGTGCGGCAAATACTGGGTGTCAATCGGGGTTCACCCAGCGGCGAATAGGCCCCATCAGGTCGCGTGCCATCAGGCCGCGCTCGCCATTTAGGGCAGCTTCGTCCCCGCTCAACGCATGCACCAGCACGCCACTGCGAGCTGCATCGTGGGCATTGCCGCACTGCCCCGCGATAGCGGCGATCACCCCAGTAAGCACGTCGCCCATGCCGGCTGCGCCCATACCCGGGTTGCCACGATCGCACAGCCAGACCGGCTGCCCCTCGCTCGCCACCAGCGTGCCCGCCCCTTTGAGCACAGCCACCGCGCGATAGCGCGCGGCCAGCGCCTGCACGCGCTCCAGCCGCGCCTGCTGCACGTCCTGCGCGCTGCTCAGCCCCAGCAAGGTAGCCGCCTCACCGGGGTGCGGGGTGATAATCCACGGGGCATCCTGCACCGAGCCACGGCGTACCGCGGGTGATTGCTGCGCCAGTAGATTTAAGCCATCAGCATCAATCACCAGCGGCAAACCACTGGCGATGGCGGTCGCAAACACACGCTGTGCCCAGGCGCCTCGGCCCAAACCGGGGCCAATCGCCACCACACTGGCGCGGGCCAGCAACGGCGCCAGCGCTGCATCGTTCTGCACCCCCACGGTCATCCATTCCGGCCCGCTCGCGGCTACGATAGCCACATTGCCCGGGCTGGTGGCCACCGTCACCAGCCCGGCACCGGCGCGCAGAGCCGCCTCTGCCGCCAGCCGAATCGCACCCGACATGCCCTCACCGCCGCCAATCAGCAGTACATGCCCATGCATCCCCTTGTGTGCATCGCGCGCACGGGGTGGCAACGTTGTGCGCAGCACCCCCTTGTGCAGCCGACGCGCAACAAAACTCTGCTCCGGCCCCAACAACTCGCCGGTGCCCAGGTCATCGAACACGATGTGCCCACAGTGCGCAGGCCCGGCTGCCAGGTAGCAACCAATTTTGAGCCCAACGAAGCTCACAGTGACCTGCGCGCGCACCGCATCGCCCAATACCTGGCCGCTGTCCGCACTGATGCCACTCGGAATATCCACCGCTAGCACCGGCGCGGGCGCCGCATTGACGGCCTGCACCGCCTGCGCGTACTCACCGCTGACGGGGCGCGACAGCCCAGTGCCAAAGATGGCATCAATCACCAGATGCGCACGCGCCAGCGCCGGGGACAGTGCCTCTAAGCTCAGCACTTCGCCGCCCGCGGCCACGAACGCGGTGTGCGCGATGGCCGCATCGCCGCTCAGCGATGCGGTAGGCGCCAGACAGATCAGGTGCACAAGATACCCGGACACATGTGCCAGGCGGCCGATCACCAGGCCATCGCCCGCGTTGTTACCTCCACCGCAGACCACCACCAAGCGCCGAACGTCCGGCCAGCGGGCCTGCACCTCCTCAACCACCGCATCACCTGCGCGGCACATCAGCGTATAGCCATCAAGGCCGTGGACTTGGATGGCTTGGCGATCCCGCGCACGAACCTGCGCGGCGTTGAGAATTCGATTGGGTCTTGCGTGCATGGGTCGGATTATACTTAGGCCGATGAGCGGCGCACACCACACCCCCACGCCGGCCGGGCTACATCCTGCCGCCGAGCGAATTCGCCAGATCGGGCGCGATCTGGGATTCGATCAGGTGGGTTTTACCGGCGTTGAACTGCGCCGTGACGAAGCACATCTGTTGCGATGGCTGGCGTTGGAGCGCCACGGCGAGATGCAGTATATGGCGCGCCACGGCACCCGCCGCACCCGACCGGCGGAGTTGGTTGCGGGCACGCGCAGTGTGATCAGCGTACGAATGGACTACCTGCCGGAGCACGCGCAGGAGGCACAACAGGTACTGGAGGATCCGAACCTGGGTTATGTCTCGCGCTACGCATTGGGCCGCGACTATCACAAGGTGCTACGCAAACGCCTGGCCCGGCTGGCCAGCGAAGTGGCGGACCTGATCGGCACCTTTGGTTATCGGGTGTTCGTCGACAGCGCCCCGGTGTTGGAAAAAGCGCTCGCGCGCAATGCAGGACTCGGCTGGATAGGCAAGCACACCAACCTCATTAACAAACAGGCCGGCTCGTGGTTTTTCCTGGGCGAGATCTACACCGATCTGCAACTGGGCCAGGACCCGCCTGCGCAAGCGCATTGCGGCAGTTGCACGGCCTGCATTGAGGTGTGCCCCACCCAGGCGATCGTTGCACCCTACGAGCTGGATGCCACCCGTTGCATATCCTATCTAACCATTGAGCAGCGCGGGCCAATCCCTGAAGCCCTGCGCAAACCTATGGGCAATCGTATATACGGTTGCGACGACTGCCAGTTATTTTGCCCATGGAACAAATTTGCGCAGTTCTCGCGCGAGGCCGACTTCACCCCGCGGCACACCTTGGATGCAAGCACGCTGCCTGAGCTGTTTGGGTGGAGCGAGAGCCAGTTCCTGCGCCGCACCGAGGGCAGTGCCATTCGCCGCATTGGCTACGTGAGCTGGCTGCGCAACATTGCCGTTGCCCTGGGCAACGCCCCCACCGGCGCGCCGGTGCTAGCAGCTCTAAAAGCGCGCCAGACACACCCCGAACCCCTGGTGCGCGAGCACGTGGCCTGGGCCCTGGAGCAGCACAATCCCGGTGAACCCGGCAGTGCCGGCACCGATTATTCCCAAAGTGCGCCCTAACGGGACAATTTATCAATCCCGAGCAATATTCGCGGACGCGAGGGGCCGAAATCAGCTAAAATTCGAGCATGGAATCGTGGCGCAATGGACTTTACGTCCCACCCTATACGCATGAGTAAGAACTCCTTTGCTCCGAGCCCCTGGCTGGTTAATTTCGATGGCGGCTTCAGCATCAGCGATGCATCCACCCAAGCGCCGTCGGACACCGACAAAAAAAAGACACTCAAACGCGATCTGGAGGCGACGGTCACTCAACTGGATGACTTGCAGCGCCGGCTGTACGCTGACAACCGTTACGCGGTATTGCTAGTGTTCCAGGCCATGGATGCTGCGGGCAAAGACAGCACGATCCGCGCCGTCATGCGCGGAGTAAACCCGGCCGGCTGCCAGGTGTTTTCGTTCAAGCAGCCCTCCAGCCGGGAGTTGGATCACGATTTTCTGTGGCGCACCGCCCAGCGAATGCCCGAACGCGGACGCATTGGCGTATTTAACCGCAGTTATTACGAAGAGGCGCTGGTGGTCAGAGTTCACCCGGAGTATCTTCGCGGCCAGCGCCTGCCACAACTACCTACGCGCAGGAACGGGCAGCTCACCGAGCAATTCTGGAAGCAGCGCCTGGAGTCGATCGCCGAGCACGAGAAACATCTGGCGCGCAACGGCACCGTTATTCTCAAATTCTTCCTCAATGTATCGCGCGAAGAGCAGCGCCAGCGTTTTCTCTCCCGGATTGATGAGCCGGAGAAAAACTGGAAGTTCTCCGCCGCCGACATCGCCGAGCGCGGCCATTGGGACAAGTACATGCACGCCTATGATGAGGCACTTAACGCCACCTCACAGCCCTGGGCACCCTGGTATGCCGTACCCGCGGACAACAAACCGTATATGCGCCTCACAGTAGCGCGCATAGTCGCAGAAAAATTAGATCAGCTTGGGCTACGCTACCCGCAACTAAGCCGTGAGGATCAGGAGCAGTTACAGGCGATGCGCGCACAGCTTGAGGCCGAGCAATGAGCAGAGCCGATATCCCGTTTAACTCGATGGAGCTGGCCCGACTGGACATCTTCCGTGGTGTCGGACTGGAATCGCTGGAGGGATATCTGGAGGCATGCCGCCACGTGCTGCTGGAAACCGGCGATTTACTGTTGAGCCCGGAGCAGGAGAATCTTGAGATATTCGGCATTCTGGACGGCGCGTTGGATGTGCATCTGAACGATGCCACCACCCCGCCGCTGGTCACGTTGGGGCCGGGCGCCTGCGTTGGCGAGATGTCCATTGTAGATGGTCAGAAGCCTTCCGCGTTCGTTGCGGCCTCTCAGGACACGCGGCTGCTGGCGGTCAGTCACGAAACGCTCTGGGCTATGTGCAACACGGCTCCCACGATTGCCCGCAACCTGCTGGTGATGATGGCCGAACGCGTGCGTGCCGGCAATCAGATTATCGCCGACAGTGAAGGGATTTTGCGCGAGTACGAGCGCAACGCTATGACCGATGCGCTCACCGAGCTGAATAACCGCCACTGGATGGAGGAGATGTTCCGGCGCAAGATGACCCGCTGCACTCATGATGATCAGCCGGTATGCCTGATCATGCTGGATATCGACCGCTTCAAATCCTACAACGATCAATATGGCCATCTGGCGGGCGACCGTGCCCTGTGTCACGTCGCGGAGATATTGCGAACCCACGTACGCCCCAACGATATGGTCGCCCGATATGGTGGGGATGAGTTTACCGTGCTGTTACCGGAGACCGATCTAAACGCTGCCCTGATTACCGCCGAGCGGGTACGCCGGGGTATCGTGCGCTCATCACGAGAGCTGGAAGAAGGGCGCTCGATCTCCATCTCGCTCGGCGTCGCAGAGACGGCCGAAAACGATTCACTTGAAACCTTGCTGAACAAGGCCGATTTCGCGCTGTACCGTGCAAAGCTGGCAGGACGCGACTGCGTCGCTCAGTAATCGGCGCGCGCGCTAGCCTTCCACCTCGTTCGCACGGGGACCTAAAGGCTGCGCCAACGCGAACGGAATATTATCAATCAACCGGGCCTTGCCCAACCACGCGGCGGCGAGCAACACCAACGCTTGATCATCACTTGAGGGCCGCTCCAACGTGCGCGCCCGGCGTACTGACAGATAGTTGGGATCGAACCCGGCATCAATCAACGCAGCTAACCCTTCCTCACGCGACTGCTTTACCGACTGCCCCTGGGTGATTTGCTCGATCATTCGCGACATTACCGCATACAGCGTGGGCGCCGCCGCGCGCTGAGTTGGCGTGAGGTAGCGGTTGCGCGAGCTCATTGCGAGCCCGTCCTGTTCACGGAAGGTGGGAGCCCCAACAATTTCGGTTGGAATCCACAAGTCCTCGACCAGACGGCGCACAATCATTAGTTGCTGGTAGTCTTTTTCGCCAAATATAGCGACGTCGGCCTTAACCATATTGAGCAGCTTGCACACCACCGTCGCCATCCCGCCAAAATGCCCCGGCCGGTGCTTTCCGCACAGCACGTCTGATAGATCCGGCACCACCACTCGGGTGGCGGAGTGCTCGCCATGCGGATACATCTCCTTCACACTGGGTGCGAACAGCAGACGCACGCCTGCGCGTCCCAGCATGGCTCCGTCCACATCTAGCGTGCGCGGATACACTTGATAGTCCTCATCCGGGCCAAACTGCAACGGATTGACGAATACACTGGCGATCACTCGATCGGCATGCTGGTGCGCTTTGTCTATCAAACTGATGTGGCCGCGGTGCAGATTGCCCATGGTCGGTACAAACGCACAACGCAGCCCGCGCCCGCGCCACTCGCTTACCTGCGCGCGCAGTTCCTGCACCGTGTGCACCAGTGTCAGCGTGGTATCGCTCATTCTAGCTAAAGCAGTGTTCGGGGGCAGGGTACGTAGTGTCTTTCACCGCCTGGTGGTACGCATGGATTGCGGCACCAATCGAGCTTTGGTCCTGCATGAAGTTCTTGGAGAAGCGCGGTTTGCGCCCCAGCGTGATATCCAGAATGTCGTACAGCACCAGAATTTGCCCGTCCACATCCGGGCCGGCACCAATACCGATCACCGGCGCGGTCAGGTCATCGCGGATAGCTTTGGCCAAATCGCTGGGTACGCATTCCAGCAATACGACGTCGGCGCCCGCATTTTGCAGATCGCGCGCGTCACGAATCATCTCATCGGCCGCCTCCTGCTCGCGCCCTTGCACACGGAAGCCGCCCAACTTGTGTACCGACTGCGGGCGCAATCCAAGATGCGCACACACTGGCACATCGCGCGAGGCCAGATACTCCACCACACCAAGCTGGTTCGAGTTGCCTTCCAGCTTCACCATCTGTGCATGTCCGTCCTGCATCAGACGCACGGCGTTTTCCAGCGCAACCTCGCGCGTGGTGTAGCTCATGAACGGCATGTCGACCATTAAGAACGAACGGCGCAGCCCTTTTGCCACTGCCGCCGAATGGTAGATGATGTTTTCCATGGTCACAGGCACAGTACTGCTGTGACCCTGAATTACCATGCCCAGAGAATCCCCTACCAGCACCAGATCAATCCCCACCTCATCAATCAGCGCGGAGAAGCTAGCATCGTAAGCCGTCAGGCAACTGAACTTCTCACCCGATTCCTTAAACCGCATCAACGTGGTCAGGCTTACCGGCGGGCGATCTCGAACTTCTTTTTGCAGATGGGTGTACACGGGCAGTCCCTCAGGCGCTCACAGCGAGTCAGAATGACGCACTGCATGATTGGCGTCAAGCTACTGCATTGGGGCGGCAACGTTAAAGAAATGACGGCCGGGACGGATGCCGCTGATGCGCGTAAACAACGACTGAAAATCCTCTTCGTTGTTCTGCGTATCCAGCCCCGCGTTGTTCACAATGAGCAGCGGGCTACCCTCGTAGAAATGAAACAGACGGGCGTAGGCATCGCACACGCGTTGCAAATAATCCCGTTCAATAAGTTGCTCGCCAGGCACGCCGCGCGCACGTATGCGCGCCATCAGCACATCGACCGGCGCCTGCAGATACACCACTAGATCGGGCACTGGGGCATCAATCGCAAGCCGGTCGAACACCTGTTCGTACAACCCATACTCATCTGTATCAAGGGTGAGCTGGGCGAACAAACGATCTTTCTGCAACATGAAGTCCGACACACGCACTGGCGTGAACATGTCGGCTTGGCGCATCGCCTGGACCTGCTGCGCTCGCTGCAACAAGAAGGTAAGCTGGGTAGGCAAGGCCGCGGCACGGGGATCGCGGTAAAAGCGTTCTAAAAAAGGATTATCCGCCGCGTGCTCCAGCACCAGCTCGCCGTTCATGGCCAGCGCCAACCGCCTCGCCAGCGCCGTCTTACCTGCGCCGATCGGCCCTTCCACCACCACGTAGCGCAGCGTGTTCACAGCACAGACACCGCAGTGCAGTCCACGGCCTCGAACAGCCTGCGCACACTGCCCCGCCCGGGTACACGCATGTGCGGGGCGATATCCATCAACGGCAGCAATACGAACGCCCGCTCGTGCAAGCCAGGATGCGGCAATGTCAATGTGTTAGTAGTCAGTTGCTGATCGCCCATGCTGAGCAGATCCAGGTCGAGCGTCCTTGGGCCCCAATGGCCAGTGGAACGATCGCGGCCATGGGCGTGTTCAATGCGCTGAAGTTGTGCCAGCAAAGCCAGCGGCGCCAGTTGGGTCAGGACCGCCGCCGCCGCATTAATGTAGCGCGGTTGCTCGGGCGGCCCCATCGGGTCGGAGCTGTACAGAGCCGACTGCAGCACGAGCCGCGTGTGCTCGATCTGCCCCAGCGACGCCATACCTTCGCACACGTGCCGCGCCGGGTTATCCAGATTGCCGCCAACGCCGATGTAAGCGGCGGTCCACAAGTGAGGGCTCACTGCGGCGGCGCGCCTCCATCGGCGGTGGCACGCTTGCGCGGGCGACGACGTCGACGGCGGCGCTTGCGTGGTTTGCTGGGCTCTTCACCGAAATCGGATTCACTGAGCACAACCTCCGGATCTTCCTCCTGCATCCGAGTCCACCAAGCGGACAGCTCTTCACTGGCCTCGCCGGCTTTCACCCGCAGCAGCAGAAAGTCATACCCCGCCCGAAAACGTGGATGCTCCAGTAAACGGATGGGCCGACGGCCGCGACGGCTTTCAAACCGCGGCTGCATACAGGCGATATCCGAAATCCCCTGCACGAAGCGACGCGGAATCGATAGCGTTTTCTGTTGTGCCAGCGCCACCTCGACGGTGGCCGTGCGCAGCGCCTGAATCTCGCTTTCACCCGCCTCGTACAACTGCAGTGCTTTGGCGCGAATCGGCCCCCACAACAACACGCAAAACAAAAACACCGGAGTGACGGTCTTGCCCGCTGCCACCCGCTCATCGCTGTTAGACAGCCCGGTGTGCACCAAATGGCGAAAATACTCCGCGTCTTGCGAATCGTCCTTCAACATATGATCGGCGGCGGGAAACAGATGGCGAAACAGATCGAACCGGGTTAGCAGAGCTAACGCGTCCACCGCACTGCCGGCCAGAAACATCTTGAGCGCCTCGTCCATCAGCCGCGCCGGCGGCATATCCGCCAGCAACCCGCCCAGTTCCTGGATGGGCGCCTCGGTCTGCGGATGGAAATCAAAATTCAGTTTGGCGGCAAAGCGCACCGCGCGCAGCATTCGCACCGGGTCTTCCTGGTAGCGCTGCACCGGGTCGCCCAGCATGCGCAGGGTACGATTGCGGATATCTTCCACACCACCGGCGTAATCCCAAATGCTGTGATCATCAATGTTGTAGTACAGCGCATTGGCAGTGAAGTCGCGCCGCCAGACATCCTCATCGACGCTGCCGTAGACGTTGTCACGCAAAATTCGGCCGCTGTCGTCCACCACCCGCACGCCGCCCGCCTCAGGCGCCCGATCATCGCGACGCCCACGCCGCCCACGTCGGGACTTACGCGCAGCGGCCTCAACCTCCAGTTGCTCTTGTTCGCTAACCTGCCGCCCCTCTTCCGGCTCGCTCTCGCCGGCCTCGGCAGATGGCTCCACGCCGCTTGCCGGGGCCACGTCTTGAGCGCGAAAGGTGGCCACCTCAATCACCTCGCGCCCGAAATGCACATGCGCCAAGCGGAAGCGCCGACCGATCAGGCGGCAATTGCGGAACAGTTCCTGCACTTTTTCCGGCGGGGCGTCGGTGGCGATATCAAAATCTTTTGGCTGAATTTCCAGCAGCAGGTCGCGCACGCCACCGCCCACCAGGAACGCCTGATGGCCGTTGCTGTTCAACCGATACAACACCTTAAGCGCGTTGCGCGAAATATTCTTGCGCGACACGTTGTGCTCTGATCTGGGGATTATTACCGCAGGCTGGCCACGGGTGTGCGTTGGAGAGGTCAAATAAATGCGTATCCGCTTGGAATTACTAAAAACGTCAATATAATAGCACCGCACCTGACGCCACGCTCCCTTCGTCTAGCGGTTAGGACACCGCCCTCTCAAGGCGGGAACACGGGTTCGATTCCCGTAGGGAGCGCCATTTCGAGCAAAAACAACCCCTCGCGGCCTGCGGAGACCGGGCTTGGAGGGGCATACCGAGGCCGCGGGCCTTGCGCCGGTATCATTAATCCTTGGCCAATACGGCGAACCCCGGGCGGATTTGCGGGTCGAAGCTACTATCGACACCAAGACGGCTATCGGGGGAATAAGCTGTGAACCAACTACCTGCACGGGTCGACGCCCGACCACTCACACTGGCCAGCGGCGTCCCTGTCGGACGGGACTATCTGTTGTTGCTCGCCACGGGGTTGCTCAGCTGTGCCGCGAGCGCTGCCGACTCCGGCGCAAGCACTGCTCTACCAGCATTCACGTCCCCAAGCCGGCTTGCGGTGGTGGTGAGCCCGGATACCGGCGCCATCGATGTTCCTATGACGTCCGCAGATCGGGCAAGCGTAAGCTTCCATGAGACCCGCCTGGGTCAACTGGCCGTCAGCAACCAGGGCGCACAGATCGTGCGCATCGTGCGCGAGCAGTTGATCAGCCCCGACACCCCGGCTCGTGAAGCGATTCTGCGCGAGGCCGCGTTGGCCCTCGGTCAGGTGGATGAACTGGCAGACGGACGCACAGTGCTGGAATCCCTGGTCGCTTATCAGGCCCGGACGATGAGCTGGCTGGAAGAAGGACCACACCGAATCGCGATCGCCCGCTACGATGTGGCCGCCGCCGCGCGCTACTCCCTGGCCCGCTGGGACCGCGCCAAGCAACGACATGGCACCATGGTGGCGTTGCTGTTGGGTGACCCCAACGCGCTCGCGCAGCCACCGTCCAGCCTGCCCGGCACCCGCGCTGCCTCGGCCCCGGAAGGGGTCCTTGCAGCCATCGAACAAGCACCGCTCGATCTGCTGCAGGCCCAGCGTGCGTATCTGCTGAGCGCGCTGACCGAGCGCCGCAGCACTCGCCCGTTCGCAGCACGTGCCGCACTGGCCTGCGCTACCCGCCTGCATGATCTGCCGCTGTATCTGGCCGCGCTCGACGCGGCTGACAGCCCCACAGCCCTGCAGGCTGTGCGCCAGGCAACCGTCGCGCTTACGGCGCACGAGGCGCTTGAGGTCTTGCGCCAGGCAACCCATCGCGCTGACGTCGGCTCGGCCGCACTCTACGCCATGGCGGCGTTACGCGGCCAAGTACACAGCGCCGACAGCGAGCTGATCGCGGCCTTGGATCGCCCCGTACTGCGAAGCACCGCTGTGTCAGCGATCGCTGCGCAGACCGACCCCGATCTTACCGCCAAGCTAATTGACTGGGTGATGCGCCAGCAAGACCCCAAAGCGCTGGCCATCGGCCTGACCGGCGTGCGCCTGCTTGGCGATGCGCACTTGCGCGCAACGCAGCTGCAGCGTCTGCGACAGGCGGCGCTAACCTCCGCGCCCCTGCGTAAGGCGCTGCACCAAACGGAACTACAGCAATGAGCGCCGCCACGAGCAGACCGGGATCAGCGTTCGCCCGCACCTTGATCGGCGAGCGCACCTGGCGGCACATCGGCATATTGCTGGCCCTGTCGGCCAGCGCGCAGGTGCAGGCGGTATGCCAATTTGATGCCCAGTTTGAGATATCCAACCCGTTCGATCCCAGTTGCGGCGCGCGACAGCTTACTTACACCCAAAACGACAACTCCGGCGATAACATCGCGCTAGGGTACGCCGTACCCATGCCGGTGGATTCGCTCACTCCGGTTGCCGGTTTCCGCACCTACGACAGCCTGAACGCCGCCCACCAGATGCTCGCGGCCGCCAGCGACGACATTCGTATGCAGCAGGTGGGCGAGACCGTTTCCGGCCGGCCCATCTGGGCCTACTTGTTGGGCGATGCCGATACGCTAACCCGCGATGGGCAGGACGAACCGGCGGTTCTGATTAACGGCGGCATTCATGCGCGTGAATGGCAGAGCCCTGAGGTGGTCACCGGCATCATGGAGGCGCTGGCCGGCACGCAGAACGACGATGCTCTGGGCAGCTACCTGAGGGACAACCTCAACATCGTGCTGCTGCCAGTGCTGAATATTGACGGCTTCATTCAGACCCAACGGTTCCCCGGCACGGTCACGGCCGACTTTCAGCAACCCCGTGACGGGCGCATGCGACGAAAAAACCTGCGCAACCCGCAGAACTCGTCCATCGCAGTCGATGACAGCCTGGCAACCGTTGATGACAACTTCTTCGGCGTCGACCTTAACCGCAACAACGCGGTGGGCTTTGCGCAAAACGGCGCCTCTTCCGACAGCACCACCAGCCTGGTTTATCGCGGTACCGCGCCCGCCGCGGAACCGGAAATTCAGGCACTGATGGCGGCGGCCGCACTCGGGCCGCAAACGCGCCTGCGCATGTACGTGGATGTGCATTCGTTCACTCAGGTGTACTTCATGCCCAGTACGTCCAACGTCCGACGCAATGAGATTACCAATGCGCTGAGTACCCGGATGCGAGCGGTCACGGGCTTTCAGTACGCCGCTGCCTCAGACACGGTGAATCAGCGCATTGGCACCACCGCCGATTACTTTGCTGAGCAGTTTCAAATCCCCTCCTGGACGCTGGAGACAGAGCCCGGCAACACTGGAGGTGCACAATACGGTGGCACCGGCGTGACCCACAGCGGCTTCGTGTTACCCGAAAGTGAGATTACCCGGGTGCGCAACGATCTGGCCGATACGCACATGCTAGGGTTCTTCCGTCAAAGCGGCCCACCCTCGGTTAGTGCCGTGGAGGTTCGCGATGCGGGCGACGCCGTGGTGTACCGGGCGGACTGGCTGCCGGGCGGGGGCGGCCGCCAACTGAGTGTCAGCACCAATCTGGGCTTGATCGCTGATGGGCAATACACGCTATGGCTGGGATTCACCAAACCCATGCGCGCGCGCGATGCACTAGGCAATGTGGCGCAGTTCGCCGGGCAGAGCGTAAACCTGGTGCCCAACATGGCCCTGGAGGTCGCCGCCACCGGGCGGACACTGGCGCTTGGGGCGGACACCGGCATCTGGCGCGACCAGCCAGGAGCTGCGCCGGATGGTTACACGCAGTACCGCGACGACGCCCTGCAGGTCGCCTTTACCGTGCCAGGTGATTGGGCAGGTGACGACGCGTTGGGACTAGTGCTGGCGATTACCGACGAGGACTTCTCGGAGTTCGCGC
>CBDUQI010000014.1:0-48891 GCA_965369325.1 uncultured Gammaproteobacteria bacterium
TGCTGGACGGATGCATGACCGCGGGCGCCTGATGCTGTACGAAGCGAACAGTTTGCAAGACTTTACCGTGTGCGCCTCCGCCTTCCCCTATAATGACCCTGGCGACACACCGTCGCCCCCACCTGCTCGATTGCTCACTGGAGACTCATATGAATTTGGTTGGAACACTTGCCAAGGTTGCCGTTGGCGCCATGGTTGCGCGCGGTATCGGTAAAGTCCTGTCCGCCAAAAAAGGCGCGAGCGCAAGCAGCGGCGGCGGCGGGCTCGGCGGCCTGCTCGGCGGCGGCAGCGCCAGCAACACCCGCACCGGTAGCACCGGCATTGATGGCACCGGCGGGCTCATCGGCGAATCATCCTCCCGCTCCGCGCCGCAACCACAGCGCGGCAGCAGCAGCCTCGACGAGGTCCTCGGCGGTCAGCGTTCTGCAGGCGCCAGCCAGGACGGCGGGCTCGGCGGCTTGGGCGGCCTGCTAGGCGGCCTCCTCGGCGGTCAGGCTGCAGGCGGCACCAAGAGCAGCGGTGGTCTGGGCGGTCTGGAAGACCTGCTCGGCGCGGCTCAGGGCAGCGGCGGTCTCGGCGCGGTGCTCGGCAAAGTGCTCTCAGGCGGCGCGGCGAAGCCCGGTATGCAGAGCAGCGGCGGCGGCGGGCTCGGTGCGATTCTGGAAGGGCTTGCTGGCGGTGGCGCTAGCCGCGGCAAGAGCGGCGGCGGTTTGGGCGATCTGCTCAATCAGGCGCTGGGCGGCGGCGCCCCACCTCAGCCGACGGCTGAGCAAAACAGCCAGGCTGAACTGCTGCTTCGTGGCATGCTGAACGCGGCCAAATCGGACGGTCAGATCGACCAGGCCGAACAGCAGAAAATCCTGGAGCACCTGGGCGATGCCAGTCGGGAAGAGCTGGACTTCGTAAGAGCCGAAATGCGCGAGCCGCTCGATGTTGATGCCTTTGTTCGCAGCATCCCCAAAGGGATGGAGCAGCAGGTGTATGTGATGTCGCTGCTGGGGATCAAGCTGGATTCGCAAGCCGAAGCGCAGTATCTGGACCGTCTGGCCAAAGGTTTCAGGATGGATCCGAACACCACCAACCAGATTCACGCCCAGGTAGGCGTACCCGCCCTCTACGGCTAGGCCCGGCACTCGCCGGCTAGCCACCAACTCTGCGGTTGATCGCTGCGTTAACGCGGCGATCAACCGTCAGGACAGCGCTCGACGCTCGCCAATCGCCACCGGCGCCTGCTTATCCGCCTGATGATTGATGCGCAGGTCCAGCGGCGTCGCGTACAACTCACTCGCCACCGGTCGCGCCAGTAAGGCGTAAAGCGCTTGCTGTGGGGTGGCCGGATCCAGCCAGGCCTGCGCCGCTTCGGCATCCAATATCGCCGGCATGCGAGTACTAAACTCAGCAAGCCGAGCATCCGCCGGCAGCGTGACGATCGCGGCAGAAAGCACATGCTCGATGCTGTCCGTCCAGTAGTCCCACAGTCCGGCAAACGCGAATGCCTGCGTCGGGCCGTCAATCATAAATGGCGCCCGCGCGCCGTTCACCTCACGCCACAGCACAAACGCGCGCGCCGGCAACACCGCGCGCTTGTGTGCGAAGCATCCGTCCCAGGCGCGGCTTTCCGACAATCGTTCCACGCTGGCGTTAAACATCGGGTACTCGGTCGAAGGCCCGCTTGACCAGTGTGGCACCAACCACCAGCGCATATCGCTGATCAGCCGGGTGCCCTCCCACTCGTGAATCACCGGCACCTGATCGGTGGGCGCGATGTTATTCAGCTCCGGTAACGGCCCCAGATCCACACCCAGTTGTGCCAGCAACGCGTGCACCGATGGCTCGTCGTTGACCATGTAGCGCCGCGTCATTGCGGGCCGTCTCCGTGTTCCAGCGAGAGGCGCACGCGACGCGGCGAACGCGGGTTGAGCAATAGCTCGCGGATTTCTTCCTGGCTCATCTGCGCGATGCCGCGAAAGTGGGTGACCGACACGGCGCCCGCGCCATCGCCGGCCAGCCGCTCACGCATCTGCATCATCGCGGGCGCGTCATCTGCGTAGTGCGCCCGTGGCCCTGATTGCCCCTCAGAGGCGAGACTCAAGCGATATTGTGGCGCCCGCACGTAAGACACATCCGTCTGCCCAAACAGCCCGCGGCAGTACTTGGCCAGCAATCGCAAAACCAACACCCGGCAGTGCACGCCGTCCGGGTCCGCGTCGGTCAGTATCACCACGCTCGTGTACTGTCGAGAGGTCGCGCGACGACGCGCGACGTCGTTTGGATCGCGGCCACGCGCGCCATCGTCTGGATCGCTACATGGCGCGTCCTCGTCTGGATCGTCACACGGTGCGCCGCCACCCGCGTAACCCAGCGCCGCGAACAGCCCCTGGCAGGCGGGATTACTCAGCACTTTCGCGCGCGTGGCTTTATCCGCGTTCGGCGGTTTGCCCTGTACCGCGTAAACGCGCTGGCGAACCTTGTCGCAGGCCTGTGCCACTGAGCTTGCGGCAGACTTGCCCTCCACCACAATCAGCTCGGTGGCGGGCGCTGCACCCGGCGTCTCATCCATCATCAAACGCTGCTCGACTGGCTACTGCTCTGACACCGCGTCTGTCAGCGCCTGGAACAGCGCCACCTGCCAGGCGGTGTCCTCCGGCCGGCTGGCCGCATCGCGTGCACTGTGCATCGCGATCACCACGCCCGCCTCCGGGTTCACATAAATGCCCTGGCCGAAAATGCCCGACGCGCGATACACCCCATCACCCAACAGCCACCAGAAATAGCCATAGCCTGCGTAGGAATCCGCCGGGGCGGTGGACTGCCTCATCCAGTCGTTGGGCAGCACACGAGTGCCGTCAACCAGTACCCCGTTTTGCATCGCGAACAAGCCGATGCGAGCATAATCACGCAACGTGGCGCTGATGCAGCAGCCACCAAACTCGCCGCCGCCGGGCTCGGTCAGGTTCCACACGGCATCCGCCTGCATCCCCATCGGGCGCCAGATCTTCTCAGACAAATACGTGGCCAGGTTATTGCCGATCGCCGCGCGCAACAGGGTACCGGCCAGGTTGGTCTCGGCGGTGTTGTAGTTAAACTTCTCGCCCGGCGGTGCTGCGACCGGCTTGTCGCGCAGATACTCGTACAGTTTTAACGTCTCCCAGGTGGCGCTGCTCACGTCGGACTTGGGATCGGCATAGTCCTCATTCCAGGCCACGCCCGAGGACATCTGCAAAAGATCGGCAATACTCGCCTGATCGTAGGCCGAGCCCTGCAAACGCGGCAGATAGTCAGTCACCTTCTCATCCACGCTCTCAATATAACCATCGCGAATCGCGGCCCCGAACAGCATGGAAACCACCGCCCTGGTGACCGAGACCGATACCCAGCGGCTCTGCGGTGTATTGCCCAGCGCATAACGCTCGTACATCCCAGCGCCATCTTTCAACACCAGCAGGCCTGCGACGTTCTTGCGCTTGATGTACTGCGCCGCCGTCATCGAGAGGCCGTCAGTCTGCAACATCACATCGTCCAGATCCTGCGGCTTCTCCGGCAGCGCCGAGGGCTGCGGCCCCGCCTTGATCACCCTCACCGGCGCCAGCCGGTGCATGTTGCGGAAGCCAGCCACTTTCTGTTCGGGGCTCCAGAACAGCGGAGATTCCGGCGGACCGAAATGCTCAGCGTCATCGGCAGGATCAATGTAAGGGGCGTCTGCGTGCAGCGCAGACGTCGCGCCAAGCACCAGCAGCGAGACTAGCGCGACGAGCGCGACGGACATCCGCGTCAGCGCGCGGGCCGTTTGAAACTTAAGTGTATTCATCCACCCCTTATAGCAATCCCCGCGCAGGTGGAGAAGTCCCGAGCGCTTTTATCCTGCTTTGGAGCGGTTACACTGGCGATAGCGCTGACCCCACTGCCACTGCACGCCGGGCCAGCCCGGCACCTGCGCACGCCCACAGGCGGCGCCTGAATTATCGCCAGGAGCACTCATGCGTAATCGGATTCGTTTTCTTCTTGTGCTGGTTTGTTCAAGCATTCTGGCCGCCACCGCGAGCCAGGCGCGCGACGACGGGGCGGCCGATGCCACCGCAGCGATTTTGAACAAGTACGCGGTGCGGCTCGCCGACACGCCCATCCGCGAGCACCCCGGCTGGCGCAAGCCGCAGCAGGTGGCAATCTACTTGCCGCAGGCGGCCAGTCTGCGCCCGGACTACAAAGCGTGGTTCCAGGCGGCCGCCGGGGACGCAAAAATCACCTTCGCCGCCGACCGCGCATCACTACGTGAAGCCGCCCGGCAGGCAGACGTGGTGTTCGGCAGTTGCGACGCGGTAAACGCCGAGGCCACGCAATTGCGCTGGATGCAGCGATACGGCGTAGGCGTTGAACGGTGCCTGGCCAACCCTGGGATCGCGCGTGAGCAGGTGCTGCTAACCAACACCCGCGGACTCTCCGGGCCGTTTATTGCCGAGCACGCGATCGGCATGATGATGATGCTCTCCCACCGCCTGCACCAGTACTACGGCAATCAGCAGGCACAGCGCTGGGATCGCTCGGCCGAATTCATCCGCGATATTCGCCCGGTGGCGGGCGCGCGCATGCTGGTGGTCGGGCTCGGCGGCATCGGCACCAAGGTGGCCGAGAAAGGTGCCGCGCTGGGCATGCAGGTAAAGGCCATCCGCAACTCGCGCAGGGAGGGGCCGGACTTTGTTCAGTACGTGGGGTTATCGCACGAATTGCTGGCGCTGGCGGCGGACGCGGACGTGGTGGTGAATACGCTGCCGCTCACCGACAAAACCACCGGGCTCTACGACAAGGCGTTTTTCGCGGCCATGAAAAACACCGCTTACTTCATCACCGTGGGGAGGGGCAAAAGCGTGGTCACCGACGATCTGGTCGCAGCCCTTAACAACGGCGACATCGCCGGCGCCGGACTAGACGTGACGGACCCGGAACCGCTGCCCGAGTCGCACCCGTTATGGCGCATACCTAACGTGCTGATTACGCCGCACACCAGCGGTCGTTCGGGCTATGGCTCGCCCGATACGGTGGTCTTGGTACGCGAAAATCTTCGCCGATACACCGCTGGCGAACCGCTCTACAACGTGGTGGACCCCGCCCTTGGCTATTAAGCCGCCGCGCGTACGCCAGCGCGGCAGCAACGCGAGGGTTCAGCCGTGGCCCCAGTCCTCACCGTCGCCCTGATTGCGTGGCGCCATCCCCAGTGTCTCTCCCTCCGGTGACACCCCAAGCCCGAGCACGGTGCGGTTGGCGTAGGCGAAATACGCACTCACCTGATTAATCTCCAGTATCTGCCCATCGTCGTATCCGGCGCCGCGCAGGGCCTCGGCGTCCTGCGCGCTCATCTGCGCCGGCGTGCGAGTGAGCTTGGCCGCATACGTTAACGCTACCACTTCACTGGCGTTGAAGGTACTGGCCAAGTCACCGCTGCGCATCGCCTCGTGCATGGCGGCGGCGCGCGGCGAATCCTGCAGCACCCGCGCCAGCCCGGCTACGTGATGGCGCACGCAATACGCACAGGCGTTCAGCTCGCTCACGTACACGCCGATCGCCTCAAGGAACCAGTCGCTCAACGTGTTCGCGCGATGGTGCAGAGCAGCTTTGTATAGTGCCATGTGCCCTTCCAGCGTGTGCGGGCGCAAGCCGTGGGCCAACAGAATATTGTCGATCTGCCCGTCCGGCGATTTCACCCGGTCGTACATTTTGCGCAGACGGCTGTCTGCTTGCGCGTACTCGACGGTATCAATCCAACTCACTATCCCCACTCCCGTTACCTCAAGGCCGATTTTGCTGGCGTGGATGGTGAACGCCAGAACACATACACCAGCACCATACCCACCACCAAGCCGCCGCTGCCTTGGCAGACGCGGGGCTGGCTTACGCCACGCATGCCTTGATCACAGTACGTGCGAGCACAGAGTGCGTACAATGGCGGGCCGTAAACCAAGTGTAAGGCAATCCACCCCATGAGCGAGAGCAACGGGCACAACCGTATCGACACCCGCGTAACGCCACTCGGCAGCCTTGAGATCCTGTCCCGGCGCGAGGTCAGCATGCTGGCGGACACCAGTCGCGGCGGTCTGCACGAATTGTTTCGCCGCTGCTCGCTGGCCGTGCTCAACTGCGGCAGCCCCACTGATGATGAAGCCGCGGTGCTGGATCAGTTCCATGATTTTGACATCCAGGTGATACAACAGGAACGTGGCATCAAACTGGATCTGCTCAACGCGCCGGACAGCGCGTTTGTCGATGGCCAGATGCTCAAGGGCATCCAGGAGCACCTGTTTGCGGTGCTGCGCGATGTGCTTTTCGTGCACAACGAGATTAACGCCAGCGAACGCTTTGACGGCAAAGACCCGGAGGGGATTACCAACGCGGTCTTCCACATCCTGCGCAACGCGCAAATTCTGAGCAAGCAGACCCGCCCGAACCTGGTGGTGTGCTGGGGCGGACATTCCATCTCGCGCGAGGAATACGACTACACCAAGAACGTGGGGTATGAGTTGGGTCTGCGCGGGCTTAACATCTGCACCGGCTGCGGGCCAGGCGCCATGAAGGGCCCGATGAAAGGGGCAACCATTGCGCACGCCAAACAGCGCAGCCGTAGCGGCCGCTACGTCGGCATTACCGAGCCGGGCATTATTGCCGCTGAGTCGCCCAACCCCATTGTGAACTCGCTGGTGATCATGCCGGACATCGAGAAACGGCTGGAGGCGTTCGTGCGCGCCGGGCACGGCTTCATCGTTTTCCCCGGCGGCGTCGGCACCGCCGAGGAGATTCTGTACCTGCTCGGCATTTTGTTAAACCCAAATAATGAGGACATGCCGTTCCCCCTTATTCTCACGGGGCCGGCCAGCGCGGCCGGGTACTTTAGCCAGCTGGATGCTTTTGTCCGCACCACCCTGGGCGAGCGAGCGGCGGCGCGGTATGAGATTATCGTGGATGATCCGGCCAGGGTGGCACGGAGCATGCGAACCCGCCTGGCGGATGTGTACCGTTACCGCCGCCAACACAAAGACGCGCTGTATTTTAATTGGATGCTGGAGATCGAGCCCTCTTTCAAACAGCCCTTCGATCCCACCCACAAGAGCATGGCGGCGTTGAATCTGCACCAAGATCAGCCGCGTCACGAACTAGCCTCCAATCTGCGCCGCGCCTTCTCTGGCATCGTTGCCGGCAACGTGAAAAGTGAAGGTATTCGCGCCATCGAACGCCATGGCCCGTTTGAGTTGCACGGCGAGCCTGGCATTGTGGAGCCGCTGGACGCCATGCTGCGGGCTTTTGTTAAGGATGGACGCATGCGCCTGGGGGACCGGCAGTACACGCCCTGCTACCGCCTGATCACCTAGCCCTGCTATCAGCCACGTCCACACTGTGTAACAAAGGCGACATAAGATATTGTCAACCTAACGCCCCCTGTTCGCGTTTAGTGTCTCAAGAGGGGCACGCAGGAGCTGCCCCAGGCTAATCACGGGGAATCTTGAAATGCGTTTTTCATCAATTTTATCAGTAACTTGTGCAGTAGCCACGATTTTGGCCGGAAGCCTGCTGAGCGCAGCACCCGCCAAGGCGGCTGGCTCTGCTTTTGCACTAGAGACAATGTCTGCAGCTGGCGATCGGGCCTCACGGGCCGGGAATCGGCGCAGCAGCGAGCGCGGGAATCGGCGTGGCAACCGCGGTGAGCGGGGCAACTCACGCCGCGACGACCAGCGGCGTAACGGACGTGCTGGCCAGGACGAGCGTACCGGCAAAGTCGACCGCGACGTGCAACGCGAGCGCACCGAAAACGGTCGCAGCCGAACCACAACCACCACTGGCCCAGAAGGGCAGACCGCCACTCGCGAGCGCACCGGCACGGTTGACCCGGAGACCGGCACCCGCACACGGACTGGCACGCGCACCGCACCCGACGGCAGTACCTCATCGGTCGAGCAGAATGTCACCCGTGGTGACGGCCAGTTTGAAGGCAGCACGGTCGCGACAGATGCGGACGGCAATTCACGCTCCCGCGAAACCACCGGCAGCCGCACCGAAACCGGTTTTGAACGTAGTACCACGGTAACGGATGCAGAAGGCAACACCCGCACCCGGGACGTCACCGGCAACTACGATGCGGAGACGGACACCTGGAGCAAATCGGTCACCGGCACCAATGCCGATGGTCAGTCGCGCTCACGCGACACTAACGTGACCCGGAACGACGATGGCTTCTCAAGTAGCACCGTTCTCACAAATGTTGACGGTGAGCAGCGGACAAGAAGCACGTCGGGCGTGTATGATGCAGATAACGAAAGCTGGACCAAGACGACCAGTAGAACGAACGCCGAAGGCGACACCCGCACACGCGAGACCAGCACCACGCGTACCGAGGATGGGTTTGATCGCAACACTACCGTCACGGGCAACGACGGCAGAGTCGGCACCCGCGATGTTACTGCGGTGTACGATGAAGAAACTGACACCTGGTCCAGGGACGTTGAGCGTTCTGTCACACCGCCTGAGCAGGTGGGCGACGAATTACCGGTAGAAACCCCGGCAGATTCAGAGTAACGCTCTGACACTTCCACACTCTGCGCCACACGGCTTGCTGGAGGCCGGCGCAGATACTAAGGCCGAATGTAGTTCGCTACATTCGGCCTTTTTTTATGCAATTATGGCGCAATCAGGCGCGGTCGCTCAGCCAAGCTTAGCCCCCAGCGGTACCTCACGTTCAGGCACGCACAACACGACCTCGCCGCCCGGTTGATAAAACCCTGTCACCAGACACTCAGACATAATCGGTCCGATTTGCTTCGGCGGAAAATTCACCACCGCCACTACCTGCCGCCCGACCAGATCCTCAGGCGAGTACAACTCAGTAATCTGCGCGCTCGACTTGCGCACCCCTATTTGCTCACCAAAGTCCACGTGCAGGATGTAGGCCGGCTTACGCGCCTGCGCAAACACCTCAGCTTTCGCCACCCGGCCGACGCGCAGTTCAACCTGGGCAAAATCCTCCCAGTTAATCTCGTTCATTTACTCTCCCTGCCCGGGCCTGCGTCGCATTCGCGAAGTGCCAAAGGTCCAGCGCACGTGCACGGACTCGTGGCGCATCCTCCTGCAGCAAAAAGCCCTCTGCTATCAAATCATCAATCGCACCGCTGACCTTTTGCAGGTAATCCGCGCGCGTCGGGTACAGCTCCCGCAAGTGTGGCCTGGGGTCTGCGACCGCCTTTGCGTTGGCCGCATCCAGCGGCAACGGGGCAAACAAGCCGCGGAAATCAGCCATCTCCGACGCATTCGGCAAGCCATCGCGCAAACTCCACGGCGTGTAAGTGGCCACCGGCACCTGCACCTCTACATTGCGCACACCGCCCAACTCATTTCCAACCCCATCCACGCTCGCCACCCGAGAAACAAACGCCGGGCCCAGGTGCGGCGGTTGTTTGTGCACAATGCCCTTGCGCCACTGCGGGCCATAGTCGGCGCGATAGGCTTCATGCGCGAACGCCGGCGGCGTGAGCCCGGCAACGTCCGGCATCTGCAGCGCATCCACTGCCTGCAGCGTGCCCGCCTTCAAACTCGGATAGCGACTGGGCGGCGGCGCACGGTCCAGCGCCACCCACTGCACCAAGCGGTTCAGCAGCGCACGCAAATTCACCAGAAAATCAACGGGATTCCCGCGCCATACGTCGGCCCCGGGCAGACGGCGATCGGCAGCAGGAGGCCACCTGCCAACGAAATGCTGGCTTGAGGAGAAAGCGTACAGGCGTTCGTTAGGCATCGGGGCCATGTCGCCTTCGCCATCCGTGGTGGTGTGAATCAACGAGGCCGCTCGGCCCCAGTACTCGTAACCGGTGTTGGTCACCATCATGCGTGGCAGCAACGCGGGGGCCTGATAGATGCTCAACAAGCCATCTTCAGCACACCCCTCCTCGCACAGCGGGTCGCGTTGTGCCGCGCTGGTAAAGGGGAACAAATCGGTGGGATAGAAAAACGCTGCGTAGCGATGGCCATCCCGAGAAGGCTGTGCAAAGCGGTGGTTAAAACTGCCACGCCCGGCCCCTGCGGTATGGATGAGCAGCCCGTCGAATGCGCGCCGGCCCGACTCATCCGCGTTGAAGCCCTGATACAGAAACTGGCGCAGGAAACGGCCGGTCTGCGATACCCCGAAACCAATCATGTGCTTCACCCCAAACGGGCCATCGGCACCATTGTGTTTGGCGTAAGCGGCGACGTCCCGCATCGCGGCCAGACCCAACCCAACTACCCGCGGATCGGACGCGGGATAGACCATCTCGTAGATATACCCGGGCGCGAATCCGCGAGGCGCGTGTAGATGCGTCAGGTCCGCGACCGCCCGGCCGTCCATCTCATTGGCAAACGACCACAGGCGCGAAGGCACCCCCTCGCGCACGCCCTCGCGCGTACGCCGCCGGGTTAATACCGCGGCCCTGGAGGATGGGTCGGACACCGGATAGGCCCAGTGCTCGCGATGCGCGAGCGCCAGTACCCGCGTCGCCTCATCCACCACCCAGTCGCTGCGTACCTGCCCCGTGATACGGCCTGTATCGAGACGGGCCACCGGCACCTGCAGTCTTACCCGCCCAGGCGCCGGGGGCACGTCAAACTGCCAGCCCACCCACATGATGGTCAGCCCCATGCGCATCAGCAGGCCGTCGCCGAAGGCGGCCGGTGCCTGCGGATCCAGAGCCCTGCGGGTGGCCGCGTTAAAGTAGCGCAGCGACGCCTTGCCGCCGCGATTGCTGATCTCCAGCAACCCCACACGTGGCGTGTCAGGTGCTTCCAGCGGGCGCAATAACACAAAATCGGCAGTGGCTCGCACCCGCCCCTTAGTATCGCGCGGGGCATGCGCGATATCGACCACCGCCGCATTGGCGGGCGCAGCGGGGTCGAAGGCAAAGTGAATCAGCCCACTGAGCTGCTCGTAGGGCCCAGTCTCACCAAACGGCTGCCCGTTAAGCACAGGCTCGCGCTGGTGAATTTCTACGCTGTCGACGGCGGCCTGCGCGCTCACAGCGCCAAGCAGGAAGGCCATGCCCATACACGCGCTGGCGTACGTGCGCAGCAATACGGTTAGCGGCACAGGCCCGGCCTGAGGCTGATTAGCTGCGGTGCGGGACGAAACCAAGGCATGGCGGCGCAGGTGACCGTCCGCACCCCGTTGCTGCCTGCGGCTAGCGCTGGTCCAGCGGTACGAAGTCCCGCCGTGCCACGCCGGTGTACAACTGCCGCGGACGACCGATTTTCATCTTGGGGTCCGCCAGCATTTCCATCCAGTGCGTAATCCACCCGACGGTCCGGCCAATCGCAAACATCACGGTAAACATGTTCACCGGCACACCCAAGGCCTGATAGATGAGGCCTGAGTAAAAATCGACGTTGGGGTATAGCTTGCGCTCGATAAAGAACTCGTCTTGCAGCGCGATCTCCTCCAGCCGCTGGGCCAGTTCCATGCGCGGATCGTTGCCGTAACTCTCCAGCACTTCGTGGGCAATCTTGCGGATAATCTTGGCGCGTGGATCGTAGTTGCGATAGACCCGATGGCCAAAACCCATCAGCCGGAACGGATCGTTACGGTCTTTCGCTTTGGCCACGTATTTATCAATCTGCGAGACATCGCCGATTTCGTTCAGCATCTTCAGCACGGCCTCGTTGGCCCCGCCATGCGCAGGCCCCCAGAGGCATGCGGTGCCGGCGGCGATCGCCCCATAAGGGTTTGCGCCCGAAGAGCCCGCCAGTCGCACCGTGGAGGTGGAGGCGTTCTGCTCATGGTCGGCATGCAGAATAAACAGCACGTCCAGCGCCTTTTCCGCCACCGGATCCACTTCGTAATCCTCAGGCGGCACGCCATACATCATGCGCAACATGTTGCCTGTGTAGCTGAGGTCGTTGCGCGGATACATATAGGGCTCGCTGACTGAGTGCTTGTAGCACGCGGCCGCGATCGTGGGCATCTTGGCGATCAACCGAATGGCGGTTGTCATCCGGTGTGCCGGATTGTTGATGTCCAGTGTGTCGTGGTAGAAGGCGGACAGCGACGCCGTGCAGGCGGTGAGCATAGCCATCGGATGGGCGTCGTAACGGAAGCCATTCAGGAACGAGCGCAGGCCCTCGTTAATCATGGTGTGGCGGCTGATGGTGTACTCAAATTCCTCTTTCTGCGTCGGCGTTGGCAGCTCGCCGTGCAGCAGCAGGTAGCACACCTCCAGGTAGTTGCATTGTTTGGCTAGTTGCTCAATCGGATAGCCGCGATACAACAGCTCGCCCTTACCGCCGTCCAGATAAGTCACCGCACTTTTGGTGCTGGCGGTGGCGACGAATCCGGGATCCAGCGTGAAGTGGCCGGTCTCCTTGTACAGCGACTTGATGTCGATCACCGGGGCACCATTGGTCCCTTGCAAAATCGGCAGGTCAACGGTCTTTTGGGACGGCTCGAACAGAAGCTTAACGGACTCGTCAGTCATATCTGATCTCATTTGAGGTGATAACAACGATGCCGCGACATAACATTGCGGCAGCTTCGCGGGCCGCTAGTGTAAATTATGTGCGACCGACCGGCCAGTATGCCCCCTGAAAACAAGTGAGGCGAACGTATGAAAACGGCCTACCTGACCCACCCGAAATGCGCGCTGCACCACAATGCAGCGAACCATCCGGAGCAGCCAGCGCGCATTGAATACATAGATAAGCTTCTGAAAAAAAGAGGATTTACGGACAAGATGCGCAAGTTGGTGCCGCCGCGCGCCAGCACCAGCCAACTCTTGCGTGCGCACTCCCAGGCGCATATCGACCGGCTTTTCGCGCTAAGTCCCGAATCAGGCTTCGCGGCCATTGATGCCGACACCGCTATGAATCCGCAATCGCTGGACGCCGGCCTGTTCGCCGCTGGCGCCGTGGTGCTGGCGACCGACACGATACTTGCTGGTGAAACCGATGCGGCCTTCTGCAATGTGCGCCCACCGGGGCACCATGCCGAGCGTGACACGGCCATGGGTTTTTGCCTGTTCAACAGCATCGCTGTGGGCGTGATGCATGCGCTCACTCACCACCATCTGGAGCGCGTCGCGGTCATCGACTTTGACGTGCATCACGGCAACGGCACCGAGGACATCCTGCAAGGCGAGCCGAAAGTGCTGATGTGCTCCACCTTTCAGTGGCCGTTGTACCCGGGCCGCCTCGGCGCGATGGAACCCGGCCACATGGTGAACGTGCCGCTCGAGGAGGGTGCGGATGGCGCCGATTTACGTCGGGCCGTCGCCGAGCACTGGCTACCCGCACTGCGGGCGTTCAAACCGCAGCTGATGTTTGTTTCCGCCGGCTTCGATGCCCATCGACTGGATCCACTGGCATCACTATCCTTCACCGAGGAGGACTACGCCTGGACCACCGAGCAATTGGCGAAGGTGATGAACGAGACGGGCAAAGCGCGGATCGTGTCCGCGCTGGAAGGGGGATACCATTTGGAAGCGCTGGCGGCAAGCGCGGCAGCACACGTACAAGCACTACTTGCTAGTTAGCCAAGCGAAGCGGCGATCACGTGATTTCGAAAAAAGACAGCCTCTCAGCACGGAGAGGCCATCTATTGCGCAGCATCGGGCAATGCTAGTGGGGAGTGCCCGATACGGTGAGATACGCCACGTCTGCACTCTCTTGTCCGCTAATGTCGGACACGTATAGCCAAACCTCAACCTCTTCACTGGCGATGCCTAGCCCAACGCCGTCTTCGCTAGCTATCCAGATATGCGGCAGCGTTAGATCAAACAAACCGAAAGGCTCGAAGCTTCTAATAATCTCGCCCGATGGACGCTTGATCACCCACTGCAACGTGAGCGGAGCTTGGTACTGCCCCCCGGCCGGGTCCACCACAACTCCGTACAGGTAGTTTGATATATTGGCCGACGTAAAGGCGTGTACTGTCGGACGAACGATCGTTGCGAACGGCGGCGCGTCTGCTGGAACCGCTTGAACATCCACCAACACAGAGTCGCTAACGGTTACTTGAGGATCTTCAGGATCCCGTGCCGTAACTGTGACCGTTCGCAGCCCCGGCGTGCCAAACGTAGTCACCGCAGAGCACCCTAGCGGCGAACTGGACGACCAAGCATCGTGTCTATTGCTGCTCGCCCAACTGACATCCGGATAACAATCGGACTCCAGAACATTTGCGTCGAAACTCACAGGAACACCCACGAAGTACTCATCTGCAGAAACCGGATTGACTATCGAGATTTCCGGCAGTGTATTGCCAGTGTAGAAGGTCACAGAATCTGTCGCCAAAGAGCCGTCGCTGTCTGATGCCTCCGCTGTAACCGTGAACACACCCAGCTCCTGCAGCGACCTTGAGTAGGTTGTGTAACCGTTCCGATTGACATAGCTGTAACCCCAGGCGCCGCCATCGCCCGACCAAGACACCCTTGTCCCTTCGCCAAAACCGTCCTCAGTATCGTTGAATCGTGCGGTAAAGGTCACGCCAAAGCCGCGCGGATGTTGGGACACTGTTTGCCCAGCACTCGGCGCTTCAATGGTAAGGACGGGTGGAACATTCCGTGCCGCACAGATGGTTGGCAACGCAGCGATCACCGCCATTGCCCAAGAGATTTTTCGTGTACTCATGGTGAGATACTCTCGTTGTGTGAGTGGGTCTGAGTTCCAAATCGTGTGATAACGAATGATTTGCCTACCCAGGCTGTTGTGCACACTACGGAGTATTCCTAATGCAACGCCGATGTTACAGATAGAAAAATAACTACAAGATTTGCTAAAAACGCATCACGCCAATTACGTAATCTGAAAAGACCTTTTTCGAAATTCCTACCAGACTCCCGCTCTCGCCATGGCGTGCGCCTCACCACTCGGCCGGATGCCTCATCATGTCACTCGAGCCTCGGCGCACCTGCTTTCGCAGCTTCACGCTAGGATAGCCAGCATTTCATCAAGGGAGCGGGCGTAGCCCTCCACAAGCCGCGCCCCTGAGGATGTTAGTCGACAACATGCAAACTTGCTG
Organism: uncultured Gammaproteobacteria bacterium; assembly: GCA_965369325.1. Taxonomy (GTDB): domain Bacteria; phylum Pseudomonadota; class Gammaproteobacteria; order Steroidobacterales; family JBCBZW01; genus CBDUQI01. The sequence goes on from CBDUQI010000014.1 coordinate 15,014, forward strand.
GGCTGCTCTGCTTTCGTTATGACGGCTTCACGGCAGTAGAAATAGGCCTCTTCGATTCGTGCGGGAGAGAGGAGCTCGCTAACGTCGCGTCGTAGTTCAGCGATCGCGTCGAACACCGTAAACCGCTCCGAACCATCGCCCTGCGATAAACGTCGTTCGGCTAACCACTGCACTAGCAAACGATACTCCTCGATCGTTTCGAAGCGATTGAGGAGCTTAAACGCTTCTCCTGTCGGTAACTTTGGCTGTAACATGTCGCCACGTACAAAAAGCAACTCCTTACACCAGTCTTTCCATACCTCAGTGGTACCAATCATCAGACGGTAGGCTAAGTCTACAGAAAACGTCTCGCGTTCTTGTCGGCATCTAACGTCCAGCAACCGCGAAATCGACGCCGGCCAATCGATCGCAGACACAAACTGCGGAAAAAGTTCATCTAGCTTTTCACTAGGGCGACAAATAGTACGCTCACCAAGGGTACCCTCGCGTCCAGTATCAATATCAATGTACCCAATAGCTTCCAGGTAGAACATAGAATTTCTCAGGACATGTGGCGTCGCCACCGGGTTGTAGGTCCGCTTGTATAGCTCCTTCAAATGTCGGAACTCAGTCCCGTCATAGAATCGGAATTTCAATAGAAATAGCAAAGGCCAACATATACCAAGGTATTTATCCAACGGCAGCCAACGCAAAAACGTAGCTTGAAACTTGCGCAGGTGTTGCAGCGTCGCTAGGTGCGTATTTGACATTGACGCTCCCTCCAGTGACAGAAAACAAAGTCCGATGAAAAGATGGCGAGACACTGTAACCCGGGAGCAAAAAACAAATGGTTTCCGAAGTGTTTCCAAGAGGGCACAAATGCGTCCCGCTTGTTTTTAACACTGAAGCGACCAAAAAAAATAGACTGGCAACCGCATGATTCGACGGCCAGTCTTCTGCAAACTCGACAGCGGAAGGTCGCCGTAATTTTTAGCTCCTGAGCAACCTGTTGAGTTCAGGTTTTTTTGATGCTCTGCGCGTTAGCAAGTTAGGTACTCCAACTACTGCAATGTTACGAGTATTGGAATTTTTCCCCTTCCACTTTTGCACGCCCTAAGCGCCTTGCCCAGCACTGCCCCAGAGCTTCGGGCGCTGTCGGTCGCCACCATGGCATGACCAGTGGTCGGCGAACTTACCAGTAAATCCCCAACGCGGACCGGGCCGTGCGCAGCGTCAACCTTGCAATAGACTTTGCCCATCAATGCAACTGCAGGGCGCGGCGAATCGCCCGGTCGACGGTCCAAGATGATACCCGGTCGGTACTTTCCCGCCCCGGATACGACACCCGCAACGCGTCGATCGTACTCGCGGGTCGAAACGGTGAGACGCTCGTCGTCGTCGATCACGACCACAGTTCCCGGTGTCGCAAGGCATCCGTCAACCACATTGAACTGTTCGGCGCAATCCGCATTCGCCAAAATGATGTCGCCGCTACCGCCATCGAGTCGAATGGTCTCTTCGCCGTCACCGTCACGCATTACTAGGCCACCTTCGGTGCCCTCGCCGCCAACGATGACTTGTCCGTAGGCCACCAAAAACGTCGTAACACCCTCCTGGTTCTTGATCCCGATCACACCATCGCCCGCGTTAAGGTCAATACTCGGATTGCCGTCAGCGCTCTTGACCCGGATGTTGCCTTCGCCCGCACTAAGGTGAATGCGCTCATTATCGAAATCGTCTCGCAGGACGACATCGCCCTCCTCACCGATACCGCCGATGTGCAGGCCTGCGGTACTGGATTTGAAGCGAAAGAGCGTATCGCCCGTTGCATTCCTGATCCGGATGTCGCCGTCGCCCGCGCTGAGGTGAATGCGCTCGTTATCGGAACCGTCTCGCAGAACCACATCGCCCTCCTCGCCCTCGCCGCCAATGTGAAGGCCCGCGGTGCTGGACTTGAAACGAAAGAGCGTGTCTCCCTCCGTATTCTTGATTCGAATGTCGCCATCGCCCGCACTAAGACAGATGCGATCGCCCCCGGAACCATCCTTCAGAATAACCTCACCGTCATTGCCATTGCCTCCTACGTGAACAAGAGCGTTCGCGTCAATCCATACGGTATTACCGCCGTCCTGATTCTGAAGTAGTAGGGTGCCAAATTTACCAGCTCCTCCTGCGGAAATATTGGCCAACTTTCCTTCAAGCGCAATCGTGTCCTCCTCGCCATCGCGTAAAATCAACCTTCCGCTACCACCTACTCCGCCGGCAGCGATACTACTGCTGTCCGCATCTATCGTGACCGTAACGTCTGTGCCACTTTCAATGAAATTAATTTTTCCCATCTCTCGCTCCTTTCAATTTTACCTTGTAGATTTCAATTGGCTCCGTGCCGCTCAACACTGCTCATTGGACTGTGGTGCGCGCGGAGCAGCTTGGGGGAGTGCATCTAGTTGCTGGTGGCTCGGTCACGGTTTTCCGTCACAGAGCCGCTGTCACTAGGTATGAATGTGGAACTCGACGGTTTTCCCTCATTTCACTATGGAATAAAGACAAGAAGCGACCGCGCCAATATTCTCATCAGCGTGTGATTACTACGACCAATATTTCGTTGGGATCTGAGGAACTTTAGGCTGTGCCGTATTTATGATCATACAAGCAACGAGTTTCGACGCGTGTCTGATTCTATATCAGAGCAGATATCGGCCAATAGGCTAAGATTAGTTTGGGTGACGGAGCAGCGGGGAACGGGTATGAATGACAACGATCATTTTATCAAACTACGAAATCGCCTCGTCGGTCACGTCATCAGAACCTATCGCTTTTCAAAAAATGACGCCGAGGACGTCATCCAGGAAGCGTTTCTGCGTGTAGAAATTACGAAGAACCGTTCGGCTCACGAAAAAAAATTCGAGTATGCCTACTATGTAAGAGCGGTATATACAGCAGTCGTTCGCCTGATAGACCAGAGACAACGCACCGTGCGAATCGCCGCCGTCGACGTCGAGGAAGTGGTAGGGCTCGAGGCAGGTTTAGATGCCTCCGGTGGCGCACAACTCAACGAACTTATAGCCGATTACAACGACTGTCTTGATCGCCTAAAGCCGGACTACAAGGACGCTTTCTACTTACGCACACTTGGGCACAAGTTCAGGGAAATTGGGACGGCACTTCGGTGTCCAGCAGCAACGGCTGACACTTGGAACTATCGCGGACGACAACAGATCCGGGAGTGTATGAAGATGAAAGGGCACTCAATCCAAGGCGAAGGAGACGACCGATGAATATCGACAGTATTGATGAGCTTATTCACTTGAGCGCCAAATCGACCGCACCAACGCCAGAGTGCATTGAACCGGAATCTCTTTGGGAGGCGGCTGCAGGTAACTTGTCCCCGGCGGCGACTCGCCAGCTGTTACAGCACGCGATCGGTTGTGGGCGATGCACTAAGGCATGGCAGCTTGCCCGTTCACTCCAACAAGACACTCGTGTATCAACCGCTGATGTCAATGCGATGGCTTGGCACAAGGTCAGTCGGTGGGTGATGGCGGCAGCGGCAACTCTAGCATCAGTCGCGGTGGTTTCATTGTATGTACTGCCCGGCGGGCCGACGAACACCCAATGGCGAGGCGCAGCCCAACAGATCGTTAGCCCCTTGACGAGCGGTGCTTTGCCGAGGGAAGCGTTTGTCCTTCGCTGGTCAAACGCGGGAGAGGGCGCGCTGTACACCTTGAGGGTGTCTACCGAGGAGTTTCAAATCATTGAAGTGGTTCAAGGGCTGGAGGAGACGGAGTTTCGTGTGCCGCCCAACAAGCTATTGAATGTGCCGATAGGTACACGAATGTTGTGGCAAGTGGATGTTTTTTTTCCGACAGGTCATCAGGTGTCTTCCGAGGCATTTGACGTGAGCTTGTTGGACTAACCGTTAAAAGTCTGAGGAGAGTACTCATGAAACGTGAACAGACAGTGACCATTGACGACACCACGGTGTCCGTGGGAGTGGAAGACAGTAAGCTTGGTAAGGAGTTGTCGCTCGACATTAGGATAAACCAACGTAGGCCGCTACACATAGAGGTGCCCATTGCGGTGTCCGCGAACGGCGACCTGTCGTTCGACCCTGCACAGGACGTTCGCATCGATGACAGGGTTTTGGGCTGCAACCGAGGTCCGGACTGTCCCCCAGTCGAACTACCGGACAACGCAGACCAACCAGACCTCGGTGTGGTCGACGATAGCGACACACCGCAACGCAAGGGGTCAGATTGATACCATGCCACCCTATGGACGTCCGCCCATAGCAGCGTCGGCCGTTGCGACGGCAGGCCTTGGATGCCGGTGGTTTCCGAGACTACTAATCGGCGTAGTGGCGCTCGTTACCGAGACAACACTTGCGGGACCTACTAGTAGCAAGCAGTTGATGGAGTGCGAGGATCAGATCGAGCAGAACCCACTAAATGACGAAGCATTCGAATGCCACTATAGCGTTGCCCAATCCGATGTGGGGATAAGCGAAGAAGCCTACGCAAGTTTACTAAGGCTGGTGAGCGATAGCCCGACCCAAAACGCATGGGCCGAACGGCAACTGGGGCGTATCGCGTATCTCGCGCGACAGCCGCGGACAGCGCAAGCGCATTTTCACACAGCATCCGTTCTGTTCGTCAAGCAGAATGAATTCCGGCGTGCGGCTCGGGCTAAACTCAATCTAAATTGGGCATTGGCTGATCAAGGACGATTGGGAGCAGCATCGGTGTCGGCGCAGGCTGCGAAAGCGATTGTGCACATGTCGGGCCATGAAGAGCTCGACATAGAACTGCAGTTGCAATTGGTATTTTTGGACCGTAACAGGGGGATTCGCCTGGGAGCAGCCTATACTACCCTTCATGCGTTGGAAGACAGAGTGCTCAATACAACTAACGAGTACCTGGAGGGGCTGTTCTACGATACGCTTGCGCCCCTAGCTTATGAGCTTGGTCTGATCGAAAAGGCGTTTGAGATTGAACGCAAACGTGCCGTACTATCTCACGCCAATGGCAACGCGGCCGACAAAGCAAGATCATCGCTCAACTCAGCTCGGCAGCTTCTGCAGACCAAACCAATAGACAACCCGGATGATCAAGCGATCGAGGCATTCACCGCATCACTAGAGGCTGCTCAGGCTGCGGGGCACGTTCACTTCCAAGCCCAGAGCCTGTATTACCTAGGCCGGTTAATTCGCGGCACAGAGGGACGCCGGTTGCTGGAGAAATGCTTGGCGCTCACCGAAAGTGAGCAGTATGCCAAGCGCCGAGTACATTGCCTGAACGCGCTGGGGGAACTGGAGGCGACAGATAACCCGGCACGGGCCGTCGACTTGATTGAGAGCGCCAAACTGCTCGCGATGCGCTCGGAGTCTCCGTACACGACGCTGTATGGATGGCGTCACTATCTGCACGTGGTATGGACGGTCGAACCCGTCACGACCGCGATCGAAAAATCTATACAGTACCTGGAGGAAATCGAACGGCTACGTCAAAGACAAGGAACAGACTTCGCTCGGCAGGGCGTGTCGGCAAGTTGGGCCAGCGCCTGGTACTGGCTGTCAGGACGTATACTGGAAGCGGCGAGTGCCGAGGATCGAGCGTTAGCTGACCGGGCGTTAGTCGTTGCCGCATTCTCAAGTATCGAGAAGTTTCGTGCTCGCCAGTTGCGCGAACAAATGGCTCGCTCGAAGGCGATCACACTCCCTCGCACTGAGTTGGAGCTATCCAGGCAAGTCCAGAGCATCAACAAAACCTTGATGGAGGACGCAACGCTCACTCAACACGAGCGCCAGGCACTGCTAGAGCAGTCGGTGACGACGCAACTAGTCGAAACACCCAACACATCTGCCAAGGGCTCCACAACGGCAAATGAGAGACCGTGGACTAGCGCCGTCGCATTGCCAGACATCGAGAAGGCACTGGCGCCCAACGAAGCGTTGATCTCGTATCAACTTGCGGAATGGAACGATACTTTCGGAATGTTCGCAGGTGGGAGCTGGTTGTGGGTGACCACCACCGACGGCACCCGTGTATATCGAATTCCGCCGCGCACTGAGGTGGAACACATGGTTTCGATGTTTCGTGGCGTCCTCAAACGTCGCGACGGCACCGAGACCGACAGCGGCCATTTCGTATACAAAGCGCTACTTGAACCGGGCCTGTCCGAGCTGCCCGATGAGATTGACACACTCGTGATCGTCCCCGATCGTGAGCTATACGAACTGCCGTTCGCTGCACTGGTTGACGAAGGAGGAACCGAAGTTGCGCGGGACTACAAATTATCTATCGTGCCTTCGGCATCTCTGTGGCATTTTTGGCGCACGCACAAAAAGCCCGCGCAGACTGGCCAAGTTTTCGCCGTCGCAGATCCACTACTGAATACGACAATCGAGACGGTCGCACAGGAGCGCGGCTGGTCTGGCGACGCCACCCAACTTGGGCGCCTGCCCTACGCCCGTCGCGAAGCCCAAAAGGTCGTTAGTCAATTTGGCGGCGCTTTTGTGGTGGGTTCGGCGGCCACAGAGCACTTGATTAAAAACACCAATTTTGAGCCGTATAGAGTCATCCATTTCGCCGCACATGGGGTCGTGGATGAGCGACATCCTGAATGGTCAGCCATCATTCTCGGGCCGGGGAGCAAGGATGAAGACGGGCTTTTGCAACCGCGTGATGTCGAGCAACTGAGTGACTTGGATGATAAAGTTGTCGTGCTGTCCGCCTGTCGCAGTGCCAACGGTGCGCCGATCGATGGAGAAGGTGTCGTTGGCTTAGCCCATGCGTTTCACAAACAGGGGGCCGCCGCAGTGGTGGGTGGGTTGTGGCCGCTGGGCGACAAGCCCACAGAAGCGTTCTTCGACCAGTTTTACGCTCATTTATCCCGCGGTCGTAACCTCGGGCAAGCCATCCAGCATGCACAAGTATGGGCGCTCAGGCGTGGGTTCCCAGCGAGAGATTGGAGTGGGATCGTCGTGATCGGCGATGCCTCAGTCATCCCGTTTCCACATCCTGGCCGGGCCTATTTTTCGCTACACGGGGTCGTCTCAGTGACGTTGCTCACGCTGATGTCCGGTATATGGCTGCTGTGCACATCGCGCTATCGCCGCCGAACCGCGTAGCAAGCAGCCGATTCGGCGCCATTGGCACAGAGTTTGTCTCGTCCCCAAAGCTGGCTTTCGAGCCTGGGCGTGCGCCTAACTCTCGCCGAATACTGCGCGTAAGGCGGGTGTTGATCGGCGAGTGGGGTCCTGGCGAATGATCTGTTCGTTCTCTCCAACATAGTGGAACACGGCCTCCATCACCTTGGTGGTGACAAAATTAGACAGATCGCCGTCGATCGTAGGTACAAACGGTAGCGCGCCGTAGACACCCATCGCCTGATCGTAGGTATCCAGGGCCCCCACCTCGGCCAACCGTGCCTCGATCACCGGCTTAAGCTCGCTGACGATGCGGTTGCGCATGCGGTTTTGCAGATGATCGGTGGCGGCCGTCTGCGAGCCGGCCAGTAGCCGCTCGGGGGTGGCAGCCGGCATCTCGTTGATGGCCTTGTGGAACACCTGGCCGGTGTAGTTGGCCGTGAGCTCAGCCGCTTCGTTCATCTGCGACTGCAACGCATCCATCAGCGTTGCCATGCCCACACTCTTGAGCACGTTGCGTACAGCCTCAAGCTTGCGCGGCAGGCGGATACGTACCGCTTCATCGTCCTTATAGCCGCCAGGCGTGCCCAGACGCGCAACGGCCGCATCCGTCCCCAGACGCAGCGCATCACGCATGCCGGTCATGACCTCGGCATTGTCCGGGGCACCGCCAATGGCACTGCGCACGCGTCCAATCCAACTCTGAGCGGGAACATTCTCGCTCACCTCCTGCTCAATCGGGGTCGAGACGGCTGGCGCCGGGGTCGCAGCCGCCACGGGGGCAGCGCGCGCGGGCTCGGGTTGGCGCGGGGCCGGCGCCTGACTGCGCGGCGGCGCGGATCGCGCCGCGCCGACCAGACGGGCGGAGTTAGTGGAACGGGCGGCGCCCAGCTCAGCACTGAGTTGCAGCGATACCCGCTCGCCGGACATGCCGTAGGGTAACAGGCGGGTGCTGCTGGTCGGCGCAATATCGGGCACCGACGTGGCCACTTGAACCGGGGCTGGGCGCGCAAGCAGGGCGCTTTCCAGCTTGGCCATACGACTGCTCAGCCCAAAGTACGCCATGGCCGCCAAAGCCAGGATCAAACTATTGATCACAAGCGCAGTTAGGCTGGTCATCCGGTCCATACAGTCCTCAATATTCTTATATTCCGCAGCTCAATTATAAACGAACTCTTGCGTAGCAGTCTGGATTTTGTATGCTTAGCAAACGCTTACGCGCAGATAAGCGGCTGTAAAAGCGACATAATTACTGCCGGTTTGGGTCTGGATGGGCCCCGGCGAGAATAAAGGCATGATGATTTCTAGCAACAACACACCCGTAGCGAGTTGTGAGCACCGGCTTATGCTTCACGTTCCAACCACACCACAGAGCAATCGTTAATGGCACGCTGGCTTCCGATCGCCGCTGGATTGCTCGGCATATTGCTGCTGGCTTCACTGTTCCAGTGGGACACGGCCCCGCAGGCAGCCAATGGCGTGCCGGGGACGGGCACCGTAACGCCCTATCCCGCCACCACCGCGTTTCCAGTCAACGCACAGGCGCCGCTGCAACTGCGGGTGGCGCGCACGCTCGAGGTTGACCCGGCGGATCTGCCGCTGCCTGGCACCGAGCGAGTCAAGCGCTCTCCCCCGCCATTTAGCGCAGATGGGCGTATGGTACGCCCACCGCGGGCCGCGCTGGCGAGCACGCCCACAGCCAGCAGCGGTCTGATCGATGTGCTGATGCTGTGCGCGGCGGCGCTGGCCATGCTGCTGGTCACCGGTGCCGCCTACCGGCTCGGCGGACGCATGTTTACCTCTACCGCAGTCACCCAGCAGGCCATCTTGCGCAACTCGGGCGCGGGGATCGCGCTGGCCGAAGCGGAGGATGAACTGGCGGGTACCCGCCGCCGGCTGCGCAACAGCGAGGCCAGGGTGAAGTCACTGGAGACCTTGCTGGAGGAGGTCAAAGAGGCCGCGCCTAGTGACTCTCCCGATGCGCAGGCAGCGCTGCAACAGGCCGAGAGCCGACTGGCTGAGATGACCGAGCACTCGGGCGCGGCCAATGAGGACATGCGGGCGCTGAAATCGCAACTGGCCAACATGCTCACCAACGAGGAACGCTTGAAAGATGAGCTTGATGCCATCCGCAACGCACCAGCGCCAGCCGATGCCGACGCGCTTAAACTGCAAAAGGAAGTGGGCCGGCTGGACCGCGAACTATCCGATTGGCAGGAGCTGTGGCGTGAGGCCGAGCCGCGGCTGGCAAGGCAGCAAAAGGCGATCAGTCAACTAGAGATGGAGCTGGAAGCCTCCAGCGATACCATTCGCGGCTTGCGACGGCACATCGCTACGGTGCATGGGCGCTTGCACAAATCGCCTGAGAGCACCCGTCGGGAGTTGGGAATCACTACCCAGCAAGAATTTTCTGACGACGATGTTGATGCGTGGATAGACAAACTCAACCCCGATAAATAACCCCCGCCAGCGACGAGCGCAGGGGGAAGCTTCTCAGACGATCTGGACCGGGCCAGTCAGTGTGTGCAAGGTAACCTCCGGGGGGCAGTTCAGGCGCAGATCAACCACGCTGACGCCGCAGCCGCGTGAGGTATAGCCGCGCATCTCGCCCTGCTGCCAGGCACCCACGCACACTCGACGCGGCGCCTGGGCGTTGTTCACCACCGCGATACCGCCAGGCAGACAGATTTGCCCACCATGGGTATGCCCGCATAGCAATGCATCGAAATTGGCCTCCGCCGCCTCGCGATACAGTTCCGGCGAATGGCCGAGCAGCAGGCTCACCGCATCCGCCGGCATGCCCGCTCTGGCCGCCTGAAGATCGTGCGTGCCAAAGTAGTGCGGGTCGTCCACGCCCGCAATATAGAGCGTGACATCCGCGCGCTCGAATATCGCGTGCTCGTTCATCAGCATCCGAACACCCAGCCGCTCCATCGCCGGCACCATGGTAATGCTGTCATGATTGCCGAGTATGCCGAACACCGGCCCGGTAAGGTTCTCCATCAACAACGCCAACCCTGCCAGTGCAGCGTCGGTGCTGCCGTAGGTGCGAGCACGGTAATCACCCGTCATCACGCAAATATCGTAGCGCAACCCGCGCACGGCGGCCGCAATGGCCTTGGGGATGTCCTCGGCCATATCCAGATGTAGATCGCTCAGATGCAAAACCCTGAGTCCGGCCAGCGCCTCGGGCAGCCGCGGCAGCCACAGATCGCGCCTCACCACCTCAATCTTCCGGGCATTGGACCGTGCCCGCCGATACAGACCGCTCAGACGGAACAGCGCGCGAATCAGGTGATCCCCGCCCGGCCAGCTCTCAACGTGCATCCAGGTCTGCCCGCCCATACCACGGCGCGCATTGTCTTTGGATTCAATGGCCAGACGCGCGTGTGCGTGGCGCTCTCCCACCCGCTGCACCAGCTCACGGGTGCGCTGTGCGACGTCGTGGGCAGCGCCCTGGGCCACCGGGGCCGCTGCAACGGGCTCCGCCAGTGACTTCATACTGGCTGGAGCGCTCGCCTCTGGGGGCGGCATATCAGGCTCAGGCATATCCGTGATCGCGCAAAATGTTCAGAAAGTACGCCGGCTCCGGACGTACTCGATAGTTGTCGGTTTGGTCCAGATGAATGACGACGCCGTGCTCATCCAGCAGCACCACGGTTGGCAGCACCGTGTCGCTGTCATAGCCCAGTACCTGCATACCAGCAGGTAATCCGCCCGGAGCCGCGATGTCCAGCATCTGCGCAAGCGCGTTGCCGGCATCCACCAGAAAAGTGATCGGTACGTCGAACTTTGCCGCCAACCTCTGGCTCTCGCGCTGCGGTTGCGGACTTACCATCACCACCTGCACTCCGGCGGCACTCAGTCTCTGGTAGTCATCCGCGATTTCTCGGATCTGCGCTACGCAAAAAGGGCACCAGTTACCCCGGAAAAATAGTATGAGGGCCGGACGCCCGCGCAACGACGCGCTGTCAAATTCGGCGCCATCCACCCGTGTCGCCGAAAACCCGGGAAGTGGCTGGCCAGTACCGAGCACTTGGCTGCTACGCCCGCCAAAGCGCGAATACCAAAAGACATACACCAGCAGCAGCGCGACGCCAGCCGTGGCGGGCAGCACGCCGGGTAACACCTGCGAGGTGGTGTGAGCCACCCATTGCCCGTACAGCGCCATGCACCAGCCCACCAGGCCCAGGCCCAGCACCAACGGCAGATTGGCACTGGTGCGGGCCAGGCGAGTACTCATCATCGCGACGCTCACCAACAACAATACCGGCACTGCTGTCAGCGCAGCCCCCACCCACGGCAGCGACTGGGTGGTGAGTACGTCTGCACCCAGGCGCAGCAATTGGCGGACGGACAGCCAGGAGATCGCCACGATGGCACCGATGTACAGGCTGATAAAATACGATTTCAAACGGAATTTCCTCATGGCGGGCAAGTGTGCCGGATATGCACGCAGGATAGAAGCGGCCTGCCCAACGCCCACTCGCACACCAGCGCGGGTGCGAAACCGACCGCCCAGGGCGAAATTTTGTGCATGCCCCTAGTGGCCTCTGCGCCCATCAACGGCTCGGCAGCAGAAACCTTGCCCACGGAGTCTGATACTCTCAACCCGCACCGCCGCCTGGGCGGGTGAGATGCACGAGCCCGACGAATGAAGAAATTCGCCATCGCTGTTCTGATCGTCGCCATGATGGCGGCCGGCATTGCCTACCGCGTCGCTAGCGGGGAGCGGTGGATCCCCCTGCCAGGGCCCAAAGCAACGACGCCCGAGACGCTAGCTGCTATCGCGCCCGCGCGCGGCTTGGGCCTCGATCCGGCCGATCTCGACCCCACCGTGCGGCCGCAGGACAACCTCTACCTGCACGTGAATGGGAGCTGGCTTGCCCGCACGCGTATTCCGGTCGACCGCTCCAACTATGGCGCGTTCGTAGAACTGGCGGAACAGGCGGAGGAGAACCTGAAGCGCATCATCCTGGATCTGGCCAGCGCGCAGCCCAATCCCCCGCAGCACCCAGGCGCGGGCAATCGCGAGAGCGGCAGCACCCCCGCCGACCCAGACCTTAACGCCACTCGCATCCGCGATATCTACGCCAGCTTCATGGACACCGATACCATCGCGGCACAAGGCCTCGCCCCCGTGACTGCGTTGCTGGCGAGCATCGATGCGATCGCCACGGTCAGTGATCTGGCGAGTTTTTTCGGCCATGCCCAGCACACCGCAGTGAAAGTCCCACTGCATCTGTGGGTAAATCAGGATGCGCGGGACACCGGGCAATACGCGGTGTACTTCGCACAGGGCGGCCTGGGGCTGCCCGATCGGGACTACTACTTTAAAGACGAACCACGCTTCGCGCAGATTCGCGAGGCTTATCAGGCACATATACAGCACTTGCTCGAGCTGGCTGGCACCGCCCAAGCCGCGCAGATGGGTGCTCAGGTGCTGGCGCTGGAGCGCCGTATCGCGCAGGCGCACTGGAGCCGCGTCGCCAACCGCGATCGCGATGCGCTCTACAACAAACTCGGCCTGGCCGATGCGCAGGACCTGATGCCGGGCTTTGACTGGCCAGCTTTCCTGCAAGCCGCCGATCTCGCCGGGCTGGACACCTTGATTATTCGCCAGCCCGACTACGCCAAGGTGCTGGCCTCACTTATGCAGGACGTACCGTTGGCGCATTGGCGTGCGTATCTGCGCTGGCAGAGTCTTAGCATGGCGGCGCCGTTTCTCACCCAACCGTTCGTCGATGCAGATTTTGAGTTTTTCGGCCGCCATCTGCGCGGCATCGACCAGAATCGGCCCCGCTGGAAACGTGGGGTAGAGGTGGTGGAAGACATGATGGGCGATGCGCTGGGCCGCATTTATGTACAGCGCTACTTCAAGCCCGAGGCTAAAGCGCGGATTGAGGCACTAGTGGAAAATTTGCGCCGTGCCTTCTCCCAGGCGATTAACGAACTGGACTGGATGAGCGCACAGACGCGTGAGGAGGCGCAAGCGAAGCTGGCCCGCTTCTCCACCAAGCTGGGCTATCCGAAGCACTGGAAGAGCTACCAAGGTCTGGTGGTGCAGCCCGACACTCTGATGGCCAACGTGATGGCCTCGCGGGCATACGAGTACCAACGCCACCTGGGCAAGTTAGGCCAACCGGTCGATCGCGAGGAGTGGTTCCTCACCCCGCAGACGGTGAATGCCTACTACAACCCGTCGATGAACGAGATTGTATTCCCCGCGGCGATCCTGCAGCCGCCGTTTTTTGATCTGACGGCGGACGATGCCACCAACTACGGCGCTATCGGCGCGGTCATCGGCCACGAGTTCAGCCACGGCTTTGACGACCAGGGCCGCAAATCCGACGGTGACGGCAATCTGCGGGACTGGTGGAGCGAGGCAGATGTGATGGAGTTCAACCGTCGTGCGCAACAACTGGTGAGCCAGTACAGTGCCTTCAGCCCGTTAGAGGGGTTGTCTATCAACGGCGAACTCACACTCGGCGAGAACATTGCCGACCTAGCCGGCTTGAGCATGGCCTACCGCGCCTACCAGCTGTCGGTAACTCAAACGCCAGCGCCTGTCATCGAAGGTTACACCGGGCAGCAGCGGTTTTTTATGGGCTGGGCGCAGGTGTGGCGACGCAAGTACCGCGAAGATGAGCTGCGACTGAGGCTGCTGACGGGGCCGCATTCGCCCAGTGAGTACCGTGTGCTAGGCGTTGTCGCCAACATGCCGGCGTTTTACGAGGCGTTTAACGTAGGCGAGCAAGACCGCAGTTACCTGGCACCCGACGAACGGGTTAAAATCTGGTAGCGCCTGTGTGCTGCTGGGGCAACCGGCAAGGTGGTGCGATCAGGCGGACTTTGGCTAGCCCTGCCCCTCTTCCAGCGCTTCTGCGGGCTCCATGTCTTCGACCATGGTGGTGTCACGCCAGTTATCCAGCGACTCGACCGAGCCGCCATCACCGGGCGCCAACGGATTCACGTAAGTGAGTTTGTGGCGGCCCAGATGGATTTCATCACCATCGCGCAAAATACGCTTCTTGATCCGGCGACCATTCACATAACTGCCGTTGGTGCTGTTCAGGTCCACCAGCCAGCAGGCACCCTCCGATTCGGATATCTGGGCGTGGTGACGCGAGACGTAGTCGGCCGGAATCTGAATATCGTTGTCCTGGTCGCGGCCGATCAGCAAGCGCTGGCCGCGCAAGGTGAACTCATCCACCGTTGTGCCCTCGACGCTCAGCACCAGACGTCCGCCAATACCCGGTAGCTCGCCAGTCACGCCCAGGCCATTGGAGGTCCCATTGCCGCCCATGAAGCCCTGCCCGTTCGCGCCGCCGACAAAGTGCTCGCGACGTTCCGGGAACGGCACCCAGTCAAGTTCGGCGATGGACTCTTCAATTACCCGCTCATCGACGATCTGAAGATCTTGGGTAAACGCCGTTGTCAACGCCGTGTCACACAGGATATTGATCAGGCGCGGGATACCGCCGGTGTAGCGATAGATCACCGCCAATGCATCACTTTGCACAATGCTGCTGTTCGCGCTTCCGGCCACCTGCAGTCGGTGGTGGATGTACTCCTCGGTCTCCGTCAGGCTCAGCGCATTCACGTGGAACTTGAATCGAATCCGCTGGGCAAGTTGCTCCAGCTCACTGGCAGCCAGCGTGTCGACCAACACCGGCCGGCCGCACAGGATTACGTTAAGCGCTACGCCTCGGCCTGTGTCCACCTCGGAGACCAGACGGATCTCCTCCAACACTTCGCGGCTGAGGTTGTGCGCATCATCCACAATCAGGACCACTTGGCGGCCCTCTTCTTGCTGCTCGACAATGAACATATTCAGCAAAGTCAGCAGCTCAACCTTCTCTTTGCCAAATGGGTCCACCCCAAAGGCCAATAGCATCGACTGCAAAAACTCCACCGGCGAGACTTGCGTCTGGAAGATATGCGCGGCCACCACGTGGTCGCCCATCTCAGCCAGTAACTTGTTGATCAGGATCGTTTTACCTGAGCCCGTCTCGCCTGTAATGACCACGAAGCCGTCGCGGTTCAACAGCGCATAATTCAGGTAGGCCTGAGCCAGCGAATGCTGCGTACTTAGATAGAGGAAATCAGGATCGGGTGCCAGCAAAAACGGCGACCGTTCCAGCTCCAGAAATTCCAGATAGTTGTCCGCGCTCATCATTAAATCTTTGGGCCTACGTGGCCGGTTTACCAGATACTGCAGGATCTAACACGGCGCGCTGCGCGCAGCGGCCGCCCGACGCGGCACTCTCGCCACGCGATTTCTTCCTGAAACCGAAGCACCCTCAGCTTCCGAAACTATTGTATTACTGCGCAACAGCCGGCGAACCCCAAGTCCTTTCGCCAACCATCCGCAACTTATGTCTCTCGCGGTACCCATTGTCTGGCACCGAATCAACACCCGTGCTCCAGTCCTGCGCAGAAGTATGAACCATAGCCCACCATCTTGTATAGCGTTGAAGGGCCGGCGCAGCGGCCTGATCGGCTGCCTGGCATGCTCCACTCACCGACAGGCGTGATGCGGTTCAACGACACGATTAACAGGAAGGGCTATAAAGACCGTGAGCATCCTGATGAGCGATTGGTGTGCTCTTTAAATAGATCTCAAAATCCCCTAATGATCTTAGGCCGGCTGCTAGCCGGCCTTTTTTTGCGCCGCACCACGCAAACTGCATGCAGCACCCGATCAGGAGTCAACTCAGGGGTAGATTAGCCCGCGATGGGCTGCGCCAGGCTACCGGCAGTTTGAACAAAGTCGTCTATCTGATTGGTCGACATATCAAAAGGGACCAGCAGGCGGTACAGCCCCGGCTCGCCCGGCCAGGCATGGAATTCGAACCCCGCCAACTTCAACCCCTGCGCCAGCGCATCAGGCAGCCGCGCGAAGACGCCGTTGGCCTGCACCGGCCAGGCCACCTGAACATCGTCGATACGGGTCAACCCAGCCGCCAGGCGCTGAGCGCCGGCATTGGCGTTTCTAGCCAATTCCAGCCACAGGCCATCCTGCAGATAGGCCACCAACTGCGCACTGACAAAGCGCATCTTGCTGATCAGATGCCCACCACGCTTGCGTCGCCGCCCGAGCGCCTGGGCCCGCGACGGATCGAACACAATCACCGCTTCGGCCGCCATTGCGCCGTTCTTGCTGGCACCGAATGACAACATATCCACGCCTGCGCGCCATGTAATCTGCGCCGGGCTGCACTCAAGCGATGCCAGCGCATTGGCAAAACGCGCCCCGTCCATGTGCACACACAGGCCATGCTCGCGGGCAATCGCACTGATCTGGCAAACATGCTCAGGGCTGTAAACGGTGCCCAGCTCAGTGGATTGGGTAAGACTCACGGCACTCAACTCACATTCGTGGTCACCGTGAACCCCGCTGGATTGCACCGTGTGTGCCAGGGTTTCGGGGGCTATCAGGGCGTGCTCACCCGCCAGACCGATCAGCTTGGCGCCGCCTGAGTAAAACTCCGGCGCACCGCACTCGTCCACATTAAGGTGTGAGTCCTGGTGGCATAGGACGGTCCCGTAAGGCGGCACCATTTGTGCGATACACAGAGAATTGGCCGCGGTACCCGATACCACCGGGAACACCGCCACCTCGCGCTCGAACACCTCGTTCAACGCCGCGTTTAGTTGCGCGGTCAAGGCATCCTCGCCGTAGGAGTGGGCGCTACCATGGTTTACCCGCGCCAGCGCTTCCATGATGGGGCCAGCCACCCCGGACTCGTTGTCGCTGCGAAAATTACCCCTGGACATCACGCGACCTCAATGATTATGCATCACACGCCAGATGCGTCCTTTGACCGAATCGGCAATGTAAACCGAGCCATCGGGGCCCAGCGCAAGGCCCGTCGGGCGATACGCCGCTTGATTAGGGGTCTTAAGTGTATCGCGGCCGGAAAACCCGGTCGCAAAATCGCGTGGCTGTCCGGCCTTGGAGCCGCTGAACGGCATAAACACTACCCGGTAACCTTCCTGTGTGAAAGGCTGGCGGTTCCACGAGCCGTGAAAGGCAATCAGCGCACCATCGTGGTACGCCGTGGGAAACTGCTTGCCGGTATAAAAGACGATGTCGTTAGGTGCCCAATGGGCCGGGAATCCATGCAGCGGCGCCTCGGTTTCGGCGCAGCGACCTACCTGCTTGCCGTCGCCCCCATACTCAGGCGCCAGCACCTTTTTGCCCACAAACGGATCGTAGAAGCAGTAGGGCCAGCCGAAATCGTCACCCTCATCAACCGCAATAAACTCCTCTGCCGGTAGCTCCGCTCGATCCTGATCCCTAAAGTGTTTGGGCCATAGCTCCGAGAGTTGATCGCGCCCGTGCTGCACCGCATAGAGTCGGTCCTGCACCGGGTTCCAGGCAATGGCCATGGCGTTGCGAATACCTGTGGCATAGCGCGTGCCCGCGGCACTGCGCTGATTGGCTTTGCCCGCATCAAAGCGCCAGATACCGCCGGCGCTGCGCAACTGCGGACACGGATCGATGCCGGCCGAGCCGGCCTGGCGCATGCGCCGCTGGCAAGCGTTGGAGGGGGCACCAATGTTGACGTACATCCCATTGTCCTGGTCGAACGCAAACGGTTTGGCAGCATGCTGGCTCTGCGGCGCGAAGCCGTCCACAATCACCTGTGCATCACCCACTGGCAGCAGCGATTTGCGGTCCATGCGATAGCGCATCACCTGCGTGTCGCTGGCGAAGTACAAAAAGCCGTCGTGCATGGCGATGCCGGTGCCGGTGTGTTTGCCAAAACGCTCGATGACATCGGCGCGGCCGTCGTCGTTCTCATCGCGCAGACCAACGATGCCGCCGCCGTTGTCCTTGCGCAGGGCCACGAATACATCCCCACTCTGGCTCACCGTCAGATGCCCCGCACGCCCCAAGTCATCTGCGACAACCAGTGCGCAAAACCCGTCGGCCAGCGTGAGGCCGCCATTATCTTTGTCGCAAGTCGGCGCCGCCACCACCCAGGGGGCTGCCAGCACGCCGGCCAGCGAAAACCACACCGATGGCAGCAGCATCAATCTGTTGGTCATTGGATATCCTTGAGGGTTGGCTAAAGGCCGCCCGCGGCCCCGAGCCGGGTTGAACGCGGGGTCAGCGCAGAACTATGGGTCGACCTGTACTTTCACCTGCGTCTGCACCACTACCTGTAAATCGGTGCTGTCGCTCACGCGCAGAGTAATAGTGTGCTGGCCAGGCGTGTCGAACGAGGCCGCTACCACAGGTCCGTTAGATTCAAACTGCCCGTCACCGTCCAGATCCCATTGCCACAGGCGGATGGACTTGCCCGGCTCACGGTGCACCGAGGCGCTACCGTCAAAGGTTACCGGCAGATTTACTCGCGTGGTCTGCGGCACCGCACTTGCATGCGCGGTAAAGGGTAGCTGGCGTCCTAGCTCCTGTGCACGCTGCGCCATGACGCCCTTGAACGCCTCACGCACGGCCTCGTGCTCTGGGGAGGTGCCGCGCAGTTGCGTAAGATCCCAGGCCGAGCCGCCCGTGCTCAGGGCCAAATCCACATAGTCGCGTACGATCTTCTTGCGCACGGTATCGCCTGCAAATGGCTCGGCGCCCTGGCAAACACTCACATTGCCGGCCTCGTCGACATGCCAACCGCTGCCATCGCCGGCCATGCCAATCGCTGCCTGCTTGTCCGCGCAGCGGAAGCGTACGCCAACCATCACATCCACCTTGATATTGTTCAGCCCCAACTGCTCGCTGAGGCGCTCATAGTTAAGGGACTGATCCGCAGCATCGCGGTCCTCGTCGGTAAAAATCAGCAGGTGTACCGGAATTTGCGGTGTGCCCTGGTACTCGTTCAGCACGTACTTCATTGCGGCATAACCGTCTTCGATACCGCCGCCACCGCGCAAACGCGTGATCGCCTCCACCAGCGAGTCGATACTCCCGGTTACGCCATCGTCCAGGACGATCGCGGTTGGCCGGTCCAGGAACGTGACCAGCCCGTAGCGGCCGGCGCGCGAGCCCTGCCGCTGCAATTCCTGGTCTATCCCACTCAAAATGTTAGCGAGCCATTCAAAACCGTTCTGGTTGGACTGACGTTCGCGCGCGAGCATGGAGCCAGAGGTATCAATAATGGCCACGGTGGGCACTTGCGCCGGAATAACCACTGGCCCGTCCTGCGCATGTACGCCGGACGGTAGCGCCGTCACCGCCACAAAAATCATGGCCGCGGTGCGGAATCCTGAGCTCAACTGTTGTTGCATGCACATATCCTTATCCCCTGTGTATCAACCACTTGGACCGGGCGCGGATATTACAGTTCCGGTTTCGGTCGCGGCTCGTGGGTGGGCACGCCAAGCACTGTGTCAAAAGCATACCGCAACAACCACGCCTTGCGCGCGGGGGTTTCCTCGCGGGCGGACCGAGTCACCGCATCAGCCAGCACATCGCTGGCAGCGGCACACCGATCAGCCAGTAAATACAATGCCTTATAGGTGGCGCCTTCGTAGATCTTGTAGCAGGCCAGTGCCTGATCCTGATTGTAGATGGGCGCGCCGACCACAATGGCCTCTTTAATCACGCGGTCGGTGGTCGCAATGTCATCGATAGCGCATTCGGACAACATACGACGCCTTTGCACCTGCGCTTGCGCCATCCGCTCCCGCGTTTGCTCGCTTAATTGCGACAACACGACCAGTGGCGCGTCCCGGTCCATCTGCGGCAGCATCGCCCTCAGTACCTTGGCGGGCGCGGCAAAGTGACGGTCCGAGGCGACCGCGCCGCCATAAATGGTTACCCCCAGCACCTTGCCAGTCGCCTCCAGCAGCGGCCCGCCGCTGGCCAGCACGCTGATCTGATTGCTGATCTCAAGCAGCAGCTGATCACCTTCGTGGTCGCGGGCGCCGCTGACGATACCGGTAATGACGGCATTACCCCTGCCACCGGGGGCCCCACCCACAGCATGCACCGCGATGCCGACGCGGGCGGACCCGGCTGCACTCAAACTCAGCGGCTTCAAATCCAGTCCCTGGATGTCCAGCACGGCAAGATCCCACGGTTGATCGACCCGCAACACCGACCTGGCGTACATCAGCTCACCATCGGAGGTGGACATCTCCACGACATTGGCGTTGGCTACGACATGCAGGTTGGTGACCAGCAGACCACCGCCGATGGCAAATCCGCTGCCCTTGCGCAGCAACGCACCGCTCACGTCATACACGGTGAGGGTGACCACGCTGTCGGTCGCCTCCTCGACTGGCAGGGGCAGCGTCGACTGTGCAAGCGCGCAAACGCTGCCGAGCATGGCACTCAGCGCGATCGCGGCCAACCGGCCACGGTGTGGGTGCGCACTATGGCTTATTAGAGGCTGCTCGTCGGGCACTGTTGGTTGATCCTTGGATTCGCTTTAGGGCGGGAGGTTCGCCGATGATGGCCATGATGCCGCGATAACTCGCGTCACAAAAACGCGGTGGAGTCACGAAACTCATCGCCCAGACTACGGTATCTAAACATCACGACCAGCAAACTCAAATAAAACACTGCGAGAGCGCCGATTACCAGCGGTCCGGAGACGGGCCCGATGGAGGAGTTTTCCACCGCGGTGGTCACCGCATGCTCAAACGACAGCGCACTCATCACATAGGTAACCACGGTCAAGGTGATCTTCAGCAACCACGCGACCAGCAGGATAAAGAAAATCCAGATGTAGTTGCGCCACAAACGCCGTGCCATCGCCTGCAGGAAGCCGACATAAAACCGAGGCGCTGTCAGATCCTGTCGCAAGGCCACCACCCACGGCTGCTCCGTGCCCGGCTCTCGCCCGCCGAATAACGGGCCGTAATAGTTGCGCTCGATCGTGCGCACGCGGCGGCGATAGATGTCATAGAAGCGGTAGCGGCGCGCCTCGATTCCAAGCAGCAGCAACACCAGTAACATGGCCAGAATAATCACCCCGTGATGCGCCGACGGTGCAGATAGGGAGATCGAAAGCATGGCCGCCGCGCCACCGACCGCCCAGTTAGTGGTGCGGTCGAGGCGGTCGCGCCAACTGGCCATACGAGCCAGCTCACCGCGGTAGAAATGCGAAATCGCGGTAACAAATTCATTTGGCGCCACGGGAAACAGCGCATCTGCGCCAACGGCCATCGCCGCGGGTGCCGCCTCAGCCCCAATGGGGTGGGTGGCGGGCTCGTCAACCATTGGCGCCCCGGCGGGTGTGCGGGCCGGATGATCCATGTGGCGAGCCTCCTGATGCGGGCCGATGCCCTTGCCCACTTACTGTACTCGCAACGACAGACAGGCTAAACCCTGGCCCGCCATCACGGCTGCAAATGTCGCGCCAGAAAACTGAGCGTTTTGCCCCAGGCATCCTGCGCTGCCTGCGCGTCGTAGCGGGTGCCTGAGGGGTTAGCGAAAGCATGATGCGCTCCAGGATACACATGGATGGACGCCTCACGCCCCAACCGCAGTAGCGTGGCCTCGAACTGCTCCACCGCGCTCACCGGAATCGACCGATCCTCGCCTGCAAACAGCCCCAGCACCGGGGTCTGTAATGCCAGCAGGCGCGATTCATCCTGCTCCGGGTGCCCGTAGAACATCACCGCCGCATCCAGAGCACCACCTAGCGTTAGCGCCGCCTCCAGCGACATGCCGCCACCGAAGCACCAGCCCAGCGTGCCCACACGAGGCGCCTGTGCATGCTCACGCAAAAACCGGTGGGCAGCCACCAAATTCGCCCGCAGACCCGGCTTATCGGCCATGGCGGCACGCATCAAGGCACGCGCACCATCCGCATCCTCACCCACGCCGCCGCCATAAAGGTCGACCGCCAACGCCACATAACCCTCACTGGCCAGTTGGCGGGTCATCTGGCGAATGTTGTCATTCAACCCCCACCACTCGTGAATAACAATCACGCCCGGGCGTGGCTCCTCGGCATCGGCCGGCCAGGCGATAAAGCCCTTTGCAGACAGTCCACTGACCGCGCCGTAGTCCACCTCCTGCTCAAAGGTTTCACCCTCAGCGCTCGGCAGATCGCCGGCCAGCGCCGGTTGCGGGCGATCCCCTTTGTGTTCGGCGGCTACCGCCTCGGCGTGTGCGGCGCTATCTGAGGCAGACGGGGTGCTAGCGCAACTGATCAGCAGAAGCGCCACAGGTAGCACTACAGCCAGTGCCAAAGCTCGGTTTGTATTCATGTTTGTGAGGCTAGCCGCTGGCCTTAAATCGGTCAACCGTCATCGCCCGGCTGCACAACATTGCCCACAGCGCAGCATGTGCCTACCATGCCTGCCACTATGCCTCACACCAACACGCCCAAAATCCAGCTGCTGGGGCCCCAGGCGCCGCAACCCAATCTGGCCAATGCGCTCGCGCGCCTAAGCACGGAGCGCCCCCTTTGCGCGATTACCGCCGGCTGGCAGGAGCGTGAGGGTGAGCTGGATGATCTCAGTGCCCATGTGCACCGACCGGTGGTCGATCTTGCGCTGTACGAACGCACCGAGCAGGTGTTCGCCGCTGATCCAGCCTTATTCGAAGCTCACCGTAGCCGCCAGAACGCGCTGCAGGAGATGCAACGCCTGTACCGTACCCGCCTGGGGTTTGCGCTGGAGGCAGCCAAACAAATGCTGCAACAGCACGGAGACAAACGCCTGCTGGAGCGGGAGCGACGCAGCGCCATCAATGCACTGCGCACGCTGGATCGCCATCACTTGCGGCGAATAAGCCACGAGCATGCGGCGTTTGCGCAAAGCTGGTCGGCGGCCTCGCGGCCCGCATTGGCTAAAGCGCGTGATGCGCTAGCGCAGCAGATCCTGGCTAGTGGTGCGGTGCTGATCGCTGGCGGCCACGTCAGCGTGCTGATCAACCGGATGCGCCTGATGGGATTAGCGGACGTGCTTGCTCAGCGACCGCTGATCGCCTGGTCAGCCGGCGCCATGAGCATAAGCGAACGGATTGTCCTGTTTCACGACAGCCCGCCACAGGGCCCGGGCGACGCCGAGGTAATCGATCAGGGGCTCGGGCTGGTGCGCGGCGTGGTGGCCCTACCGCACGCCACCGCGCGGCTACGGCTGAGTGATCGCACCCGAGTCTCCCTGTTCGCTCGCCGCTTTGCCCCCGGCGCCTGTATCACGCTGGACAGCGGCGCCTGCTTGGCAGGCGACGGCGAGCGCTGGTCAGAGGTTATTGGCACTCGCCAGCTTACCGGCCGGGGTGCGCTCAGCGATCGCATTCACAATGGGCCCGACGCGGACGCCGATGCCGATCTCGATGGCACCGCTGGCGCGGCGCAATGAACGCCGCCGCCGCCCAGGGCAGTGCACTGCCTAAACCGTTAACGGCCCTGATCGCAAATGGCGCCCCGAGCGCGGCCCGTATCGAGCGTTTTTTGTCCAAACACACCTTTCCAATGGTCGACCCGCAGGGGGTCACCTTTGTCTATCGCGGCGAGGCCGATGCCGTCACGCTGCGTCTGTGGGTATTTGGGCTGCCGACCGCGCAGTCACTTACGCGGGTGGGCGATGGCCCGTTGTGGTATCTGCGTATCGAGTTACCGGCTCGCTCGCGTATCGAGTACAAATTTGAAGTGCAGGGTGGGCCCGATGCCGGCTGGATACGGGATCCCCTGAACCCGGTTACCGCAACCGACCCGTTCGGCGCCAACTCGGTGTGTCAAGCACATGGCTATCGTGCACCTGACTGGACCCGACCGCAAAGCGGCGCACGCGCCGGCTCATTGCGTACCGTCAGCGTGCCTAGCGCGGCGTTTGGCGGCCACCGCGAAATGCAGATTTATCTGCCGGCGCGGTACCGCAAGCGCCGTCGCTACCCCCTGCTTATCGCGCACGATGGCTACGACTTTCTACGCTACGCCGACCTCAAAGTGGTGCTGGACAACCTGATTGAGCGAATGGAGATTGCCCCGATGATCGTCGCGCTCACCCAGTCGCCCGATCGTTTGCGTGAGTACCCGGGCGATCCGCGTCACGCGCAGTTTCTAAGCGAAGATCTGCTGCCCTGGCTGAACCGGCGACTGCCGCTTGACGACAGGCCACAGGCGCGCACATTAATGGGTGCCAGCTTTGGCGGGGTGGCCTCGCTGTACACTGCCTGGCGCTATCCAGGGGTGTTCGGCAACCTGTTGCTGCAGTCCGGCTCGTTCGCCTTCAGCGAGGTTGGGCCACACACGCGCGGCGCGGCCTTCGATCCGGTGGTAGGCTTTATGAACCAGTTTAGACGCAAACCGGGGGATTTGTGCGAGCGCATGTACATTAGCTGCGGCATCTACGAATCGCTGATTCACGAGAACCGTGCGCTGGTGGCCTTGATGCAGGACGCAAAAATCGACATCCGGTACCGCGAGGTGCGCGACGGGCATAACTGGGATAACTGGCGGGATCGTCTTCAGGACGCCCTTAGCTGGCTGCATCCTGGCGAGTTGTGGATGATCTACGAGTAAGCAGGCGCACGCCGTGCCAACACAAGGAGACCGACGCTTTGGGTGACGTGACACGACACATTGGACTCTCTCTGGGGGCGGATATTTGCTGGCCTGTGTGCTACGAGGCTTTGCTGGACAATCTACAACTGCAGATTCCCTGGGAAGGCGACACACTGCGCTTTGAGGCCGAGCGGGTCACCATCGAGCCGTTTGATCTCAGCCAGCCATGCAAGTACGACGTGGTGATCGACCGGCTGACGCACTGGTATCACACCTCGCGCGAGTGGATTAAGAAGAGCGTTATCCTGGACGACCTGTACGTCTACAACAATCCCTGGTCGCTGCAATCGATGGAGAAGCAGACCACCTACTGCGCCATGATGCGCCTTGGGCTGCCGATTCCTGCCACCTGGATGTTGCCCGCCAAAGAGTACGAACCCAGTGCGGATCTGCAAGCAACGCTGGATCAGTACGCCAAGCTGTTCGATCTGGGTGAGGTAGGCGAGAAAGTCGGCTACCCGATGTTTATGAAGCCCTACCACGGCGGCGGCTGGGTGGGGGTCTCCAAGATCGACAACCAAGCGCAACTGCGCGAAGCGTACGACAATAGCGGCACCACCGTAATGAACGTGCAAAAAGCCGTGCTACCGCACGACTACTACGTGCGTGCCGTGGGCCTTGGCCCACAGGTGCGGCTGGTGAACTATGACGCCGGCGCGCCACTGCACGATCGCTACCGCATGGACACCGATTTTGTCAGCCAGCAGGACGCGCAGTTGCTCACCGATATGACCCTTACCATCAATAGCTTCTTCGGTTGGGACTTCAACTCCTGCGAGGCCTTGCGTCAAAGCGGCATCTGGCATCCGATTGATTTCGCTAACGCCTGCCCCGACTCGCAGGTCACCTCACTGCACTATCACTTTCCCTGGCTGATTAAAGCCAACCTGCGCTGGTCGATATTCTGCGCAGCCACCCGCAAGGCTTATCAGCATAATCTGGACTTTGCGCCGTACTACGAAATTGCCGAGCAGGATCTGCCGTATCGGGATCGGCTGAGCGCCTACGCGGACATCGCGCACGCGCGCTACGAGACCGATCGTTTCGAGGAATTCTGCCAGCAGCATCTAAGCCATCTGGATGAGGCTGCGTGGGAGTTTTTCGGCTCCGATACCGCGCGCGACGCAGTCAATCGCAAAGTACGCTCGCTGTATCCCGAACATGAGGTTGATACGTTTACCGAATTGTTCTGGAGCCGCATCCAGCAGTGGCGTGAGCAGGAAAATGGTTGATCGGCCAGCCTGCACACAATGTCGATGAAAAACCAACCCAGCATTTGTTTTATCTCGGCCGAGGTGACGCCGTTTGCCAAAGCCGGTGGGCTGGGTGATGTCGCGGCCGCGTTACCGCGCTACCTGCACGACGAAGCGGGCTGCGACATGCGCGTATTTCTACCGCTTTACGACAGTATCGACCGGAATCTTAGCGACTTTGTTGAGGTGGACTTCCTGCAGGATGTTCCGCTGCAGATCGGGCCGCATCAATACCACTTCTCAGTGCAAACGGCACGCTTGCCCAACAGCCAGCTGTGGTTACACTTTATCGACTGCCCGGCCGTGTTTCATCGCGGCAGCCTCTACACCAACGATGCGGATGAAATCATGCGTTTCGCTGTGCTGGCGCAGGGTGCGCTTGAGAGCTGCCAGCGCATGGGCTTTGCCGCCGACATCTTCCATTGCAACGACTGGCAGTCTGCACTGGTACCGCTGTTGCTCAAAACGCATTACGCATGGGATACCTTATTTGCGCATTCACGCACCATGCTCACAATTCACAACATCGGCTATCAGGGGGTGTTCCCCGGTAGCGTCGTGCACGACCTGGGGCTGCTGCAGTACACCCCGATGCTACACCAGGATGATCTGGCGGCCGGCATGATCAACTCGCTGAAGACGGGGCTGATGTACGCCGACGCCCTCACCACGGTAAGTCCCACCTACGCGCAGGAAGTGCAGCACACCGATCAGGGCGCGGGGTTGCAGAGCATTCTGTTGCAGCGGCGCGATGCCTTTGTCGGCATTCTAAACGGGGTGGACTACAACGAATGGTCTCCGCAACAAGACCCGTTCATCCCGCACGCCTACACCCATGATGACATGGCCGGCAAATACAAAAACCGCACTGCACTGCTGGAGCTGACCGGCTTGCAACAGGACGACGACGCGCCCATCTTCGGCATTGTCAGCCGCATGACGCATCAAAAGGGCCACGACTTATTGTTTGACGCGTTACCCGCGATGCTGGCCCACCGCAACTCGCGGCTGGTAGTGCTCGGCAGCGGCGAGAGGCAGTACACGGACTTTTTCCACACGCTGCAAAAGAGCTTCCCTGGGCGCGCTTACTTTCGCGAGGGATACGATAACGCGCTGGCGCATCTGATCGAAGCCGGCAGCGACTTCTTTGTAATGCCCTCGCGTTACGAACCCTGTGGGCTGAACCAGATGTACAGCCAGCTTTACGGCACGGTGCCGGTGGTGCGCAAGACCGGCGGCCTGGCTGATACTGTGCAGCAGTACAACACCGACACCGGCGAGGGCACCGGCGTGGTGTTCAACGATTTTGATCAGGCGGCGATTACCTGGGCGCTCAGCCGGGCGCTGGACCTGTTTGCTGACAAGGCCAGTTGGCAACGGATCGTTCAAAACGGCATGCAACAGGACTTCTCCTGGCCACGGCGCGGCCAGCAATACCTTCAGTTGTACCAACATATGCTCGGACGGACCGGATCATGAATGTCATCTTCATCGAGCCGGGCTTCCCGGCCAACCAACGGGAATTTGTGCGCGGACTGCGCGATGCCGGCCATGCCGTCATCGGCATTGGCGAGGCACCACGTGAGGCGTTGGACAAAGAACTCAAGTTCTGGATGGCCGAGTACATTCAGATCTCCTCGGTCACCAACGAGCCCGCGCTTGAGGTCGCCGTGCGCGCGGCGCAGGAGCATGTGTGGATAGACCGCATGGAAGCCACCGTAGAAGCGCATATCCAGCCAGCCGCCAACGTGCGCGAACGATGCGCAATTCCCGGTACCAGCGTACGCACCGCGTTTTTGTGTCGCGACAAGCCGGCCATGAAACAAGCGTTGCGCGAAGCCGGCATACCGTGCGCACAATCCACCGGCGCGACAAGCGCAGAGCAGGTCATCGACTTTGCCGCACGCGTGGGCTATCCGCTGATTCTAAAACCGGCCAGCGGCGCGGGCGCGGCGGGCACGTGGCGGGTGAACAATGAAGAGCAATTGATGCAGGTGATCGCGGAAACCGGCGTCGCGCATGGCGTGCCGACGGCCGTGGAGGAGTTCATCGAGGGCCACGAAGGCTACCTGGACAGCATCACCGTCAACGGCAAAATCGCCTACGAATTTATCACCCATTACTACCCCAACGTGTTGGAGGCGATGCGCACGCGCTGGATCTCGCCGCAGATGGTCGCGACCAACCGCATTGACGCCGCCGGTTACGCGGAAGTACGCAAAATGGCGCGCCGGGTGGTTGAAGTGCTTGGCATTGAAAACTCCGCCACCCACATGGAGTGGTTCTACGGACCGAAAGGCCTGATGTTCTCGGAGATTGGCTGTCGGCCACCCGGTGTACTGCAGTGGGAGGTGTACAACGCCGCCAACGAGATCGACCTGTACCGCGACTGGGCAAGCGCCGTCACCGATGGCCAGGTCCATCAGCGGCCCTCGCGCCGGTTTGCGGGCGGAATGATCGCACTGCGGCCAAACTGCGATGGCCGCATTGTTGGCTACGACGGCCTGGAGGCGATACAGCAACGCTACGGTGATTGCATCGTCGCTAGTCATTTCCCACCGCCGGGCTCGTCCACGCAGCCGGTGGAAGGCGGCTACATGGCCAACGCCTGGATGCGCGTTCGCCACCCCGATTACGATCAGTTGCGTGCGATCATGGACGATATCGGACAGAGCATCCAGGTGCGGGCCCAGTAACCGACCGCCGTTACAAGGGCTGACGGGGCAACACCTGCTATCCGGGGGCCGTGGATACCGTCAAGCCGTGGATCCGGTGGAACGAATGTGAGCCCGGGGTGGATTTCTCCAGCTCGCCGCTGGATCTGGACATCAACCTGGAAGGCACCGAAACGGTGGTCGCCAAGGCTGGGCGCAACTGCTGGGCCGACGGATCGGGCGACCTAAAACGGCAACGGCAATTTGGCCGTGCGCCCGCCGTCGATCGTGATCACCTCACCGGTGATGAACGCAGACTCGTCACTGGCCAGAAACACGGCGGCATCCCCCACATCACCCGGCTGGCCACTGCGCCCCACCGGGTGCAGCGCATCGAGCCCCGCGCGGGCCTGCGCAGGGTTGGGCTGGCTGTTGAGATACGCTTCACTCAGATCCGAGTTAATCCAGCCCGGCGCAATGGCGTTGCAGCGTACGCCCGCGTTGCCCAAATCCACCGCCATTGCCCGAGTCATGCCATGCAGACCCGATTTAGACGCGCAGTACGCCGTGTGGCCCGGGTTAGCCGCCAGCCCCTCAATAGAGCCGATATTGATAATGCTGCCGCCGCCGCGAGCGCGCATCTGCGGGAGCAACGCCTGAGTCACAAATAACGGCGCACGTAAGTTGACCGCCATCATCTGATCCCACTGCGCCATCTGCATCTGCGCCAGTTCGCACTCGAACATGAAGCCTGCGTTGTTTACCAGGATATCGGTGCCGTCGAAGTGTTGTTGTGCGGCGCCGGCGATGCTCGCGGGCGCGGAAGGCTCTGCCAGATCAACCGCAAGGAAGGCGATGCCGGCTTGGGCAAGCAGCGCTTGCGCAGGTGCGCGCCGCTGCGCTATCAGCACCTGAGCACCGGCCGCATGTAACTTTTGCGTAATGCCCAGACCGATGCCACGGCCGCCACCGGTCACGACGGCTACTTTGCCTTGAAGACGCATTGAATCCCCCTAACCGGAGACCGGTTTTGCGCCGGTCACCTCAACCGTTTCGCCCGCGATGTAGCGCGCCTGATCGGAGGCCAGAAACGCAATCACGTCGGCAATGTCCTGCGGTTCGGCAATGCGTCCGATCGGTACGGTCGCGTTTAGCTCTTCGAGCGCCCGATCCGGGTCCAGCCCGCGAACTTCAAATCCACTGCGCAGCATGGGCGTGTTGACTTCGTGCGGACACACGGCGTTTACCCGGATGCCCAGCGGTGCGCAATCGCGCCCAAGATTTTTACTCAGCGCAGCCACGGCGCCTTTACTTGTGCAGTAAGCCACATGTGCCGGCCCAGGATACAGCCCCCAGGTGGAAGAGGTGTTCACGATGGCTCCACCGCCGCGGGCTTTCATGTGTGGGATGGCGGCACGGCAGAGAAAGAACACCGCGTTTAAATTGACGTTCATTGCCGCAAACCACATCTCGTCAGTGGTCTGCTCGATGGTCCCACGTGGAATGACGCCCGCGTTGTTCAGCAGAATATCGATCCCACCGAACTGCGCAACCGTCTGCTGGATTAGGTGCTCGCAGTACCGTTTGTCAGTCAGGTCGCCAGGGCATGCGCCGGCCTTCCCGCCCTGTACGGTCACCTCCTGCGCCAGTGCCTCGCACGCTGCCGGGTCCTGATCAGCGATCATCACAATCGCACCCTGCTGTACGAACAGCCGCACCAGCGCCTGCCCTACACCTCCTGTGGCGCCGGTAACCACTGTGACCTTGTTGGTGAACATCGCTATCTCACTTCGCCGGGGACTTCCTGCTCGCGCTGCGCAATGTAGGCCAGCAGCTCCTCATCAAGCGCGGGGTCCAATGTCGGCTGCTCGTATTGATTGAGCAACGTGCGCACGTAGTTGGCAGCGCGCTCGGTAATCTCAACTGACCCGTCCTGCTCCCATTGCTCAATGGAATTATTATCAAATAATTTGGGCATGAAAAACGCGCTTTGAAAATTCTTCAGCGTATGCGCGTGCCCCATGTAGTGTCCGCCAGGACCGATGTCCCGAATCGCCGCCAGTGCCTCTTCAAAATCGCCCCACTGCGGCCCTTGCGCCATACGATAGGCCATCGCGCACTGCTCGGCATCCACGACAAACTTGGACATGCAGCAATGCATGCCGCCTTCGTTCCAGCCGGCGGAGTGCCAGATGTAGTTGGCGCCGGACAGCACCGCGGCCATCAACGTGGTTGCGCTTTCGTAGCCGGCCTGCGCGTCGAAGGTTTTGGCCCCGCCCAGTGTGTTGGAGGTGCGCCACGGCACTTTGTAGAACCGTGCCATCTGACCAATCAGGAAATTCATCAGCGATACTTCAGGCGTGCCCGCCATGGGTGCGCCGGAGGCCATTGAGACGGTGCTGAGGTAGTGACCGTAGATGGCGGGCGCGCCTTTGTTCACCACCTGTGTGTAGGCCAGCGCAGACAGCGCCTCGGCATTGAGCTGCGCCACAGTCGCCACCGTACTGGCCGGCGTGTTCGCCCCGCCCAGTACAAACGGCGAGCACAGCACCGGCTGGTTGTAAGCGGCGAACTCCCGCAACGCGCCCAGCATGGTCTCATCCCATACCAGCGGTGAGTTGCCGTTGACGTTCGCGGTGACTACCGGATGGTCCATCAGGTAGTCCGCGCCAAATAGGATCTTGCTCATCTCGATCACATCGGCCGCGTTATCGCCCGAGGTGGACATGCCCATATAGGTCTTGTCCGAATGGGCCATGGATGAATAGGTGATCCACAGGTGACGGTGGCCCACTGCCACATCCATCGGTTCGCAGATAACGTGGGCGCTGGAGTGCATCGCCGGGCACATGTGGGCCAGACGATGGAAGTTATTCAGGTCCTGCAGTGTGCCCCAGCGGCGCTTGCCGTCCAGGTCACGCACAAACGGCGCACCGGTCATCGGGACAAAGATGCTCTGCTTATCACCCACACCCACGGATTTGGCCGGATCACGCGCATGCAGCGTGATGGTCTGCGGAATGCTGCTGATCAGCTCCATGATCATGTCGCGATCGAAACGCACACGCTCGCCGGCGACATCCGCGCCCGCCTGCTTCAGTTGCGCCAGCGCGATCTCATCGCGAAAATCCACCCCAACCTCTTCCAGCACATCCATCGAGGCGTCGTGGATAGCATGAATCTGCGCCTGAGTCATCGGCTCGGTGCAGGGCAGCTCGCGAGTTAACGTGGGCAACATGTCTTCGCGCCGATCGCTGCGCAGCTTCTGGCGCGCACTGCGCCCGCCGCGTCGGAGATTTTTCCTGGTTGCCATCGTCTATGATTCCTATACACCGATGCTCACAAGTCGCGCCCGGCCCGCCAGTGATGCCATTTGAGATAACTGTGTGCGGCGGGCGTCATCACTGCGGCTGGCGGCAGTCGTTGCGGCGCCGGACTGGCAAGCAACTGTTGAAGCATCTCGCTGTCTTTGCCGAGTGCGAGGTCGGCAATGAGTTTTCCGCCCAGGGTGCCTTTTGTGGTACCAAGGCCGTTATGGCAGCCTGCGGCGTAAAGGTTATCGTCCAACTCACCAAATACGGGCGCCGAATTGCGTGACAGACAAAGGTGGCCGCCCCAGCGATGTTCCATCGTGACCTCCTCCAGCATCGGAAAGCGCGCGGCGAATGAGCGGTCGTGGCGCTTGCCCAGTTTTTGCACCTGCGACGGACGGGTGCGCATATTCGGGTTGTAGGTAAAGGTATTGCGGATCACGATGCGATTCTGGCGCAAGCGGCGCACCGTAGTCCCCATAGGATGGGCGGGAATCAAACCCCAGGCGGTTTCGCCGCCCAGACTTGCCACTTCGGCGCCGGTCAGCGCGCGGGTCATGCTGGCGAACGTGAACACGTGCATCAACTGGCGCGGATACCAACCGAACGAACCCAAATGCCCGTTGATGGTGAGAATGGTGCGCCGGGCGCGAACCTCCCCCGCTGGCGTTTCCACCACGACCGGGTTGCCGGGGGTAATCCGCTGAGCGGGTGAATTTTCGTAAATCATACAATTGGGGTATTCGCTGGACAGACCGTGCGCCAGGCCCCGAATGTACTCGGCAGGTTGGATTTGCACGCAGCCGGGTGTGTGGATGCCACCGGTGTAATACTCGGTGCCGGTCACGGTCTTCATGTCGCCCGCGGATAGCTCCGTGTAGGGCTCGTTCATTCCTGCCAGATCGCGGCTGAACGCTTTCATCGCGGCCAGCCCGGCGCTGTCCACGGCACCGTGATATTTCCCGCAGCGCTCAAACGCACGGCGCAAACCGAACTGCTCCACCACATCGCTGGCAAACGCGATCGCTGCGCGATTCTGCTCAATCTCCTGTTGGCTGTGCGCGCTGTCGGCAGCGTAGTTTTCACTTTGCAGTTCGTGCGGCAGATCGATCATAAAGCCCGAATTGCGCCCGCACGCGCCCCAGGCGATGCGCTGAGCGTCCAGCACCGTCACCTGCGCCTGCGGATCGTCCTGAAGAATCTGTCGTGCTGCGCTCAGCCCGGCGAAACCCGCCCCGATAATTAGCCAGTCGGTTGCGCGCGAGGCGTCAAGCACATTGGCCGGCCCTGGATCTGGCAGGATGTCGTACCAGCCCGAGCCCGCAAGGTCGGCGGGAATTTGTGCGGCCTGATAGCTGCGCCCGGACATCTCAGTCAATCGAGTCCAGATGCTGTTCAGACAGATCGAGCCAGATGGTTTTGAGCTCGGTGTACTGATCGTGCGCGTGCAGAGAATTGTCGCGCCCGCCAAAGCCGGATTGCTTGTAGCCGCCGAAGGGCGTGGTGATGTCACCTTCACCATACGTGTTGACAGTCACCGTGCCGGCACGAATCGCGCGGGCCATGCGATGAGCGCGACGCAGATCGCGGGTGAACAGCGAGGCCGTTAACCCATAGCAGGTGTCGTTCGCGACCATCAGGGCCTGCTCCTCGCTGGCCACGCGAATCACAGCCAGCACCGGACCAAAAATCTCCTCGCGGGCAATGCGCATCTGCGGCGACACGTTGGTAAACACGGTCGGTTGTACAAAGTAACCGCCGCCTGCGTTCGCGGCCTCGCCACCCGCCACCAATTGCGCGCCCTGCTCGATACCGCTGGCGATGTAATTAAGGATG
This sequence comes from uncultured Gammaproteobacteria bacterium, assembly GCA_965369325.1. GTDB lineage: Bacteria > Pseudomonadota > Gammaproteobacteria > Steroidobacterales > JBCBZW01 > CBDUQI01. The sequence continues at coordinate 48,683 of CBDUQI010000014.1, forward strand.
CTTTCGTGATGCTCCCGGCTGATGATGGCGCCCAGGCGCGTGGCAGGGTCCAGTGGCGGACCTGTGCGCCACTCGCGCAGACGGAACAAAATCTTCTCGACCAGCTCATCATGCACACTTTCGTGCACGATCAGGCGCGAGTTGGACGAGCAGTTCTCGCCCATGTTCCAGAACACCGCGTTGACCACGTGTTGCGCGACGACATCCAG